>NZ_JBVVPN010000003.1:280177-368257 GCF_055811035.1 Bradyrhizobium sp. MI1.10
CCCCTCGTCTCCTGCCCCGGGGGCCCGGATTTTTGTAAACTCCCCCGCGGGGGGAGGGGGGGGGGCCGCGCTGCCCCCACACCCCACCCCCCCCCCCGCGCCCCCCCCCCCCCCCGGCGCCGCGGCCCCCACCTCTCCCGCAAGCGGGAGAGGTGAGAGTTCCGGGATGACGCGCTTTCGCGCGTCACTTCTTGGTCTTGCCGAGATCCTTGACGGCCTCGAAGGTCGCGAACTCGACGTTGTAAAGCTCGCCGTCGACCTTCTCGACCTTCCGGATGTAGATGTTCTGCACGATGTCGCGGGTCTCGGGGTCGATCGAGATCGGGCCGCGCGGGCTCTCCCATTTCTGGCCCTTCATGGCTTCGACCAGCTTGGTGCCGTCGGTGTCGCCATTGGTCTTCTTCAGCGCTTCGTAAATCAGGTGAATGCCGTCATAGCCGCCCACCGCCATGAAGCCCGGCCGGTTTCCGTAGGCCTTCTTGTAGGCCGCGACGAAATCCTTGTTCATCTGCGAGGGATGTGCCGCCGAATAGAGGTGCGCGGTGACCGTGCCCAGCACGGCGTCGCCCATGTTGTTGAGGAGGTCGTCGTCGGTCACATCGCCCGGTCCGATCACCTTGATGCCGGCCTTGTCGAGCCCGCGTTCGGCATACTGCTTCATGAAGTTACCGCCTTGGCCGGCCGGCACGAACACGAAGATCGCGTCAGGCTTGGCGTCCTTCATGCGCTGGAGGAACGGTGCGAAATCGGGATTGGCGAGCGGCGTCTTCACCTCTTCGACCACCTCGCCGCCACCGGCGGTGAAGTTCTGCTTGAAGAAGTTGAGCGCGTCATTGCCCGGCGCGTAGTCCGAAGTCAGGGTCGCCACCTTCTTGATGCCGTTTTTCACCGCCCAGTCCGCGATGATGGTGGAGGACTGCGCCAGCGTGAAGCTGGTGCGCACGATATAGGGCGAGCGCTCGGTGATGATCGAGGTGCCGGCCGCCATCACGACCTCCGGGATCTTGGCTTGCGTGGCCAGCGGCGCCGCCGCGAGCGCGGCCGGGGTCACGCCGAAGCCGGCGATGAAATTGACCTTGTCGTTGACGATCAACTCCTGCGCGGCGGTCTTGGTCTTGTCGGGAATCGCAGCATCGTCCTTGAGGATGATCTCGATTTTCTTGCCGGCGACGGTGTCGCCCTTCTGCTGCATGTAGAGCTTGATCGCGTTCTCGATCTGCTTGCCGGTCGAGGCCTGGCCGCCGGTCATCGGCAGGATCAGACCGACCTTGACGCTATCCTCGGCCTTGGCCGGTGCGATGGCCGCAAGGCCCGCGATGGCGGCAGCTGCTGCAGCCCAAACAGTCCTACGAGACAGTTGTTTGCGTTCGAACATCAGATGTCCCTCCCCTTCATTCCTGATCTCTTGTGCGCTGGACCGAGTGCCCGATCCTTGCCTTAAGTTTAGCTCACGCACGCGTGATGTCGCGCGCCACATGGCGTCTTTCGCGCCCTTATTGTCAATCGGACGTTTGGCGACCATTCCGCGCAAGCCGAGCGTTCCGATTGCCGACGGCAGAAGCGATATCGGGTGACGTCCGAGTAAACCCGGCATCGCGATTGCAATCGCTTATCATTTGTACGATTGTACAAACAAAATGGACCTGTCAACGAAAAAGCCCTATCTCCCGATCAAGGCGCTTTGTCGCGAGCTCTTGCCGCAGTCTAGAAACGCCGTCGGCCGGGTGGATGGAGGATTTCGTCTTTTGTTTGCAGAATTTGAACATCGGCAGGGCCTGGGTCGGCACACTACGGTATCAAATTACCCACCTCGAATAAGTCTATTTTACCTGTTGAAGGGTACTCTCCCGGCGACAGCCTGACCTGGCGTCCAACACGACTGACCTCGCCTCCGTACAATGCCCAGACCCTTCCGTTCCCTGCTGATCCTCCTCGCACTCTCCGCGGGCCTGTCCGGCTGCGGCACCGTCAACGAAAAGCTCTCGTCCGGCATGGGCGACTACGTCCCGCAATGGGCCGGCGGCTTGCCGGCGGACGCCCCCCCGCGGGCGGGGACGCCGCAATACGATGCCTACATGAAGGAACGCGAGCGCAAGCGGCTGATGCCGGCAGCGGATCGCGAAAAGGAAGAGCAGGCGCAGAAGGGCACGGCGTCCGGCAGCGCGGTGCGCTAGAAAGCGCCCGTCGCCGCTTGCGGCGAGAGGTGACGCAAATCAATCCACGAACACCACGGTCTTGCGGCCGTTAAGGATGACGCGGTCGTTGAGATGGTAGCGGATCGCGCGCGCCAGCACGCGGCGCTCGATGTCGCGGCCCTTGCGGACGAGATCCTCAGGCGTGTCGCGATGGCTGATGCGCTCGACGTCCTGATCAATGATCGGGCCCTCGTCGAGGTCGCGGGTGACGTAGTGCGCGGTGGCGCCAATCAGCTTGACGCCACGCTCATGGGCCTGGTGATAGGGTTTTGCGCCCTTGAAACCCGGCAGGAACGAGTGGTGGATGTTGATGCAGCGTCCCGACAGGTTTGCCGAGAGATCGTCCGACAATATCTGCATATAGCGGGCGAGAACGACGAGATCGGTGCCGGTCTTGGCGACGAGGTCGAGGATCTGCGCCTCCTGCTCGCGCTTGGTCTCTTTCGTAACAGGCAGATAGTGGAACGGAACCCCGCCGAAATCGAGCCCGTCATACACCTCGCGCGGATGGTTGGAGACGATGGCGGCCAAAGTCATCGGCAGCTCGCCGGTGCGCCAGCGATAGAGGATGTCGACCAGGCAGTGATCGGACTTTGACACCAGCAGCATCACCTTGCGATGCGCGGCGCGATCGCGCATCTGCCATTCCATGCCGAAGCGCTCGGCGATCGCGGCAAAGCCGGTCTGCAGCGCCGACAGCTCCACGGCGAGATCGGCGGCGGTGAACACCACCCGCATGAAGAACTTGTTGGTCTCGATGTCGTCGAACTGTTGGGCGTCGAGGATGTTCTGTCCGGAATTCGCCAGGAAGGTCGACACCGCCGAGACGATGCCGGGACGATCCGGACAGGACAGGGTCAGGACATATTGATGATCGGGCATGGGCCTTGATGAAGGTTTGGGCAGCGGCTGCGGGAACGCCCCGCGATTTGCGCCCTGCTCTATCACCGACCCCACCTTGCGCCAATCCCGACGGTGGAGTCAGGATGAACGTACGATTGCTTTGACTGACCGGAGTAGGCTCATGGCCGACCGCTTGAACGGCACCCGCATCCTGATCCTGGAAACGCGCGAGGAGGCGCAGTTTTCGAAGCTGCTGGCCGAGCAAGGCGCCGAGGTCGTGCAATGCCCGATGTTCACCATCCAGGATGTACCGGACCCCGCCCCGGTCGAGGCCTGGATCCGCCGTGCCATCGAGAGGCCGTTTGACGATCTCGTGCTGATGACCGGCGAAGGCCTGCGGCGGGTCATGAAGCTCGCCGTCGCACGGGGGCTCGATCAGGCTCTCGTGGCGGCGCTTGCGAGATCACGAAAATTCACCCGCGGCCCGAAGCCCGGCAAGGCACTGCGCGAAATCGGGCTCGAGGCGCAGCAGACCACGGAGAAGCCGACTACCGAGGGCGTGATCGAGATGCTCGGCAAGCTCGATTTGAAGGGGCACCGCCTCGGCCTCCAGCTCTATCCCGACAAGGACCACAGCGCGCTGACCGGCGCGCTCGCCGCGCAAGGTGCCGAGGTCGATACCGTGTTGCCTTACGTCTACGATCCAAAGGCTGCGGACGCCAGCATCGTCAACGCAATCGACGACATGGCGGAAGGGCGGATCGACGCCATCGCACTGACCAATCTCGGCCAGGTCCGCCGGCTGATCGAAGCCGCGAAGGCCCACGGCAGCGAGGCGAAGCTGCGCGCAGGCTTGAAGCGGACGCTGATCGCATCGGTCGGACCTGCGGTCTCGGGCGAACTCGCGGCGCATGGCCTGCAACCCGACATCGTGCCGGCGGAGGACGCCTATTTCATGCGCCCGCTGATCTCGGCGATGGCCGTGGCGCTGGCGGAAAAGAAGCCGAAAGTGTCGGTGAAGTGAAAATCTTCAGCAGGGTCGTGCCGGAGCAGGATTCTATCCACGCACGACACGATACACGCACGCATTTCCTTCGACGCCGCGCAGAGGTGCATCAAACTCAACGACGGCGTGACCGGCGAGGAGATCGCTGACGCCCGGCGCCGAATAAAGCGCTTCCGAGACACAGATTTCGCCGGCATCGGCCAGCGCTTGCACGCGCGCCGCGACATTCACAGTCTGCCCGAAGTAGTCCAGATTTTCGTTGAGGGTCACGGCAATCGAAGGACCACAATGCGCTCCGATCTTGAGGATGATGCTCGGATCACCGTGCTCGCTGTTGTAGCGTTCTATTTCTCCGAGCATGTGTAGCGCCGCGGAGACCGCGTCTGTCGGGCGGGAGAAGACCGCCATCACGGCGTCTCCGATCGTTTTGACGATGGCGCCGGAATGCTCCTGGACGGTCGCTCCCAGCAAGGCAAAGAGCTCGCGGACCAGGGCATAGGCATTCAGATCGCCGAGACGTTCGTACATTGCGGTCGAACCCTTGAGATCCGTGAACAGCAAGGTTACCTGCCGGATGCCCAGGCCTTCCCGCTCGTCGATGCGTTCCGAGCGGAACAGGCGGCGGAAGGTATGCCGCGCAAGCAACATGCCGCCGGACAGATACGGTTCGAACTCGAGCGCAGGCTTGGTCGTCTGAGCCAGGACTTCGGCCGGCCAATTGATCAGGAGCAATGAGCCACGCACTGCGCCGGAGTTCTCCACGTCGATCACAATGGGGCCGGGCGGGACGGCGGACAGAGAAGGCCAGAAACGCCGCCCATCATATCGGACTCGCAGGACGGTCGGCGCGGTTGCGGGTTCGCCTGCGACCGAGACCAGGAATGCAGCCTGCGTTTGGACGTTGACGCCGGCCAGGGCACCGGGACCGAGCTCGGCGCGAAGAGTGGTGGTCGAGCCAGGCGGCAAGAACGCGAGTCCGCGAACCAATCCATGCAGGAAATCCAGAAATCGGACCTTCTGGCCAGGCAAGCGCGCGTCGCCCAAGAAACGAAGCTTCCAGTGGAAATCCTCGACCGAGAGGGAATGAGGATCATGAAATGGAAGCCGCCGGAGTTGCGGCGAGACCGTAAACGTAACCTCAATGAAATCGTCGAGATCGGTTTCACCGCTGACGTCGCATAGGCCGCAAACGTAATGGGTCTTCAGGGTGCGCAGAGCGCCAAAGCTGTCGAGCACCATGCCGGATTGGGGACAGACAACGTCCCAACTCATCTCGAACAACCCACTCCTTGTCGCGTGGAGAAACAGGTCGATGCTTTCGGCCTCGGTGATGGTCCGATCACGCGCGAACGCAAGAGGATTGATCCGGTAGAGCGAGAGATCGTCACCGCTCCTGATAAGCATTTCAAATTTCGAGATCACGCGTGGGCTCCAGGATCGGGCCTGCTCAATCTCGGTCATCTTGCTTTCGAGGAGCCGCTCCTGGATGTTGGTCATTGTGCGCCCTGGGTCATTGCAATGTCATGAGCAGGATGGCCGTGGTTCAAACTGATCCGCATGTCACGCGGCCACCGCTCTCGGCGATGGCAACAGCGCCAGCGGAGAGGAAGCCGCGGATTGCAGCGCGTTGAGCGCAGCATTTGCGCCGCCAACCAAGCAACGATGCTTAGTCTGCCACCTGCGAGGCGGCCGACATCAACTCCTGCGGGCTCGGCATGCCGAACATGCGCTGGCCGCCTTCAGGAACCTCGGTAAAAGTCCAGCGCACGATCCCGTCCCGATCGAGCAGGAACTGGCCAAACAGCTGGCCCTGGCCGGTTGCCGCCATGCGCTGATCGGCTTCCATCATCTGGTAGCCATCCTTGTTGTTGAGCTGCTCGGCAGCCGCCAAGCGATTCATCGGCCCGGACAATTCTCCGGGAATGTCGACTTGCATGCTCATGACCACATCCATCCCCACTTTGCGCGGCCACTCGGTCTCGTTCTCCGTGAACTCGAGATTGGGCAGGCCGAACGCGCGGTGCGAGATCCGCTCGGGATCGGACGCAGCGAGCAGGTTGGGCAACGGATGGTAACGGAAATAGAGTCGCGCGCGCTCGATCGGCGTGTTGACCACCGTGAGACTTTCGACGCCTTTCTCGTGCAAGGCGGCATCAAGTTGCGCCTGTGCCGCGATATGGCGGCGGCAGAACGGGCAATGCAGCCCCCGATACAGGCCCACCAATATCGGGCTTTGTCCGCGAAAGTCTTCGAGCGCGATCTTTCCGTCGCGTGTGATCGCGTCCAGCACGACGTTCGGTGCACGATCGCCCGGTTGAAGTGGTCCCTCGACGTGACGTTCAGACATGATGGCACTCCTTCACATGATCTAGTCAAGAAACGGCAGTACGATCAGCCCTGCGGGATCAAGCCCGTGCCGCGTGCAGACGTCCTGTGCCAGCGCGAAATATCGCTCGGCTTCGGGCATGTCGCCTCGATCAAGGTTCAGCGTCGCAAGACCATCATAGCATGGAAACAGCTGCTGCGGCTCGCCGGTTTCGCTCGCCACCTCGATGGCCTCATTGTAGCAACGAGCAGCCAGATCGGGCCGGAAATGACATTGATGGATTTGCCCGAGCACGATCAGCGGCACGGAGAGATGCTCGCGCTGATCAAGCGCGCGGTCGATTTCGATCGCCTTTTCGGCGGCCGGCACCCCCTCCTCAGTACATTTGTCGGTGAAGGTGCAACAGGCAACGGCAAAATTGGCGAGAAGGCGCGCCTGGAACCCGAGATCGCCGATCCGACGCGCGACATCAAGTCCGCGCCGGCAAATCTCCACGGCTTTCGCAGGGTCGACAATCGTGTAGAGCACACCGAGATTGGTGTAACCGCGGCAGGCCACGTTGAGGAGACCGGCGGCCTCGGCTGCTGCGACACTTTGCTCCACCTCGCGGACCGCCTCCTGGTGTCGGCCAAGCCGCGCCAGTGCCACCCCCTTGGTGTTGAGCGACTCTGCAATGGCGCGCGCCGCCTCGAATCCGACTTGCCTGTCGGCGTCCGCCGGTACGCTTCGGGCGTAGCCAAGCGCCTCGTCCGCCCATCTCGCGGCGGCCACGTGATCGCCCGTGCGAAACGAAAGACGGCCGCGCTCTTGCAGGAGGTGCGCCCACTCGATGGGCGCGTCGGTCCCTCCCAGCCGTTCGGCCGCCTCGGCATAATGCGCCTCTGCCTTGATCCGCTTGCCGGCGTCCCACAACAATCGGCCAAGCTTGCGGAGAATTCGCGCTTCGCCGATGCGGTCCTCCGCATTGCGATGACCTTCCAGCGCACTCTGGTAGTGCTCCTCAGCCGTGATCCTCCGGCCGGCCGCGGCACACAGCTCCGCGATGCGCTCGCAGAGGATCAGGCGTTCGGGCTCCCGTTCCCCGCCGGCCAACAACACGGCGAGAGCCTGTTGGTAGAAGCGAATGGCATCGTCATTGGCGTAGGTCGCGCGGGCGCGATCGCCGGCCGCGCGCAGATAGCGCGCACCTTTCGGCTTGCTCGCGCTCAGGCTGAAATGGTGTCCGAGCAGTATGAGGTCCTCGAGGCGCTCGGGCTCATTGCCATAGAGCCGCTCCAGCGCGGCACCAATCCGTCCATGGAGCTCGATCCGACGCTGCAAGAGCAGGTTTTGATAGATCACGTCCTGAAGCATGGTTTGCGTAAAGCGATAAGATCGCAGCGAGATCGAGTTCGCACCCGCGACCTCCTCGACAATCTCGGCATCGCACAGAAGTTCGAGCCCCGCTTCCACCTTCGTCCTCTCAGATGCCATCGCACCGAGAAGAGCCGCGTCAAAACGGGGGCCGATCACCGCGGCCTCCTGGGCCAAGCGGCGCACCTCATGCGGCAGCCGGTCCAGGCGCGCCAGTAGCAGGGCCTGAATGCTTGCCGGTATACCGGCGGCGGCTTCATCTGACTTGATCCGCCACCGTGAGCCGTCACGCTCCAAAGCGCCAGCTTCGATGAGACCGCGGATGATTTCCTCAAAGAAGAGTGGATTGCCGCCCGCGCGCTCGAGGATTCGGCTGAACAGATTGCCCGGCGGTTCACTCCAGCCGTGGCTGAAGTAGGCCGCGAGCAGCTTTTGTCCGTCTGCGTCACCAAGTGGAAGCAATCGAAGGGTTGTATGGCTGATCCGTCCCGAGCCGAACTGATCCAGTTCCAACATGGGCCGATGCGTAAACAACAGCATCAGCCGCGTACGCTCCAGCCGGTCCATCAGGAATCGCAGCGCTTCAAGCGATACAGCATCGGCCCAGTGCAGATCCTCGACAATGATCAGGAGCGGCGACAGGACCAGGCGCCGTTCGAACACGGTACGAATCGCAAAGAATATCTGCCGCCGAAGCTGCTCGGGCTCGACGTGCTGCAGCGCGGCGTCCGGATCGCCGAGGCCGAGAACGTGGAAATAAAGGGGCATCAGGCGATCGGCCTCTTCGACCGCAAGGCCGAGCTCCGACAGTGCCGTGGCCAGCTTGGCCTGGGCCTCCGCCACGGTCGCCTTCTGCGCGATGCCGTAGGCGCTGCGCAGCACAGCGGCAAGGGTGCCATAGGACTGTTCGCCCAGCGGCGAGCAGACAGCGCGCCGGATCGCCACGCCGGCGAAACGGTCCTCATCGCGGGCGTGGGCAACGAATTCGTCCACCAGACGCGTTTTGCCGATGCCGGCTTCACCGACCAGCCGCACCAGCTGCGCCGCGCCGCCACACGCGAGATCAAGATTGTCGACTAGACGGGCCAGCTCGGCGTCGCGCCCAATCACCGGCGCACTGAGGCCCAGCGTATCGAGGCCGCGTGCCGCACGGGGCGTGTCGAGCGGTCCGTTCAAGCGATGGACCAGGACGCTGCCCATCTTGCCCTTCAGCGAGACCTCGCCAAGCGATTCATATGAGAATGCATGCCGCGTAAGACGGTAGGTCAGCGGCCCGACCAGCACCTCGCCCGTGGAAGCCATCGACTGCAATCGTTGAGCCGTATTCACCGTATCGCCCGTGACCGAGTAGGATTTGGCAACTCCGACACCCAGTCCGCCAGCAACCACGTGCCCGGTGTTGATGCCGACATGAAGCAGGAGCGGTGACCCGGCATACGCCTTTGCACGTTCGCTGAGTTGCGCCGTTCGGCCGATCATATCGAGCGCGGCGCGGACGGCCCGCTCGGGGTCGTCTTCGTGCGCGGCCGGCGCTCCGAATAGCGCAAGCAGCGCGTCGCCGATGAATTTGTCCACGAAGCCGCCAAAGCTTTGCACCGCCGCCGTTAGCTCCTCGAACAATTCGTTCTGAAGCGCCTGCATGACTTCAGGATCGAGTCGCTCGCTCATCGTGGTGAAGCCGCTAAGGTCGGCAAACAGCACGGTAATGGTGCGGCGGTTGGCTTCGCTGTCGATCTTGTCCGGCTGCGATCGAAACCCGTATAGGGCGTCGGCCGTCGGCGCCAGCGGTGGCGAGGACGCCCTGGTCGGGATTGTCACGCGGCTGGCCTGCATTGATGCCTGCCCGCCGGCCTTGGAGGCTTCACTGACGAGGGCGCCGCATTTCGGGCAGTACGCGAAATCCGGTGCGCACGCATAGCCGCAGCCGGGGCAGGCGTTCGGCTGCTTCGTGCCGCATTTCGGGCAGAAGGCAAAGCCGCTCTGAACCTCGGAACCGCAACAGGAGCAGTTCATGGGTCGAGACCCCGCGGGCGCCGCGATGGCGCGGTCTGCTGGACCCGGTCATGGGCCCAGGATCGGCAAGGATGGGCTCGTCGTGCCGGAAGAGCAAGCGGTGGTAGCGGCCGCGAACGCGGCTTCACTCCTCCCCGTATCCCCTTAGCCGCTCGATATCCAAAATGGTCACGCCGCCGTACTCCAGCCGCAGCAGCCCCTCTTTCTCCAGCCGGTTCAGCGCGCGGTTGGCGTTCTGGCGGGACATGCCGGAAAGCGCGCCGATCTCCTCCTGGGTGACCTCCAGATGCGCGGTGGATTCCGGATAGAGGATCGGATTGAACAGCGAGGCGATGCTGCGGGCAAGCCGCGCGGTGGCATCCAGCGTGCGGTTGACTTCGAGCATACCGATGAACTGGCCGAGCCGCTCGTTGAGCTGGCGCACCAGGAAGCGGTTGAAGCCGACGCTGTTCTCGAACAGCCACATGAAGGCGCTACGCTCCATCAGTGCGACGCGGCTGTTGCGCAGCGCCACCACGTCATAGCGGCGCGGTTCGTTCTTGAGCACGCTGCCCTCGCCGAACCAGGCCCCTGCCGTCAGCCCGGCAAGACTCGTCTCCTTGCCGTCGCGCGAGACCCCGCCCATCCGGGCAAGGCCGAAGACCATGCCGGCCCAATAGTCGAACGTATCGCCGCGCATGAAAACGGTCTCGCCCGTGCCGTAGGACCGCTCCGTGATCCCGGTACGAGCGACCTCGATCTCCGCTGGCGTGAGCTCGCGCGACCAGGCAGCGACGCGCTTCAGTTGATCCTCTGAAATCATGATCCCGAAGCCAGCCGCACCGTTCGTCACTCCTGTTCTGCTGCAACGCAGCATGACCGTTTCGACCACCATCCGACGAAAGATGGATGATCCCCCCATCCAAAAACTTTGTCGCAGAATTGTCAGGCGGGGGACATTTCAAAATAGCGCTTTCCCCTATTGAGGACCACCTCGGGCGATGCGGCTTTTGATCCCAAACGGGAAGAGAGCGGCGCGGCTCCGGTCGAGACCATCTGCTGCATGGCCTCACCGGCACGGTCGTACTAGGATCGCACGACAGAAACGGACGAAGAGCGCCACTGAAAGCGCCATCACCGGGAGGGATCTGTTTGGTGGCTACCAGTCTTGAAGTGCGCGGCGTGTCCTTGCGATTCGGCGGCGTTCGTGCGCTGACCGATGTCGGCTTCGCCATCAGGGAAGGCGAGCTGTTCTCGATCATCGGCCCCAACGGCGCCGGCAAGACCTCGATCGTGAACTGTATTTCCGGCCGCTACAAGCCGACCGAAGGCCAGTTGTTCTACCAGGGCCGCGACATCACCGGCCTGACGCCCAACGCGCGCGCTTCGCTCGGCATCGGCCGCACCTTCCAGAACCTGGCGCTGTTCCACCATATGAGCGTGCTCGACAACATCATGGTCGGCCGCCATCACCTCCTGAAGAACAATTTTCTCACGGGCTCGCTGTACTGGCTCACCGGCGCGCGCAAGGAAGAGCTCGAGCACCGCCGCAAGGTAGAAGAAATCATTGATTTCCTCGACCTCCAGTCGGTGCGAAAGGCGCCGGCCGGCACCCTCTCCTACGGCTTGCGCAAGCGCGTCGAGCTCGCCCGCGCCATGGCGCTGGAGCCGCGCCTCATTCTCCTCGACGAGCCGATGGCCGGCATGAACTTCGAGGAGAAGGAGGACATGGCCCGGTACATCGTCGATCTCAACGAGGAGTTCGGCATGACCGTGGTGATGATCGAGCACGACATGGGCGTGGTGATGGACATCTCCCACCGCGTCATGGTGCTGGATTTCGGCCGCAAGATCGCCGAGGGCAATCCGGCCGCCGTGCTCGCTGATCCCCACGTCAGGCGCGCCTATCTCGGCGAAGAGGACGAGGTGCTGGTGGACCCTGACGATGCTCCGCCGGCGCAGGAGAGCGCGGCATGATGGATTACGCAGGCCGCGTCGCCCAGGCCGACACCTATCCGAAAATGCTCCGGCTCAATGCGAAGGAGTACGGCAACGAGATCGCACTCCGGGAGAAGGATCTCGGGCTCTGGCGCCCGTTCACCTGGAACGCCTACCAGACGCGGGTGCGCGATTTCGCGCTCGGCCTCATCGAACTGGGCCTTGGGCGCCAAGACGTTATAGGCATCATCGGCGACAACCGGCCGGACTGGGTCGCGGCGGAAATCGCCACTCATGCGGTTGGAGGCTTGAGCCTCGGGCTCTACCGCGACGTGCTCGACGAAGAAGCTTCGTATCTCCTCAATTATGGCGAGGCGCAGCTCGTTTTCGCCGAGGACGAGGAGCAGGTCGACAAGCTGCTTACGCTGGCCGACCGCGTCCCAAAGCTGAAGCACATCATCTATTCCGATCCGCGCGGCATGCGGAAATACGACGATCCGCGCTTGATGTCAGCGGAGACGTTTGCCGAACTCGGCCGGGCGCGGGCTACGCGCGAGCCGGAACTTTACGACCGGCTGGTGGACACGACCAAGGGCGAGGACGTCGCGATCCTCTGCACGACATCAGGCACCACCTCGCATCCAAAGCTCGCGATGCTCGCGGCCGGCCGCGTGCTCGGCCACTGCGCGACCTATCTCGCTTTCGATCCGAAAGGGCCGGACGACGAATACGTGTCGGTGCTGCCGCTGCCCTGGATCATGGAACAGGTCTATGTACTCGGCAAAGGTCTCTTGTGCCGGATGAAGATCAACTTCGTCGAGGAGCCCGAGACCATGATGAACGATCTGCGCGAGATCGCGCCGACGTTTGTCCTGTTTGCACCGCGCGTTTGGGAATCGATTGCCGCCGACGTCCGCGCCAGGGTGATGGACGCAACGCCGTTCAAGCAGCGCCTGTTCGACATCGGCATGAAGAGCGGACTTGCCGCGCTCGAACAGGGCGAGCGTTCCGGCTTCGCCGACGCGATCCTGTTCCGCGCGTTGCGCGACCGCCTCGGCTTCACCCGCCTGCGTTCGGCCGCAACCGGCGGCGCGGCACTTGGGCCCGAGACCTTCAAGTTCTTCCAGGCCATGGGCGTGCCGCTGCGCACGCTCTACGGCCAGACCGAGCTACTGGGGGCCTACACGCTGCATCCCGCGGGCAAGGTCGATCCCGACACGACGGGCGTGCCGATGGCCGAGAGCGTCGAAATCCGCATCGACAATGCCGACGTCCACGGCGTCGGCGAGATCGTGGTGCGGCATCCCAACATGTTCCTCGGCTACTACAAGAACCCGGAGGCGAGCGTCGCCGACATCAAGGACGGCTGGATGCTGTCGGGCGACGCCGGCTATTTCAACGCGAATCGCCAGCTCGTGGTGATCGACCGCATCAAGGATCTCGCCGAGACCTCGCGCGGCGAGCGCTTCTCGCCGCAATTCATCGAGAACAAGTTGAAGTTCTCGCCCTACATCGCGGAAGCCGTGGTGCTGGGCTCGGGGCGCGACACGCTCGCCGCAATGATCTGCATCCGCTACTCCATCATCTCGAAATGGGCGGAGAAGAACCGGCTCTCGTTTACGACCTACAGCGACCTGGCCTCGCGACCCGAGGTCTATGCGCTGCTCAAGAAGGAAGTCGAGACCGTCAACGCGACCCTGCCGCCGGCACAGCGCATCTCGCGCTTCCTGTTGCTCTACAAGGAGCTCGACGCCGACGACGGCGAGCTCACCCGCACGCGGAAAGTGCGCCGCAGCGTCATCAACGAGAAATACGAAGGCATCATCGACGCGATCTACGGCGGCCAGGCCGAGATCCCCGTGGACACCGTGATCCGGTTCCAGGACGGCACCACGCAAAGGGTGCGGACGACGCTGCGAGTGGTGGATTTGGGCGGACCGGGGCATTTGGCGGAGGCCGCGGAGTGAACACGCTTTCAAACGAGCGCAAGCTGCCAGTCGATGCGCCCCATCCCCTTGTGGAAGAGGGCATCTCCGCCGTCAGCGAAGACCCCACTCGGGTGAGGGGTCCTGTCTCCGCACCGTCGCTGCGGAGACAACCCCTCATCCGGCTTCGCTTCGCGAAGCCACCCTCTCCCGCAAGGGGAGAGGGTGCACCGTTATCGCTTCTGCATTTTACGCGGACATCGGCATGAACACCGCCTTCCTCATCCAGCTCCTGGTCAATGGCCTCGTGGTCGGCACGCTCTATGGCGTGGTCGCGATGTCGTTCGTGCTGATCTACAAGGCCTCGCAGGTCGTCAATTTCGCGCAGGGCGAGCTCTTGCTGGTGGGCGCCTGGGTGTGCTGGACCTTGCTCGCGAAATACCAGGTGCCGTTCTGGATCGGCATGCCGATGACGCTGGTGTTCATGTTCGTGTTCGGCATCGCGGTGCAGGTCCTGATCCTGCGACCGATGATCGGCGAACCCATCATCTCGGTCATCATGGTGACGATCGGCCTGTCCACCGTGCTGCAGGCAACGCTGAAATGGATGTTCGGCGTCAATCCGCAGCCGTTCCCGCGCGTGTTCGAGAGCCAGTCCGTCAGCCTGCTCGGGCTTCAGATCCAAACCGTCTATGTCATGAGTCTCGTCGTCTCGATCGCGATGATGATCGGCATGGCCTGGTTCTTCCGCGCGTCAAAGTACGGCCTTGCGATGCGCGCCACCGCGTTCAATCAGCAGGTCGCGCAATCGCTCGGTATTTCCGTCAAAAGCGTGTTCGCGATGGCCTGGGCGATCTCCGCAACGGTCTCGGCGGTGGCGGGCGTCGTCGTCGCGGTCGTGAACGGCGTATCCTCGGGCCTTGCCGCCTACGGCATAAAAGTGTTTCCGGCGGCGATCCTCGGCGGGCTCGATTCCGTCGGCGGCGCCGTGCTCGGCGGCATCATCATCGGATTACTCGAGAACATCGCGCAATATGTCGACAGCGAATACCTGCACTGGGGCAATCTCTACGAGATCGCGCCGTTCTACGTGCTCATCATCGTGCTGATGATCAAGCCTTACGGCCTGTTCGGCACCCACGACATCGAACGGATCTGATCCATGGCCGGCCCCGCCCTCATCCCTGCTGGTGATTTCCGCACCTCTTACGCGGCCGACACCACGATCTTCCCGACCACGACCAGCCGCAACTTTGCGATCGTCGGCGTGGTGCTGCTCTGTCTCGTGCCGCAATTCCTTGGTGGGTACTGGCTCAGCATCCTGATCCAGATCGGCATCTTCTCGATCGCCGCGCTTGGTCTCAACATCCTGGTCGGCTTCACAGGCCAAATTTCGATCGGTCACGCCGCCTTCTTCCTGCTCGGCGCCTTCACCTCGGCCTACATCTCCAATAGCGCATCGATCCCGGTGTTCTTCGCGATCCCCCTCGCGGGCGTCGTCACTGCGCTGGTCGGGCTGATCTTCGGCATCCCGGCGGCGCGACTGAAGGGGCTTTATCTCGTCATCGCAACACTCGCGGCACAATACATCCTGCTCGACTTCTTCTCGCGCGCGGAGTGGTTCACTGGCGGCTCGGTGCCGGCCAGCGCCAGTCCGTTCTCGATCTTCGGCTACACGCTGCGCGGCGACAGGCAATATTTCTACGTCGTACTCGCCTACGTAGTTGCAAGCTACGTCCTCGTCACCAATCTGATGCGCACCCGCGACGGCCGAGCGCTGGTGGCGATCCGCGACCATTATCTCTCCGCGGAGATCATGGGCATCAATCTCACCAAGTATCGCACGTTGTCATTTGGGCTCGCCGCCTTCTTCGCCGGCATCGCCGGCGCGCTCTACGCACACTACCAGCTCGTGGTGTCGCAAGAGGGCTTCGGCATCGAACGCTCGATCCTGTTCCTCGCCATGATCATCATCGGCGGCACCGGTTCGATCATGGGCACGCTGATGGGTACCGCGTTCGTGGTGCTGCTGCCCGAGACGATGGAGTTCCTCAGCGTGGCGCTGAAGGGCGGCGCGATCGACAAGGCGCTGTCGCTGAACAACAACATCACCTTCCTGCGCGAGATCGCGATCGGGGTGATCATCATCGCGTTCCTGATGTTCGAGCCGGATGGGCTCGCGCATCGCTGGCGGCAGATCAAGGCGTATTGGAAACTCTACCCGTTCTCCCATTGAGCGCGGGCAACTCGCAAACCAACAAATAAACAGGAGGAGGCAACCAATGAAGACAAAATCCTTTTTGAGCACCGCGTCACTTGCGCTGGCGATCGCCGCATTCTCGTCAGGCGCTCAGGCGCAGATCGCGATCGGGCATCTCGCCGACTATTCCGGCGGCACGTCCGACGTCGGCACGCCCTACGGCCAGGCCGTCGCCGACACCTTCGCCTGGGTCAACAAGAACGGTGGCGTCGGCGGCAAGCAGCTTAACGTCGATACCAACGATTATGGCTACCAGGTGCCGCGCGCCATCGCGCTCTACAAGAAGTGGTCGGCGACCGACAGCAAGGTCGCGGCGATCATGGGCTGGGGCACCGCGGATACCGAGGCGCTGACCGGCTTTCTCGCCCAGGACAAGATCCCCGACCTCTCCGGCTCCTATGCCGCCGCGCTCACCGATCCCGAAGGCATCAGCGGCAAGGCCAAGCCCGCGCCCTACAATTTCTTCTATGGTCCGAGCTATTCGGACTCGCTGCGCGCGATGCTGATGTGGGCAGCCGAAGACTGGAAGGCCAAGGGCAAGTCCGGCAAGCCGAAATTCGTCCACATGGGCGCCAACCACCCCTATCCGAACGCGCCGAAGGCCGCCGGCGAAGCCATGGCGCAGGAGCTCGGCTTCGAGGTGCTGCCGCCGCTGGTGTTCGCGCTTGCGCCGGGTGACTACAGCGCGCAGTGCCTGAGCCTGAAATCCTCGGGCGCCAACTACGCCTATCTCGGCAACACCGCCGCGTCCAACATTTCGGTGATGAAGGCCTGCAAGACCGCCGGAGTCGACATCCAGTTCATGGGCAATGTCTGGGGCATGGACGAGAACGCCGCAAAGACCGCGGGCGATGCCGCCGACGGCGTGATCTTCCCGCTGCGCACCGCGGTGAGTTGGGGCGGCGATGCGCCCGGCATGAAGACGGTGATGGAGATCTCCAAGATGTCCGATCCCACCGGCAAGGTCTATCGCCCGGTGCACTACATCGCGGCGGTCTGCTCGGCGCTCTACATGAAGGAGGCGATCGATTGGGCCGCCAAGAACGGCGGCGCCACCGGCGAGAACGTCGCCAAGGGCTTCTACCAGAAGAAGGACTGGGTGCCGGCGGGGATGGAAGGTGTCTGCAATCCCTCGACCTGGACCGACAAGGACCACCGCGGCACGCTGAAGGTCGACCTCTACCGCACCAGGATTGCGGGCGCGACCGACGGCGACCTCAACGACCTCATGGCCAAGAGCGCGATCAAGCTCGAGAAGGTCAAGACCGTCGAGCTGCCGCGCAAGCCGGAATTGCTGGGCTGGTGAACCTCGCTTTCGCCGTACGCACAACTGTTATCCCCCGCCTTGTGCGCAGCGCGCACTGGAAGCGGGGGATCCAGTACGCCGCGGCTTCCCGGTGAATCTCCGGCGTCTCTGGAATACTGAGTCACCCCGCCCCAGTGCGCTATTGCGCACGAGGCAGGTGACGACATCGAGAGAGTAACTGACCATGAGTGAAGCGGCTCACATCGAGCGCCCCTCCCCGATCGTCGTATCCGCGCCGCCTCTCCTTGCCGTGCGCAACATCGAGGTCGTCTATGACGATGTCATCCTGGTGCTGCGCGGCCTCAGCCTTGACGTGCCCAAGGGCGCGATCGTGGCGCTGCTCGGCGCCAACGGCGCCGGCAAGTCGACGACGCTGAAGGCGATCTCTGGGCTGCTCAAGACCGAGGACGGCGAAGTCACGCGTGGCGAAATCTTGTTCGAAGGCGAGCGCATCAACGGCATCGATCCCGACAAGATCGTCCGCCGCGGCATCTTCCAGGTGATGGAGGGCCGGCGCATCGTTGCCGACATGACCTCGCTGGAAAACCTCAAGCTAGGTGCCTTCACCCGCAGAGACCGCGAGGTCGGGGCCGATCTCGATATGGTCTTCAACTATTTCCCGCGCCTGAAGGAGCGCACCGGGTTGGCCGGTTATCTCTCCGGCGGCGAGCAGCAGATGCTCGCGATCGGCCGCGCGCTGATGGCGCGCCCGAAGATGATCCTGATGGACGAGCCCTCGATGGGCCTGTCGCCGCTGCTGGTGAAAGAGGTGTTCTCGATCATCCACAAGATCAATCGTGACCTCGGCGTCACCATTCTCCTGGTCGAGCAGAACGCCCGCGCTGCGCTGTCGGTGGCAAGCCACGGCTACATCATGGAGCAGGGCAAGGTCGTGCTCGACGGCACCGCGGACGAATTGCGCAACAACGAGGACGTCAAGGAATTCTACCTCGGCGGTGCCGGCGACCAGCGCAAAAGCTTCAAGAACCTCAAGAGCTTCAAGCGGCGCAAGCGCTGGCTTTAACCTTCCAATACCTGTTCCGCTTCCGTGACTGCGCAGAGAACATGATAGAACGACGACGCAGGAATGGTGTCGATCAGCGATTTGCCGTCGCGGTCGAACTGGTCGTACCAGCCGCCCCGCACGGGATGGCTGAGATAATGGCGTTCGAGCCGCGCCAGCGCCATGCGCGCCTCGTCCGCCGCGCCCGCCTCGCCGGATTCGGCCTGCGCGATCCACGCCTTCGCAATCTCGGTCTGTGGCCACAGCCGGCGCGTAGTGCGGCGAATGTTGCCGGCATCGTCACCTTCGTCGATCAGGCAGCCGGTGGCCTCGTCGCGATGGCGCAGCGCGGTTTCCAGCAGCTCGGCGCGCCGCTGTCCGGTCGGGCAGCCCGTGATGCGTTCGAACCCCTTCAGCAACCAGACCCATTCCGCCTGGTGGCCGGGCTCGACGCTGACCGGCGCGATCTTCGACCAGTCCTCCTCGAAATATTCGCCGAGCGCGCGCGTCCGCTTGTCGTAGAGACTGGCGAGGAACAGCGCGAAGAACTCGCCAGCGCGGTTCTGGAACGACAAATCGTGGGTCGCATCGAAGCACGCGATCATCGCCTCGAACAGATGCATGTGTGGATTCTGCCGGCGCGGCAGCGAGACCGGAAGGCTTTCGTGAACGCCGCCGTGCGGCGAGCGCAGATGACCGTCGAGGAAGGCGAGCAGCGCATCGATCTCGGCGCGAATTTGCGCGTCCTGGTCGAGCGCATAGACGGTTGCGAGCGCAAACAGGATGAAGGCGTGGTCGTAGGCGTCGCGCCGGCCGTCCAGCACCGCGCCCTCCGGCGTCAGCCGGTGCACGTAGCCGGGCCGGCCGTCGGGCGCCTTTGCTTTGGCGAGCAGATGCTCAAGCCCCTTCAGTGCGATGGCGCGCCCCTCAGGGTACCAGCCCATCTGCGCAGCCTTGGCGTAGCACCAGATCTGACGTGCCTGCACGAACACGCGCCGCGGCGCGGCGCTGTCCGCCGTGCCGTCACGATGCAGCCGATCGATGAAACCACCCGCGCCATGGTCCCAACCGACCGTCGACCACAACGGCAGCGCCTCGTCGATCATGCGGCGCTTCAGGCGCGGCACGACGTCCGACGCCTCGTCCGCCGCACTGATTCCCTCGTCCGCCATCGCGTCCTCTTCAAACCTCGTCCACGGCCTGATACCCATGCCGGCGGCGGCGCGCAACGGATGCCAACCCGGAAAGATCAGCCATGACCGCCCATTACGACGCCCTCGAGACGCGCGAACAAGCCGCGCGAGAGGTCGATCTGTTCGCCCGCCTGCCAGGCGTGCTGCGCTCTGCGATGACCGCGCCCGCCTATGCCGATCGGCTGAAAGGCGTCGATCCGGCCGCCGTGACCTCCAGGGCGGCCCTGGCTGGCCTGCCGGTGCTGCGCAAGTCGGAACTGCCGGCCCTGCACAAGGCCTCCACGCCCTTCGGAGGGTTCGTCGCGGCGGCGCCCGGCTCGTTCGCCCGCCTCTTCACCTCCCCCGGGCCGATTTTCGAGCCGGAGGGGCGGCAGGCCGACCCCTGGCGCGGCGCACGGGCGCTGTTCGCGGCCGGGTTCCGGCCCGATGACATCGTGCTCAACACCTTCAGCTACCATCTCACCCCTGGCGGCTTCATCTTCGATGCGTCAGCCCGCGCGCTAGGTTGCGCCGTGATCCCGGCTGGTCCAGGGAATACCGAGCAGCAATTCGAGCTGATCGAGGCCTACCGTCCCGTCGGCTACAGCGGCACGCCGGACTTCCTGAAGATCTTGCTCGATGCTGCCGCAAGCTCGGGCCGCGACGTCTCCTCGATCAAGCGCGCGCTGGTCTCGGGCGCGGCCTTCCCGCCCTCGCTCCAGGCCGAGGTCAAGGCGCGCGGCATCGACGCCTACCAGGCTTTCGGCACCGCCGATCTCGGCATCATCGCCTTCGAGACCAGCGCACGCGACTGCATGGTCGTGAACGAGGATCTCATCATGGAGATCGTCAAGCCCGGTACCGGCGATGCCGTGGCACCCGGCGACGTCGGCGAGATCGTCGTGACCTCACTCGACCCGCACCATCCCTGGATCCGGCTCGCACTCGGCGACCTCACCGCGGCACTGCCCGGGACCAGTCCCTGCGGGCGCACCAACATGCGCATCAAGGGCTGGATGGGCCGCGCGGACCAAACCACCAAGGTCAAAGGCATGTTCGTTCGCCCCGAGCAGGTCGCCGAGATCGGTAAGCGCCATTCCGCGCTCGGAAGATTACGCCTCGTCGTCACGCGCCAAGGCGAGGCCGATGCAATGACGCTGAAAGCGGAGACGGCGGCCGCGAACGATGCGTTGCGCGAGGAGATTGCAGGCACCTTGCGCGCCGTGACGAAACTCGGAGGCGAGGTTGAACTGGTGAGGCCCGGTGCGCTGCCGAACGACGGTAAGGTGATCGCGGACGAGCGGTAGAACTGACCTTATTCTCGTAGCACCGAATATTTCGCCAAAACAAGTTATGTTCGGGCGAAACTTGCGCAAAACGCCCGAAATATCCGAGGGTTGCGCGCTCCACATGCAGCGGGGTCGAAAAATGACAGGCAAGGGATCATCATAGATTTGCTGCCGGCGGCGCTCGGCAATACCTTTCTCGTGTTCTACCTCGTGCTCGATCTTTGGCGCGGCGAACGTGGATTTCATTTTCCGAAGCTTGCTGGCTTGGTTTCACCGTCTCGACGGGGGGACTGCTGAGCTATTTAGTGCTCGCAGGTACAGGTAGCGGGTGGAACATCTCCCCCGCGTACTTGATTGCCACGGGTCTCGCCACGGCCATGACGGTGCGGCTCCTTAAGAGTCGCAGTGCGCCTTGGCCAGTTCCAATGATGCACAGGTCTGACGTTGCGTAAGCCTCGAATCGCCTTTCAGACCAGGCAAGCGCGACGTCCGCTTTGGGCCGCAGCGACGGCAAGGTTCAATCAGTCAGCTGAGATCAACTAGAGCGAGATACTTGAGATTCGCAAATCAGGGTGTCTCTGATCACCACCATGCTTGCTGGGCGTAGGGCAGCATGGATGGCCAAGCCTTACTCTCTCGATCTTCGCAAGAGCGTAGTCGCAGCGGTTGAGGGCGCAATCTCCCGCAATCACCCCGGCGCAGTTGCCCTCCAGTCTGGGCAAAAAATGGCTGCTGGTTAAGCATTCTAATCCGCGGTGTGTCTTCCGCGCTACAGCAAATTCGGCGGACTGGGGTAGCTCTTGGGAGAGCTTCTGAAACTTGAAAGAACGAAAATGAAAAAGTTCCTACTCGCTACCGTCGCTTTTGCCGTCCTAGCGGGTACGGCATCGGCAGCTGATATGGCCGCGCGTCCTTACACCAAAGCCCCAGCGATGGAGGCCTCGCCGATTTACAACTGGACCGGCTTTTACATCGGCGGTCACGTCGGTGGCGCATTCGGTGGCAACAACAACATTCTGGCCCCCGGCTTCACCGGCACCAACAGCAACGATGGTGTGTTCATGGGCGGCGCGCAGGTCGGTTACGACCATCAGTTCTCACCGAACTGGGTGCTGGGCATTGAAGCGAACTACAGCTTCCTCGACACCAATGACAATCCCTTCGTCAACCGTGGGCTCGGTTCGGTCACCGGTCGCCTTGGCTACACCTAGGGTCCGGCGATGGTGTACGTCAAAGGCGGTTATGCCTGGGCTGACTCCCGCCTTACGAATGGCTTCGGCGGCGGCACCTTCACCAACAACGGCGGTGGTCGCGACGGCTACACGGTAGGCGGTGGTCTCGAATACCTGTTCGCCCAGAACTGGTCGGGCAAGGTCGAATATCAGTACTATGACTTCGGCACGCGGAACGCTCTCTTCACCAGCGCCGGAGGTGTTGTTACCGCCGTCGACTTCCGCAATGACGAGCACACCATCAAGGCCGGCCTGAACTATCGGTTCAATTGGGGCGCTGCCTCGGCGTCTCGTTACTGACGGCTTTCATATCACATAATCTACCTAAAGGGTCAGCCATCAGCCTGGCCCTTTTTCATAAGCCGGAATGGCTGGCGCGAGGATTGCGTGTCGGCCAAAATACGCACCCGACTGAACCCGATCGAACCGGTCTTTGCCAAGCTCAAACACCTGCTCCGGTCTGCGCTGCCATTGGCGCGCCAGAAGAATGCGCGAACTGTCTCAAAACTCAAGCTATCGAAGCCTTTGCTATCAGCTTCAGTTTCCTTGCTGCGGGAGGCGATTGTCATCAATCATAGCGGTCACGCCATCGATGAACGCTTGACACTCAGCGTGGGTCTTGAAAGTGCCCTTGTACTTCCCGAATAGGAAGACGGTCCGGCCGTGACCCTTTCCGAAAAAGTATTGGCCGACGTGTCCGCCCCTTCGTCTTTGAGCTCAATGCTACCAAGGCTTTGCACTGACTTGAGGTCTGTCTGGGGTAGCTTGATCCGCACATGTGTCTCCGTGATCCATGACCGGCTCCGCCGGGCTAAGGACGGTAGCGGCGTCAGCGTCAACTGGCGTGTGTAGCAGATCAGCGCTTCGCCGCGTTACCAGCCAATTCCATCGCCAGATCGAGAGCTGCGACTCCAATTTGATCTGAAGAATGAGATTTGCAGCGCCGGTCCATCCAAACAACAATCGCGGAGAAATCGCCGCCGCCAACAATGTCCCTCTCAGCACTCACGTTTAGTCCGCTGACGAAACCCACGACCCAGGATTCAAAGGCCGCCTTTACGACTAAGTTCTTCTTCCTATTCAGCCAAGCGGTACAAGATTGCGAGCCAGCGCCCACGATCGTTGATCCGGCGTTCAGCGACGTTGGCAAGAGTAGCATCATCACAATGGCAAGCGCGCGTTTAATCTCTTCCTCGATCGAAAAGGGCTACTTCCAAGGAGGCTCTATCTGTCGCTTTGCCCGAGCGGCGCAAGCTCAGTTTTGATTTTCTCGATGCGCCTGCGTATGGCGATGGACGCTTCTACGCCCGATCGCTATCTCAGGCTAGAATCCGGCCAGTGAGGAACCTCATCGGCGCGGGATCGACGCAAGCTCTGCCGCACCATGGCGTAGAGCACAAACAGGCCGATGGTGATCGCGACAGCGAGCAGTGGGAAAATGTAGTCATGCAGCGCTCCAAGACTTTGAAATACTAGCAGCCCGTCCAATCGGCGCGGCGCTCCCCGGCCTGAGACCCTAGACCGCCAATGTCCTACTCAACTCGTGGTTCTCATCCAGCATTCCGCTTCAAATGTTTGAGCCCCCGCCGTTGCTGCGAGAGAGCAGCCTTCTCATACCATTCCAAGCTCGACAGATATCTCATTTGCTTTGGTTCTGCGCCCTCAATCACCTCCAAAGATCAGAATTAACCTAAGAGCTCGCAGGCGATCCTGGCGACTCCTCGCTTGAGCCAGATCTTGAACTGCGACATCCATGTCCGTACCTTTGAAGTCTTCCGCAAGAACTGCATCGAAGCCAGCGAAACCAGAACCAGCGGGTTCGTCCCAACGAGATAAGCTATGCCGATAGGCGTTGCGGCTCGATGCTGCTTTGCCGGCGGTTGTTTGCGGCCCGGTACTCCTCTCTGCGTTTGCGCGATTGGCTTCGATTTGTCGCTTTAAGCCAACTTGCCTCCTTGATTTCTCTACTTAGCAGTCGAGCAATCCGCTTCGCGCAAAGTGCACGACCTCAATCCTCGGTTCCGGCTCCTCCACGATGCGATGGTAACCGATCCGGAGGGTACGACGAATCCGTCAACAACGGGGCAATGAACGTGTGGAGGTTTGGTCCATCAAACAGATAGGCTGCTATTCCGGCCGCTTGAGCCGCAGCAAGATCGCTCTGCTTGTCGCCGACCATGAAGCTAGCATCGATATTCACCGAATACCGCTCAAGGAGGGCTCTGATCATCCCCGGCTGCGGCTTACGACAGTTGCAGAGGACACGGTAACGCTCAACCAGACCATCCGGGTGATGTGGGCAAAATTCGAATGCATCGATACGGGCACCAACGATAGCAAGTTCACGCGACATCCAGTCGTGCAGATTGCGAACATGCCGCTCCTCATAAAGCCCCCTCGCAATTCCTGATTGGTTGGTCACGACAAATGCAAGGTATCCGGCATCATTGACTGCTTTTACGGCCTGTTGGGCTCCTTCCACCCACCGGATCTTGCCGGGATCGAAAGCATAGCCGTCGTCCTCATTGAGAACGCCATCACGATCGAAAAATACTGCCGGGCGCTTCAAATCTCACTAGCCCAAATTGGAGGGGATACCCGCCGATCTTCCGACAATCACGGCTTCATTTCAACATGTCATGCGACCAGACAATCGTTCACTGCGAGCGCGCCTTTTGCATCCACGTCTTTGCTATTCATGCGTGAATTGGCTTCGTTTTGTCGGTCTTTGTACCGATCACCGTCGTCCCGCCCTTGGCCTAAGCGCGTAAGAACAAAAGCCGTTTCTGCCGCTATAACGAGCAAGATTGTTGCTGCAGAAAGGACTGGCCTTCATCCGTGATTGGAGCGTCACTGATTCGACTGGGCGCCCCCATCGATCGTAGCGCCGGTATCTCGCCTCGCGGACGCGGGGCTTCAGGCATTGCGGCATGTGAAGCCGCTTGTTTTGCGTAGGAAATACCGGCGACAACAGTTCAAACAAACGGCGCGGATGCGCCCAATCACATTGTTCGGTTTAACCCTAACGACCGCCGTCATTTCATCGGCGGCTCGGATGCGCGGACCATCATGGGAGACGATCAGGACTCGCTTTTACGACTCGGGCGGGAGAAGCGCGGCGAGATCGACCCAGAAGACCTCTCGGACAATTTGATAGTCCAGCTCGGCACCATAACCGAGGTCCTCAACCGCGCCTGGTATCAACGATCCTCCGGGCAAACCATCAAGGACATCCAGAAGCGCGTTCGCCATCCCGTGCACAAATGGATGGGAGCGACGCTCGACGGCATTGTCGAACAAACCGACGCGGTGTTCGAGGCCAAGTTCATGTTGCCATGGGCCTTCACCGAGGAGGCCGCGGCCGACAAGCACATGGCGCAGTTACAGCACAACATGTGGGTGATGGCTTCCCGCAGCGCGGTGCTCTCAATCATTACCGGCGGCGGCAAATGGGTCGAGATCAAGATGCACGCCGATCCGCTCTACCAGCATCTCTTGCTCACGGCCGAGAAGATGTTCTGGCGCTGCGTCCAGAGTGGCGAGCCGCCTGTCCTGTGCAACATCGAAACCCCGCGGCCCAAGTTGGAAGCGATCAAGGTCGTCGATATGTCGACCTCCAATCAGTGGGCGGATTTGGCGGCCACCTATCTGCGCACCCGCGAGGCGCATGGCGAGCACGAGACCGCAAGGCCGACCTGAAGAAGCTGATGCCGGAGGATGCCAAAGAGGCAACCGGCCACGGCATCAAGGCTAAGCGCTCCAAGTCCGAAGCGATCAGCTTCGAGGCCCAGGTGGAGGCGTCCCATGCACCAATCCAATGAAAGGATCGAGGCAATATAACCCCATGGACGCGAGCGGGGCGCGACGTTCTAGCCACGTTTGGCAAGGTTCCGCCTTTCCCAACTGCTGCGGCTGAGGTAACACAGGCGCAGTGGGGGGTGCGTTTTGGGCCAATCGAAAATCACAGATCGCGTCGAATATCTGGACTGGCTGAGGGCTGTGGCAGTCTTGTTCGTGATGCTCGGGCATGCCAGCCCATCCACAGCTCCAGGAGGGGCTATTGGGGTTAGCGTCTTCTTCGTCATTAGCGGTTATCTGATCTGTAGCATTCTCCTCCGTGAGGGAATGCTGACAATTCCGAACGTGGTGAGGTTTTGGGGTCGTCGAGTTGCGCGGATCTATCCGATGTATGTTGCGCAGATCGCGATCCTCTGGCTTTGGCTCTATCGCGATAATGTTGATAATTTTGCCTCTCAGATACCAGGCCTTCTCACGTTCACCTCGGACTTCGCGGTTTGGTTCGGATATAGCTACGGCGTGCTGTGGAGCCTCGCAGTCGAGTTTTGGTTCTACATTACTTTTCCGGCAGTTCTCTTCATCGCGCGGAAAACCGGCTATCCCGTGTTGTGCTTCCTGATTTTGGTGGTGGCGAGCATCGCGGCTCGGTTAGCTCACGGCGAATCCCTGACGTTTGCATACTATCACCAGTTCCTTGTTGGATCGATTGTCGCTCTTTGGGCCGCCGATCAGAAGCTGCCGAAGTTTGTTGCAAACGATGTTGCATTCAACACGGCCGTTGCGGTTTTAGTGATTTGTCTGGCCATCCCCATCACGGCGCGCAATTTGGGGGGCTACTTCCAAGGGACCTATGCAGCGTTCGCAACCGCAGTGCTGATCTGCTATTGGCTGCAGCGGCCGGCGCGCGCGTCCCTGCCGATCATGCAGGGAATCGGGGCCATTTCGTACTCGGCGTATCTACTGCATCCGATCGTGGTCGACTACATTTGGCAAACCAAGCGGCATCTACCAGACCATCTTCCGACGTTCGTCGCGATCACGCTTGGCACGTCACTAATGACCTACTTCATAATCGAGCGACCGTTCATAGCACTGGCGCACAGGTGCACGCGGTTCAGTAACCGGAGAGAAAAACCGATGATTGTCGAAAGTGCAAAGTCGCCAGTGGCATTTGCGGCGACGTTATCAAGCGACGCTGTTGCGCGTTCCCAATCGGTAACATAGCGGCAGGTCTATGCCAGACGGACGCTGTTAGCGCCCGCAAGCAACGACAGCCGCTCGTCGGGACATGCAGACTTCGTATAGACGCGTTCCCTCACCATAAGAGCGAGCGCATTCGTGAAGCCACATACCACAACTGTCGCCTCCCTCTCGGGCATATGAACCGGAATAGCGGTCCCGGTCATACCGGTCCCGGTCGTGGTAATAGCCCCGGTGCCGGTGTGGCCCTACGTAGACGCCACCTGGACCGACATCAAATTCCACGGCCTTCGCTGTGGTTATCTCGCCCGCACTAAGCGCTGCCAACGCGGCGAATGCTAAACAAAATCGCTTCACGCCATCCTCCTCCACTTGTTATTTTTAAACGATCGTGGAGGTAAACTTGTTCCCGATGGGGCTATGGAAGCGCATTGGGTTGCCCTCCGCACTCTGCACCCCACCGCTGGTGTCGGCAGGGTTCCAGTACTTTCGATTATAAGCGCGCCTCACAGCCCATCGCATCGACCTTCCGCCGTAGATCATCACGCCGTGATCCGCACTTGGGTGTTCACGCGAACCGCGCGTGATCGAGTACGCCCCTAAATCGCTCGAAACCCCGGGGGCGCCCTCTTAGTTGACGCTCCCCTGGGCATGCTTCCGCAACCGGAGCGGAGCGCAAGGGTGCAGCTTCAGTTATCGAGTTGGCGTCCAGCTTTGGGCCTGAAGTTGAGCGCTGATGTTAGGCCACCGCATCAAACTCGTAACGAGCAGCAGCACGGATAAAAATTGGCTCACGCGCACCTCCTCAACCAGAACACTGTGGAGATAGCGAGCACGCTCGGGGATTCGGAAATGACCTGGGGGCGGTTTTCCCCATGGCTGTAAAGCGGTGGATTAGCACGTGCGAGTATTTGGCCGGCCCGAATTCGCAGCGAAGCCCAGCCGCTAGCCGGACAATACCCAGATCAGGCCGCCCCCAAGCGACGATGACCGGACAGTCCAGGCACGCTGGCACATCATCGGATGCTGACGAGCAACCTAATGCCGAGGCTGGTCAGTTTCCGTTGCCTGCGGATCGGGATCTCTCCTTAGTCCAAGATCTTGGACCATCTTTGCCGCGACAAATTTTGCGCCGGACGGCGTCAGATGAACGAAATCTGATTGGACGATGTCTCGAAGCTCGGGAGAGGTGCGGGTCAGGCATCCGGTCGGATCACAAAGTACTGCGTGGGGCGAGTAGAAGCGGACACCGAGGTTATTCGATGTTTGCCGCAGCCCGTCTTCAGCTAGCAACGGTCGGAGAAACTGTGCCGTTCTTTCCGGGAGAACTGTCCTGCGCGCCGCATAGTATTCCGCATACAGTCGCGGCAAAGGCTGCTCCCAGATAGGCACCGGACCCACGATGATTGTCCGAATTCCAGCCCGTTGCAGCTCGCGGACGGTTGGTCCGATGATGGGCTCCTGCCAATATAGGTTCCAAATAGCGTGCAAAAGGACTGCGTCCGGTTTCGCGCGCGTGATGCGAGCGAGGATGTCTTTGTTGGCCTCAACACAGTCGGGCGGCAACTCGCCAGCATCGACAAGAACCGGGGGACATGAGTTCAACGTCAATTGGGCGATGCCAGGCCTGAGGCGATCGTCGAGTTGGTAAAGCCCGGCCGCAAGAGCTCCAGCCGTGCTGTCGCCCCAAACCGCAATTAGAGGCTTGCGGTTCTTCTCGATGCAGTTGGGAGATAGTTGAGCGTGGTCGCTGGCGGAGACATGGCACTCACCGTACCGGATGAAGTCACGCCCAGGAACGACCACCGCTGCTTGACGGATCTCTTGCGGTATTCGGTACGGAAATCCATCAGCCTTGATTACCGCGATCCCTAGAGCCGCGATCACGCTCATTGCTCCGACCAGTGGTGGGATCGCAAATGGTCTGCGGCGGATCGGTTTTTCAACAAGAAGGAACGTAAGCGTGGCAGCCAGTGTGCTGGCGAGTATGCACATCGCGCGCTCGCGAATACTGAGCGGATGCATGGCGAAAAGCTCAGAAAAAACAAGAATTGGCCAATGCCACAGGTACAAAGGATAGGAGATCAGACCAATGAAAACTGGCGGCCGGGCTGAAAGCACTGTGCTCGCGAATGACCCAGGCGCCGAGATAAACAGCGCGGCCCCCAACACCGGCACAATTGCTGCGGCCCCTGGAAATGGCGTTTTTCCGTTGAACACAACAGCGGCGGCCGCAATCGCCAGAATCCCCAGATTGCCTGCTAATTCGCGGGAAAGGCGCGAACGCATCTGATGTAAGATTTCGGCTCGAAACAGCACGAGGCATGCGCCGGTGCCCAACTCCCAGGCGCGGCTCACGGGCAGGTAAAATGCGGCTGCGGGGTGAGTTCGTGTGAGATAGATGCTTGCGGCAAGAGATATTGCTGAGAGAATGACGATTGCCTTCCTCGCGGACAATCGAGCGGCAGCCAGGGCACCGAGCAGCAGCGGCCAGATGAGATAGAATTGTTCCTCAACGCCGAGCGACCAGAGATGAAGCAGCGGCTTGCTTTTTGCTGCAAGGTCAAAATAGTCGACTTCGGATAGCAGCATCAGATTGGCGGAGAAGAGAGTGCTCGCGAAGACGTTCCGAGCGAGCGATAGAAGCTCGTTCGGCATCATGTGCAACCAGCCGAGGACCAAAACCACTGCGAGGACAAGAATCAGCGCAGGGAAGATTCGACGGACGCGCCGAGCGTAAAACCCGGTTACACTGAAGGTGCCGGTTGATGTCTCCTCAACCAAGATCGCCGTGATCAAAAATCCGGAAATCACGAAAAATACGTCAACTCCAACGAAGCCACCGGGACAGAAGCGTTCGAAGGCGTGGTTTGCGATCACGGTGCCAACCGCAACCGCACGCAGACCGTCCACGTCAGATCGATAACCGATTCCGCCCATAAGCCTGCCTAGTTGCCTTTTGTTCCGCTTTCGTGGGTACCGGGACACGGTCTTAAACACGACAATGCCAGCCCCAGCAACAGCAATAGGCGAAAGTAGCGCGGCGGCATGTTCAAGAGCGAAGTGGCGCTGGCGTCAAGCTTGCACCGGCAGAACCTGAAACCGTAACGGCCGAGAACGCGGGACCGAACTCACAGGATGCGCGACCGGCAGCGGCTGGCGACACACGCCGGGGTGACGACCACGGGCGCGGGAGCGACGAAACTCCCGCGCTCACAGCGAAACAGCGCGCTCGCTATCGTTTCATCGTTTTCTCAGATTTCTTGGCCTTCTTCGCCTTCTTGCAGGGGCCGTTTTTGTTTCTGTTGCTGCCGCTTTCTTTTATGCGGGTCGACGTTCGGCTTCTCTCACGCGTTCGCGGCCGCGAAAGCGATCCTGGACCCCGCGGGAAAGACCTTTCTCCAAACCTTGGCTTACGCCCTTTACGGCTCCCGTAACAATACGGCCAACAGGTAGCGTCACTATCGCTATGGCGGCCTTCGCGGCTACGATGCCGTCTAAGTTAAACAGATAAATGTTACTCGCCGATTGCAGCAAAGTGCCCGACGCCTCACTCTTCGTCGGGCTGCAAGTGATAACCCGCGCCGATATCGGACAGGCCGGCACCGACGATCAGCACGTCGAAATGTTGTTCTTGTGGGGCGTTCTTCATCGGATCTCCTCCGGAGAGAATTGTCCGATCGCGGCAGCGGCGGGTCAACTGGTCGTAACGGTGCAACCTGTTCGACGCTGCTCCGCCGCGACCGCACCGACTAATATCAAGGACGGGATCAAGAACAGGGGCCCGAAGGCCAGCCCGCTGAAGTTGGCAAGTGCGGCGGCCACCAGGGGCAGCAGCAGCACCATTACCGCCCCGGCGTCGGAACCAGCGAGCGTCGATTTTTGAGTGCTGCTGGGCGTTCTTGAGCCACACCGCCACGAATGCGCCGATCATGAGGTCGTAGTCCTGAAGATAGGGCGTGGCGAGGCAGGTCCCGACCACGACCAGGGCGTTGCGAATGTAGGCCGGATCGTTACGCACCCGGCTCCAACCAACGACTAGCGCCGCAGCGATCCCAGCGGCTAGCTGGAGCGCGCAGGACAATTCAACGCCGCCTCCCAGACGCAGGACAAATACGAACACCGAAACCATGCGGTGCCAGGCCCCGGAACCATCCTCGAGGATGACTGCGCGCAGCACCGAGAGGTTGTGCTGGTACTCGACCCAAACGGCAGGACCAAAGACCACGACGCTGGCCGCGATCAGCAGGAGGGCGGTGGCGCCGGCAGCACCGGTCACGCGCCAGCGTCGGCTCGCGATCCGCAACAGGCAGCATCATTGCGAGGTGCGGTTTGTAGACGAGCAGCCCAAACAGAATTCCCGCCACAACCGGCCGGCGGTCAACCAGCAGCAGCCCCCCTGCCAGAAGCGCCGCCGTCAATGCCCCGTTTTGTCCGGTCGCCGCGTTGACGAACACCGCTGGCGCCGCGAGCGACAGCAGCAACGCCTTGTCACCGCCAGCAAGCTTCAGCGCACGCGGTAGAAGCCGTACCAGGTCGACACGAGCCAAACCATGTGCGCCAGCCATAGGGAAGAAGCGCGAGCGCTACAGTCAGCAGAAGAAGAACTGGCGGATAGGAGTAGTGAAGGAAATCGATCTGAGGCCCGACCACTGAGCTTTCGAACTCATGAAAGGCGACGAAGTTGTAGACCTCGGCCGCCTGGCCATGCAGTGCGAGATAGGCGCCCGACCAACAGTTGATGAAGTCGCCGCCGAACGGGGTGCGAATGCCGTCCGTCAGGCCGACCCGCATTCGACCAAACAGACCGACCAAGTAGGCAATCGCCGCGACCACGATCCAGCATTGTGCGACAAGCCTCAGCGCTCCGGATTGAGAAACTCGGTGGCGGAGGCCTGCGACGGCGGGCCCGGACTTCCTGCCGGCTCATCCACAGATGTCATGGGTTTGCCTGGGCGCTCACAAATTCGGATCGAACATGTAACAAGGTCATTCGAAACTCGTTAACAATCCACAATCTTCGGGGAACGATCGAGCGTGCAGGTCATCCAACTGCAATAAAGGCCCTGGATTGCTCCAGGGCCTGATCTCAGTACCGATAATGGTCCGAATTGTACGAACCTTCCTGCTTCCCGCCGATGTAGTCGGCCTGGTCCTTGCGCAGCTCGGTGAGCTTGACGCCGATCTTGGCGAGGTGCAGCCGGGCCATTCTCCACGAGCTCGCACGCGCATGGAGCGGCTTTGCCGGGAGCCCGAGCCCGGCATGATGCGCGCGTTGCCGAACGCCGCCCCCCTGCAAAATAACCTGTGCACGAACGATGCGCGTGAACAGAACGGGGCGAACTGGAACGCGCGAGCTACCGCGCGTGATGGCTGTGCAAGAACAGGGACTCGCGTCCGCATTCGGGTGCGCCCTTCCCGGGTAAGAGCTTCGCTCCGGCTGCAACAGTCTTGCCGCCGACGATGGCACGCGACAACTCGGTAGGAACCGCCCACTCCTGCCATCCGCAAAAGGCGAGGCCGGCGCCGAACAGTGTCATGTCGAGGGTCTTTTCGCAGATGCTGACGTGCTTTTCCGTCCAGAAACGACGGAATCCATCGGCGATCGCAGCGTGGCATCAGCGATCGGGGCTTCGTCCCTCTTTGGGTTTGCAGCAAGGAATTCTTCAACACGGCGTTTCAGATCGTAGAATTCGTCGATTTCCGAATTCGAACCGTCCGCGCCCAACACCTCGATCTTCAGTTCGATTGCGCTCAGCAGCGTCGCTGCAGTGAGCTGCGCTTGGACCTGGTTGGTCAGGACTGTTCGAATGATAACTGTCCGATGAGGTAGTCCGACGTGGCCCTCAAATCGCGCGGTGTCGGCTTCCTAGCGCAATAGGAGCGAGCCGTCTTCTCTTAAAGCCGGCGAGCCATCTTCCCTGAGGATAGCCCCAACACCGTTCGCCAACCCCTCGCCAATAGCGATTCCCTTGAACCCTACACCTTGAGAACGGCCAGGGTGCGTTTCGCCGCCAGAATGGCGAGCTGGTGCAATTTCCCTTCGGGCGGCTTTTCTTCGTCACCTTCCATCTTCGATCTCAGTGACGGGTTTACATGCTATCGTCAGCCCGACCCGATCAATCGAGATAATGGAGTGCGCAGCCTAGCCCGGGCCGAAGATCAAATAGAGGATGATGACGCCCACGAGCCCGGTCCAGGCAATTGATGTGGCGACATTACGTATCTGCATTGGCGTCGACGCCCTCAAGAAATGGCCTCTTGATCCTGGCTTAAAAAATGTCCGGATGAATCTCTTCCCGGCTCGGACATCATCAAAGACCGAATTCGGCACCCTGTGAAGTCATAAGCTTTGCGAAGATCGACGGAACAATTCTGATGTTGCGAGAGCGACACACTTGATCATGCAGTATCGTTCAAAATGGGCTCTGTTGTATGTCCAACCAGGATCGGTGGGAGATCTCAAGATCCTGATTCGACGGGACATCACCAGCCATGGCTGCCGCCACTGGTTTAGTACCCCGTTCGCGATCGCAGCCGCTGCCTCTTTGGCAGCCTGTTCATCCATTGCCGACCCCCGCAGCATGCACAAACAGGCTCCCCGAATCTATCTGCCCCAACTGTGATCAACTCTCTCAAGACCGCAGCAGCCCAGGCCAAGCTTCAACCAGCGCTCGAAATATCGGTACCAATCCCAGCGCCCCCGAACTCATCCATCCCGTGGATCGTCTGCCTGCGAAGCGGAGCTACGGAGCAGACAAAACGCTGGGCTTACAGCGTTTTCTTCAAAGACAATGAGCTGAATAACTTCGGATATTCAGCCACTTCGAGCGTTGCGGGTCGCAGACCTTCCGTCCGCTTTAAACAACACCTTGCGCGATGCTGCTCGTGAATGCTGGCGATGATCTAGAATGAAATGACGTTGCGGTGAAATGGTACGAGCCCATCTGACGCCCGAGAACTTGCTCCGCCGGCGCGACAAATGCGATGAGGCAATGGTACGGCTCGCTTGTTGGCTTAATCTCAGAAGCTCCGCTCGCCAAAAGCACGGCCAAACTCTAACTCATCTGCTCGGCGAACCGGCCTGGCGCGCTCAAGAACCGATCTGGCTGGCCTGACGCGGGCGCACTTCGATCAGGTGACCGGTCCGTCCGGCATTAAGAATGTCGGATGGTGTCGTTCAACTGATTTGGGTATCCGCCTGGACAATAGCGTTCAAATGCCTGGTCCGCGATCACGGCGCTCATTGCAACCGCACGCAGACCATCCACGTCAGCTCGACACCTGATGCTCATTAATCCCCCGGTTGCCTTGGTTCCATCGCCGCGGTGACGTCACAGACGCCCAATTTGTCGATATATCAAATTGGATCGTGGGAACTGCCATGATCGCGACCTACTTCGATCGCAGCGCTTCCGCGAGCTCCTCGTTATCACATCACAGCGTCAGCTCGCCTTTGTGGCTGCACCTGAGGTCCTTAGAAGGGACCAAAGGACTGTGCGCGCTGTTGCTTGCGTACCCACACTCCCGAATCATCGCCGGATTCGGCGAATCCTGTCCCAGGATGGCGTGTAGGACAACATCTCAGTCACCGTTTTCGTTGGCCGATGCTGGTGGAGCCCGCGCCACCAGCGGCTGGTTGGTTAGAAGAGACCTTTGTTGCATGAGGCGTTAAAGTTGGCTCGCGGTTCATCTGCTGCAACGCCCCGCTAACCCATTGAAAGTTCGTGTAATTTTTTTTTGCAATCGGACCGCCTTAGAGGACAAGACATCATTAGAAAAGTGCGATAGGCAGCAGCGTCAATCGCAAGCTGGGTTGCCTGGAAACCACAATGAATGCTCAAGGATCCAAACCACAAGTCGCCTTGATCACCGGCGTCACCGGCCAGGACGGCGCCTATCTCGCCGAATATCTGCTGTCGCTCGGCTATGTCGTGCACGGCATCAAGCGGCGCTCGTCTTCGTTCAACACCGCGCGGGTCGATCATCTCTATCAGGACCCGCATGTCGGCAACGTGCCGTTCCTGATGCACTACGGCGACATGACGGACTCGACCAATCTGATCCGCCTGGTGCAGCAGATCCGGCCGACCGAGATCTACAATCTCGCCGCCCAGAGCCACGTCGCCGTCTCCTTCGAGACTCCGGAATACACCGCCAATGCCGACGGTATCGGCGTGCTGCGGCTGCTGGAAGCGGTCCGTATCCTCGGCATGGAGAAGGAGACGCGATTCTACCAGGCCTCGACCTCCGAGCTCTACGGCCTGGTCCAGGAGATCCCGCAGAAGGAGACCACGCCGTTCTATCCGCGCTCGCCTTACGGTGTGGCAAAGCTCTACGGCTACTGGATCACGGTGAACTATCGGGAGGCTTATGGCATGTTCGCGAGCAACGGCATCCTGTTCAACCACGAGAGCCCGATGCGCGGCGAGACCTTCGTCACCCGCAAGATCACGCGCGCCGTCTCCCGCATCGAGGTCGGGCTGGAGGAAACGCTCTATCTCGGCAATCTCTCGGCCAAGCGCGACTGGGGCCATGCGCGCGACTATGTCGAGGGCATGCACAAGATCCTGCAGGCCGACAAGCCCGACGATTTCGTGCTCGCCACCGGCGAGATGCACTCGGTGCGAGAGATGGTCGAGCTGTCGTTCGAGCAAGTCGGCCGCCGCATCGCATGGCGCGGCAAGGGCGTCGACGAGACCGGCGTCGATGAGAAGAGCGGCAAGACCGTGGTGAAGATCGATCCGACCTATTTCCGTCCGACCGAGGTCGATCTCCTCGTCGGCGACGCCAGCAAGGCGCGCGAGGTGCTCGGCTGGAAGCCGAAGCGGAGCTTTGCAGAGCTCGTCGCGGAGATGATGGCGAGCGATCTGGCGGAGGCAAAGCGGGACGCGGGCCGTGGCAAACGCACCGTTTGAGCTGAAAGGCAAAAGCGTCTACGTCGCCGGCCATCGCGGCATGGTCGGAGCTGCGATTGCGCGCCGGCTCGAACGGGAGGACGTCAAGCTCGTCGCGGTGGACCGGGGCGAGGTCGATCTCTGCAACCAGGCCGCGGTGTTCGACTGGTTCGCGCGCGTGCGGCCGCAGGTGATCTTCCTCGCCGCGGCAAAGGTCGGTGGCATCGTCGCCAACAACACGCTGCGCGCCGAGTTCATCTACGACAACATCGCAATCGCGGCCAATGTGATCCAGGCCGCGCATCAGAACGGCGCCGAGAAGCTGATGTTTTTGGGCTCGTCCTGCATCTACCCGAAGCTGGCGCCACAGCCGCTACGCGAGGACTCCGTGCTATCAGGCCCGCTGGAACCGACCAACGAGCCCTATGCAATTGCAAAAATCGCCGGGATCAAGATGGCCGAGGCCTATCGCAGCCAGTACGGCAGCGACTTCATCAGCGTGATGCCGACCAATCTCTACGGCCCCGGCGACAATTATCATCCCGAAATGAGCCACGTCGTCGCGGCCCTGATCCGCCGCTTCCACGAGGCGAAGGTTGCGGGCGCGAAGAACGTCGTCGTCTGGGGCACCGGCACGCCGCGGCGTGAGTTCCTTTATGTCGACGACATGGCGGATGCCTGCGTGCACCTGATGAAGACCTATTCGAGCGCAGAGCTGGTCAATATCGGCACGGGCGAGGACATCACCATCGCCGACTTCGCGCGGGTCGTCGCCGAAACCGTCGGTTACGACGGCGAGATCAGTTTCGACAGCTCGCGGCCCGACGGCACGCCGCGCAAGCTGCTCGACGTCAGCCGCCTCGCCAAGCTCGGCTGGCGCGCGACGACCTTGCTGGAGCTTGGAATTCGGCGCGCCTACTCGGCGTACCTGACGGAGCATGCCAACACCTTTTCAGAGCCGCAGATTTGAGTGGCGAAGATCAATCGACACATGGACAAGCCCGCAACGCTGATCATCGCAGCACAATTCTATCCGCCAGATACGAGCACGACAGCGGTCTATGTCGGCCGGATCGCCGACGCCCTTGCGATAGATCACCAAGTGGTCGTCGTTTCCGCCACGCCCGGTTCAAGCCGCTCAAACGCTCCCGGCAAACCGACCGTCGTCGAAGTCGGCACCTGGAATCCGCCCAAGTCCGCACTAGTGCGACGCGCCGTAGCCATCTGTCTGCTGGCGGCCCGGATGTTCTTTTCCGTTCTCAGGCGCGCAAGGCCGGAAGATCTCGTCTTCTGTGTCACGACACCTTTCACTTTGCCCTATACCGTACTCTTGGCAGCGAAACTGAGAGGTGCGGCCACGATGCTCCTGATCTACGACCTCTATCCTGAGGCACTCGAGGCGGCCGGCATGGTGCAGTCCAACTCGCTTACGGTCCGTCTGATTCGATTCGCCAACACCCTTATGTTTAAGCGCCTAGACGCCATCGTCGTGATTGGACGCGATGCTGCTCCGCTCATCCAGAAGTATCGAGGTGTCGATTCCGGCAAGCTTCACTACATTCCCAACTGGGCGCTGGTTCCAATCGGATATCGGGAGATCGCTCACGCCAGTCGATTCCGCGGACCCGATCCGTCACGATTCATCGTTGGCCTTTCGGGCAATCTCGGCTTCACCCACGATCCTGCGACGGTCTTCGAGGCGGCCAGGCTGCTGCGGGAAGACAAGGACATCCACTTCATCCTCTCGGGATGGGGCGTTGGCTGGAAGGACCTGAACGATCTGTTCGCGAAGGACAGACTCGAGAACATCACGATGCTGAAACCTGTCGCTGAGGATGAGCTCGTTGAGTTCCTGTCCGCCGCCGATCTCTGGATCATTCCGTATCGTCGCAACGTGGCTGGCGTTTCCATACCGAGTCGCCTCTACAACATCCTCGCCGTTGGGCGGCCAGTGATTGTAGCCTCTGAGGTAGATTCGGAGGGAGCTCTGGTGCTCAACGAAGAGGCAATCGGATGGGTCGTTCCGCCAGAAAATCCGGCCGAGCTTGCCCGCATCATCCGCGAAGCCGCTAGAGATCGCCAGGCCACGATATACAAGGGCATTCGTGCGGCCACTGTTGCCGAGAAATATTACGAAGATGTCGCGCTCGACCGCTACCGCTGGGTCGTCAATGGCATCAGGCAGGCGTGAATTGATCGACATCGCGCATCGCAAGACCGCAATGCGGCCCTCAGATCCTGGCCGAAAAGCGAAGTTGGCGATCAGCCGGTTAGGGCGAAACTCTGACCGATCCTATTTGACACGCCGCGAGAGTAAAGAGCCGGCTGCCGCAGCGCGCTTGATGGCATCCGCAAACTCTTCGGCGAACTTGGCAACGCGCCGTTCGACCGAGGATCCCAACTGCCTTACGACGAAGGGCTCATCTCTCGACATAGCTTCGGCGAGGCATCCGGCGAGAGCCGCGGCATCGTCGACGCTGAAGTACACAGCCGAGCCACCAGTCTGTTCGCGGTGTACGTCCAGATCCGATACGATCATGGGTACATCAAAGGACTTCGCTTCTTCCACGGTCGTACTCCAGCCTTCAAACCGTGACGGGTTGATCAGTGCCCGGCATGCCCGGAGTAGCGCGTAGACGTGCGCGAGAGGAATCATCCCCAAGTAACGAAAGTTTTCCTTGAGCCCGCGCTCCTCAACCTGTCGCATGATGCCGTTGAAGGATCTGGGCGGTTCATCGGGCCCACCTGATACCGCAACTACAATCTTTATACCCCGCTCAGCCAAAATCGCCAGTGCATCGAGCACCAATTGGTGGTTCTTGTGTCGCCAGAACTGATTCGGCAGATAGAAGTATCGCTCAGGCAAGCCATAAAGGCTGATAATCTCGCGAGGATTCACTGCAAGAAGGTCGTTAGTCGGGTAACTGGCGAACTTGACGACCGAGAACTGATTTGTCGCGCCCGGATAAAAGCGCCTGCAGTCCTTCAATGCACTTTCGCTACTCAGAACGATCGCTCGTCGTGCGGCAAGCTGAGCACGAAATCCAAGCTCACGACGCCAACGGGCCGTCACGGAAAACAGCTGAGGCAGGCTTTTGTGCTGCAGATCCGGAAACCAGGCGACGGTCGGTAGTGGAAGGCGCCAACCGAAAAACCGAGCATGCTCGAACACGACGTCAATTCTCTCCGCATCGAAAGCAGCAGCGGCCGCGTGGTCTATTCCGGCAACGAGCGCACTAGTCAACCCGGAATGATCGCGTTCGAACGCCTTATGCTTTACGACTTCGACACTTGGAATCCGCAGAAAACTAGCCAGATCTTGGTCATCGTCCGAAAGGCCCGCAAATGTTACTGGCTCGAGTTCGCCGGGCTGATATCTGTGAAGAGCCGCAAACAGGTTTTTGAGATAGTTGAACCCCCCTGCATGCAACCGGCGGGGAATGAATGTGAAGCCGACACGGAGGGGCGGCCGAGTCAAGGAAATTGCCCCTTGAACCAAGTGACGTACTCGGCAATGCCCGTCCGAACGGCAATTTCCCATTCAAAGGATAATGCGTTCAGCCGACTGGCATCTGCCACCAGGCATAGAGGATCGCCGGGCCGTGCTACACCTGAAAACTCCACTGGAATATTTAAGCCCCAAGCATACGTGACGTACTGAGCTATATCGGCAACGGACGTTCCAATGCCCGAGCCTCCATTGATGATTTCGACTGCTTGATCCGGCGGATTGCACCCAACGCGCGCTAACAACTTCGCCACATCACGGACCTCTGTCCAATCGCGCTGTTCTCTCCCGGTACCCCCGAGTGTAAGCGCGCCAGCCCCGTCGCGCAAACGCATGCAAATATCCCAAAGCAACTGCTTGCGCAAATTGGCACCGTAGACCGAAAAGAGCCGCACGACTGTGCTTTGCAAGCCGAACGTGGTGGCATAGCTACGACTGAGCTGCTCGACTATGAGTTTATGCTGACCATAGGGAGATACGGGCTCGGTCGTTGCGCTTTCAGAAATGCGCTCCACAAGGGCGGAGCCATAGACGGCCGCACTAGACACTACCACGACGTGACACTCCGGCGCATTTGTACGCAGCCACTCCAGAAGACGAGCCGCGGTTGCTACCGTGCGCGAAAAATCTTCGTAGGGCTGCGCGATGGACACTCCGACGGAGGATCCGCCGGCCAAATGGAAGACAACGTTTGGTAACCCCGCTCGCACTGCCAAGGCGTTGAGATTGGCAGACTCGATTTCACCGTTCAACCAATTGCGCATTCCGAGATAGTGCTTGTCGGGCTCTGCAATCGCCCCATGGCCAAGGCCATGTACAGCGAGTCCTCGCTCGGCCAGTTCGCGCGTCAGATACCTTCCAATAAAACCGTTGGCACCGGTGATCCAAATGGTCATTACAATATCTCACCCCCGTCTTAGTACCTGGCTCGACAAAGGCATGACCAACTAGAAGGAGCGAATGCAATCGATAACTATTTCCTGCTGTTCGCTCGTCATCTCGGCATACATCGGGAGCGAGAGAATACTGTTTTGATCACGGTATGCATTCGGAAACTCACGCATGCTATGATCGAACCGCTTGTAAGCCTGAAGAAATGGCAGTGCGGTCGGATAATTGATCGCAGTTTGCACCCCGCTGGAACTGAGATGAGCGGCTAGCGCATCGCGTCGCGGATGACGGATCGTGTAGAGATGATAGACGTGGCTGCGGCCGAGTGCGACCTGCGGCACCTCCACACCTTCTATCTGATTGAGGCTGGCATCGTAGATCGCAGCCGCATGTTGCCGGGCTTTGGTCCAGGCAGCGAGATGCGGCAGCTTCGCGGAAAGAATTGCTGCCTGCAACCCATCGAGCCGACTGTTGATGCCCTCGATGTTGTGCTGATGTTTGATGAGGCCGCCGTGGCGCGCCACCATAGTCATGTGCTCTGCAAGTTCAGCATCGTTGGTGACGACAGCGCCAGCATCGCCCATAGCGCCGAGATTCTTGCCGGGATAGAACGAGTAGGTCGCGGCCGCGCCGAACGTTCCGACCATCCGGTCCTTGTAGCAGGCCAGATGCGCCTGGGCGCAGTCCTCAACGACCCAGAGTCCATGCTTGCGCGCGATTGCCATGATCGCGTCCATGTCCGCCGGCTGGCCGTAGAGATGCACCGGAATGATTCCGACGGTCCGCGGCGTGATCGCGGCTTCGATCGCCGCCGGGTCGATCGTGAAGGTCACGCCGTCGGTATCGCAGAACACGACTTGGGCGCCAGTATGAGTAATCATCGCCGACGTCGATATCCAGGAATGCGCGGTCGTGATGACCTCATCACCCGACTTGACCTTGAGCCCTGCCATCGCGAGGTAGAGTGCGTCAGTGCCGTTCGCACAGGATACACAGTGCTTGACCCTCGCCGCAGCCGCAAACTGTCGCTCGAAGGAATCGACATAGGGTCCCCGGATGAAGGCGCTATCGCGGATGACCGCAGCAATGGCGCCATCGATCTCATCCTTGATCGACTGATACTGGAGCCCGAGATCCGCGTAAGGTACCGGCATGAATGCTATTCCCTAGATCTTGCCCTTGAGGCGGCGGGCGGGATTTCCGGCGTAGCTGCCGGGCTCGGTGATGTCTTTCGTTACGACGGAACCTGCTCCGATCACGACGTCGTCGGCGATGGACACCGGCATGATAGTGGCATTCGAGCCGATCGAAACGCGATTGCCGACCTTCGTCGCGCGCCACAATTCACGGCGCCCGCGTGCCGGCCCACCGGTGGAAAACGTATCGTTGATGAACATCACGCCGTGTCCGACGAAACAATCCTGGCCGATCGACACCAGTTCGCAGATGAAGGCATGCGACTGCACACGGGTTCGCGGGCCGACGGTTACCCCGGTCTGTATCTCGGTGAACGGGCCGACGAAGCAGTCGTCCGCGATCTCGCAGCCGTAGAGATTGCAGGGCTCAACCAGTTTGACGCGCTCACCGAACTTAACGTCGCGCACGGCAACCTGGTGCATCTGAGGCTTGCCGCTCACGAGATCACACCGAGCTTGCTCCGCCGCGGCTCGAAACGAAGCGCGACTTCCTGTCCGGTCTCTATCGACTCGTAGAGGGCGGAGATCAATTCGAGACTCTTCCGGCCCTGCAGACCATCGACCAGAGCAGCGCTCTGATGTAACAGGCAGTCGACGACGTGCTGATAATAGGCCTGGTGGCCGAAGCCGTAGACGTTGGGAGGATTGACCGAGAACTTCTCGACGACGACCTTGTCGCTCGGCAACTCGTCGACGAAATTCCAGTGCCTGATCTGGTTGACCGCGAACCCCGCGATCTCGACCGTGCCCTTCTCGCCAAGGATCGAAAGAGAGCCTTCGAGATCCTTTGGCCGAACCGCCGTGGTCGCCTCGATGATCCCGAGCGCGCCGTTGCGGAATTTCAGTGTCGCGACCGCAGTGTCTTCAGTCTCGACCTTCACCAAGGCGGTAGCTGCGCGGGCATGAACGCTCACGACGTCCCCGAAAAACCATTCCAGCATATCGATGTGGTGGCTGGCCTGATTGGTCAGCACGCCGCCGTCATAGGCCCAGGTGCCGCGCCACGCATCCTGATCGTAATAGCTCTGGTCTCGACACCAGCGCACTCGCACAGTGCCGAGGACGAGCCGGCCAAACCTACCGGCGTCCAGCGCCTCCCGCGCCTTGACGACCGGAACGTTGAAGCGGTTCTGCTTGACGACAAACAGCTTTACGCCGGCTTCGTCGCAGGCGCGGATCATGTCGTCGGCATCCTGCAACCGAAGCGCCATCGGCTTTTCGACGACGACGTGCTTGCCGGCGCGCGAACAGGCAATGGCGTGCTCGGGGTGCATGCCGCTCGGCGTCAGGACCGCGACGGCATCCATGTCGGTGCGTGCGAGAAACTCGTTCAAATCGTCGTAGGCCGGGACTGCAAACTTCGTGGCGACAGCGTCGGCGCGAGCCTTAACCACATCGCAGACCGCAACGAGGCGCGCGCCCTCAATTTGACCACTCCCCAACAGCTCCGAGTGACGCTTGGCGATACGCCCGCATCCGAGCAGGCCAAACCTGATCATTCAGCGATCCCTTCCGTTGCGCCCGGTGGTCGAACGTAGGTCGTCTATATTCGAGATACCCCTTTTAAATCAAGTCCTAGGCCTAAAAAGCTGATCCATCTCGTTCCCTGCATTCCGTCAACCCAAGCGAATCAGAGCTCAAACTTAGCTTTGCCAGACAGCTATTTCGGAATCCCTAAATCCGACTGCGGACCGCATCATTTCTGTGCGTTTAGGCAGCAAAACTGATCATGGGGCGCGGCCGAGGTACGCTCCTCGGAGTCTCCGTCGCTCACCCACTGCGCCCGGAAGATCCTCAGTTCCTAAGCGTAGCGCCTCCTTCTTGTGCTCCAACCACAAATCCAGGTCGGGATAGCCATGGGATCCCACTAGTGACGCTTGACGGTCAACACACGGACGGCTCGAAATTGCTAATCCAGGCGCTCCAGCATGTTGACGGCGTTGTGCTTGCGCGGGCCGTCGGCGACCGCACCTGGGACCAGTGGCTTCATGGACTCTTTTCTCGACTTCAACTGCTCGTTTGACCGGGGTTGGTCAACACCGCCACGCTGCAGCACTCACAGACCGTCGACAGCGCGCAGCGTCCCTCTGGGAGGACAAGCAAGGTTGAGCGCCTACTTATAGGCGACAAATGTGTACAGTCGCCCTGGCCGATTGTCGAAACGGGTAGCAACCGACAAAGCTAGTTCAATTAGCATAGGTGGAGTCAGAGCCCGCAATATTGAAGCAATAGGAAGCCTGCGCGAGCATCTTGTGATGACCTCTTCGCGAATGCGATCGATCGTGTAAGGGTAGAGATTGATGGGGTTCTTGAGCGGCAAAAGCACCTCAGTAGAGCGGAATTTCGCGTGCCTGAGCGCGGCCAGATATCGATCCAACCGAAACGCATGTTCTCCCCCATATAGATGGTGCAGTGGATGCAGCGCAAGAAACCGAGGCAGGTCCGCATCCTTGGTGATCACGTGTTCTCTTGCAGCTATAAGCAAGCCATCTGGCTTGAGCACTCGATACATCTCGCTGCATGCGTTCTCAAGGTCACGAGTGTGGTGAAGCACAGCGCGCGCGAAAACCACATCAAAAGTTGCTTCGGCGAAGGGTAGCTGCTCCGAGAATTGTTCCACGACGTCAATGCCGAGCCGGCTTTCCGCCACGAGATGGCGGATCGCGCCAGCCCCAACAATTGCGCTCGGGTCAGGCTCGAGCGCAGTAACTTCGAATCCACCGCGAGCCAAGGCATAGCTCGCTATTCCTCGGCCCGCGCCAACATCTAGCGCCCTGCCCGACCTGTTGGACAAGAGGCGTGATATCTCTTCCCATTCGGAGGAATGGAAGTACCTCTCGGCTGCTGCGATGAGCGGATCGTCATAGAAGGCGTCCAAGACGAGCTGCCGTTGCTCCGGTTGTTTGCGGAGCCAGCACACGGCGTCTTCCCAGGTGCCTTTTAATGCAGCATTCATGAGTGCGAGACCATAGCCAATTTCACTCCACTAGCTCCTGGAAGCGATCCCATTGTCTCGTCTTGCTGTACAGACTCTTCACCATGTGGTGCCCAGCCTGCGCGATCGACGATGCCCAAGATGGATCGGCCAGCAGCCGATTAACCAGCGTTGAGATCTCACCGGGGGCGGAATAGGTCACCATCGTTTCTCCATCAACGAACCCTTCCGGGTAGTTGCCGGCGTCCGTCAGCAGGACCGAACCGCAACCAGTTGCTTCAAAGCAACGCATATTTCCCCGGTCGGCTCCAGCCATATCGACCGCCCCGTTCAGGACTATTTTCGCGCTCGCGAATGCCGAGTACATTTCTCGCCCGTAGAGCGGTTTCATAGCCCGCTCTGCGACTTGACGCGGGTACGCGAACTTGCTCAGCAAAGGAACAAACGGCAACGCATTCGCAACACGCGTCAGTCGCCCCTGCTCGAGATGGAAGCGCGACTTTACGCCCTGAAGGCCAGCCGCCATACTCAATATCGCCGATCTCGCGATGTGATGGCGCGAAAAACCTCCAGCGAATATCAAATCCAGTGGTTTGGTCGTCTCACCCGCATATTCGCTCATTGAAGGATCATATGCAGGCGCGAAATACGCTACTCGACATCCCTTTCTCTCCCAATCCTGCAGTATCGAGGGAAAATTGCAGACGACAAGGTCGTATTCGCTCAAATCTACGTTGCCCGAAGGTGCTGCACGCCAGCATATCGTGTGCCTGACACAGCCCGGCAGCCTTTTTACGAAATCGGACCCATATAGCATTGGATCGAGATTGTAGAAGACTTCGGCATTGTGGTGCTCGATCTGGGCAAGGAGTATTTTCGTCAAATCGCTCGTTTGGAGACCCTGCTCTAGCGCCCAGGCTGTCTGCAATCGCTCATCATCGCCGTTTGTATAGAACGCACGTGCGTCGTCCTCCAGTACGGGAGACAGAATATGCAAGGCGGCGAATCGAGTGCCCAGGAAGTCCAGAATCTGCTGGCGGAACGTGTTGCGACGCAGCCTGGTGCGGTAGCTTCGAAATCCGCGCGAGAGCCCGTTGTTCTGGAAAATCCTCATTGCGATAGTTCGGCCCTGGCACCGTTGCTCAGGATCCGAATCACCCGAGCCGGATTTCCCGCAACGAGAGCATTAGGCGGAACATCTCGCGTCACAACGGAACACGCAGCAACAACAGCACCTTCCCCGATAGTCACCCCCTTCAATATCGTGACATTGAATCCTACCCACGCCCTATCGGCGATTACTACTGGCGCGCTAGGGACGTGAGACCAGTCCTTTCGATTGCGCGACCATTCGCGCACGTCGTTCCGACGCAGATTCCACTCAAGGCTGTGCGAATCGTGGTCAACGATCGTTGCGCCCCAAGATACGAGGACGTCATTTCCAATGGAAATTTGCTGAAAGCAAATGACGGTGGATAGGCCAACATATGTCCGATCACCGATTAGAACGTCGCCCCCCCGGCTTTCAAAAATGATATTCGCGTGGACAATAGAGCTTTCGCCAATTCTCAGTCGATTGCCCTGAACACGACGAAGCCGGCGCCAAACCAACGAGGTTCCGCTTCCGACGGAAACCGCCCCTGACCTCCATGCCTTCCACCCCATTAAGACATCAAGAATGCGTATGGGCAATGTGGTCAGCATTAGCTCCCCGTCCCAGTTTCCAAGACGATAGGCACAGCATCGGCTGCCTCGCCACGTTCCTCGCGCCTCAAGCGCTTGCCGATTCCAAGCAGGAGCGCGACAATCAACGGCAGTCCCAATCCGCCGGACAGCATCGAAGTTGGAAGCGCGGAGATCATCAAGTTGTAGACCCCAATGAACGCAGCGGCCAGAGCCGCCACCGCGACCGTCGTCTTTCCCTCCTTGAGAAACACCGCATCTATAGCCCGGCAGACCGCGCCCGCGACTATGCTGTATATGACTACTCCCGCATAGGAAAAGTCGACCCATGCATCTGCAATAAACATAGCGGTCGTATGCGTCCCTTCGGCCGACCGCCACAGCCTCGCCACCACGTCGTAAGATGGGGTCCAGTCCCAATTCAACAGCGTGGCTACCCATCGGATGTTGGCTCCCCACATGTGATGAAGCCTCCAAGGGAACGCTCCAAAATACTCCAGCAGTGCCGCGTTCGAGTAATCGAACGCCCGATAATAGAAGAATCCAAGCGCTTCCGTCGCGTTCATACCAGGAATTGCCAGCTGAAATATCGGAACGAAAATCAATATCGTGACCGCGAGACCCCCGACTGCTATGCGCCAGTTCAGATTATTTCGAAACAATAAATACCCCACGAAGCCGAGCTGAAGGAGAAATAAGGCGCTAGGCGCCTTATTGAGCGTCTCGAGCTTTGCTAACAAAGTCGTCATAACGAGCAAAGCGGCCGCCGCTAGCAGCGCCCACCATCGCTGCGCCCATCCTGCGAGAGCTGCCCAGACTATCATCATCGGTGCGACGGAAGCTGCGACACAATTGTAAAGATAACTTTGGCTTCCGCCGTGCTGCTGGCGGTAAGCGATCTTAGCAAATTCATCCCCTGGTACGGAGAGATATCCCGACAGCGTCTGAAAGTGACCCTCCCGGTACGATGTCCATCCCATGAAAATCGCGAGCCCGAGGACTACGCTGAATAGCGCCAACGACCTCTTTGACGATGACGTCAGTGGTTGCTTGTTCCACGCCCTAAGATTTTCTTGCATCTTCAGGATCGAGCTAGCCATCAACACATTTAAAAGCTCTATGCCTGCAATTACAGAGACGAACATCAGCGCAATCGAAAGATTTTGACCAATGACCACCTGGTCGAAATCAACCGAACTGGAAATTAAGTAATCGGCTGCCGAGATGGGCCTGCGGAACAGCATGTAGGCGATATAAGGCGGACCGTATATCAAAAATAGGAAGCAGATTAAAATCGAAGACGCAGTTATGCGAGGCTCCAATCGGTACACTAGATAGATCGCGGCAACATAGATTGCTAAAGCGGCCACGACGTAGGTTAAAGAGATGATCATGAGAACCTCGGGACCAGTCGTCGCAAAGCGTGGTTCAACCTGTAGAGGGCTGCGTTGTTTGCATAGTGCTCGTGCGGAACCGCTGGCAAAGCGATCAGGCGTTCCAGCTCCAAGAATTCAATTCCAAGCTTCTTTGCCACGAAGCGCTTATCTCTCATCGCCTGCCCTTCGGAGATCAAAGGAACACTTAGCTCTTGCATCGCACCATCGCGGGTGATTTGCCCCGCAACTATTAGGGCTGAATAATGCAGCCTGCGCTTATCAAAGGAGTAGCGAGCGGGCAGGTAGATCTCTTGGTAGAATTTCGTAAATCGACTTTCTTGATGCTTGCTGCCGTAATCCACGAAGCCGTAAGTCTGCACCAACAAGCGCTTCGCAGCCTCTTTGTCGTAGGGCAGATAATTGAGTGGCTTCACTATTTGCACCTGCCTTCGGAGTTTCACTAGCCAAAGATACTGAAGCGAACTCATGACGGGAAAAGTTCGCAGCGAAGTTGCGCCATGTGCACGATGGATCGCCTTCAGGTTGCGCGCATCCATCGCTGGATAACCACCTGCAGGGATGTGAATGCTCTCACTGCTGAAGTTAACTCCGCTAAAGAAATACTTTTGATTGTACTTTTTGGCCAACTTGTAGAGGGTTGAGAAAAATGCATGATCTTGGGGCGCATCTTGATTGAGTACCGAGGCACTGAGATATGCCAGCTGGAGGTCACGCATTTCCTCCCACTCGATCACCTCGGTATGCAAATCAATGTCTAAGCTCCTCACCAACAATTCGATATTTCGAACAGCGGCTTGTGTATTCCAGCCACCATCTACATGCACCGCTAAAAGGCGAAGACCATATTCCCTTGCCAGCAGATGGGCCACATAAGCACTGTCTATCCCACCGCTCAGCCCTATAATGGCATCATACGGTCTGTTGCTCATTTCGTTTCGAACGTTGTCGACGATCGCGTTTAAGCTTGCTCGCCCCTCGTCGCTGGGCCACCATTCGTGAGGCTTGCGTGCAATGGCGTCGCGACAGCAGTTGCACTGTCCGTTGCTGTCGAAGGCGATTCCCGGATTAGTGTTATCCATCACGCAGTATGAACAGACTTGATAACTTCGGTTGTTCTGCAGCATCAAACGACCCTCTGCAGAGTTGCGTGCAGACGCCGTATCTCACTGCCCGAAGGATAGGTGATAAGGACGGCTCGAAGGCGACCAACAAAAACGAAGGCGCTTCCAGAAGCGACAGCGCTGGCGCCTGCCGCGAGACCTTCCGTCAGATGCTGCAGCTCACCAGCGCCTCCCAGCGCAACACACGGGACCTCGAGGCCGCGGGAGACTTGGGAGATTAGGGCAAGGTCGTACCCGCCGCGCTCTCCGTCTCGATCGACATTCTGCAGCAAGATTTCACCAGCACCGGAATCTTCGGCGGCCTTTGCAAAGGTGACAGGATCGAGATCGGTAACGACACGACAACGGTCCTGTGCGACTCGCCACGTGCCATTCACGCGCGTGCAGTCGATACAGACGGTGACGGCTTGGGATCCAAAATCGTTGGCAAGCGCCCGGACCGCGCGCATGTCCGCTCCAGCACGACCAAGGACCACCTTTTCAACGCCCGCCGCGAATATAGGCGTCGCGTCCGCGACAGATGTCACACCGCCACCGTAACTCAACGGCATGAAGCACTCACTCGCGAGCTCGCGAATGAAACCGACGTCCGGCCGCCTTTTTTCAACCGTTGCGTTGATATCGAGCAAGCAGATCTCATCCACTTCCTTTTCATTGAAGATGCGAATGACGTTGAAGGGATCACCGACATAGACGGGTTCACCAAAACGTCGCGTCTTCACGAGTCGACGGCGGCTATCAAGCAGGAGAACCGGAATGACGCGGGGTCTCATACTGCGGATCTCTCGACGAAATTGCTTAGCAGCTTCATGCCAAACCGGTGGCTCTTCTCTGGATGGAACTGCACTCCATAAATATTATCGCGCTGCACAGAGCAAACAACCGGGCGGTCAAACTGATAGGTCGCAGCGACATCGCTGGCATAGTCGCATTCCATGCGGTAGCTGTGGGTAAAGTAGAAGCAAAGCTCGCTGCCACCATCGAGTAGCCTCGCGCTCGGCGCAGCTTCGATGTCCGCCCATCCCATGAACGGCACCTTCAGCTTCAGTGCAGGGTCGGGGCGCATTCGGACCGTATCGGCAGGGATCCAGCCGAGTCCCTTTGTAGCTCCCTCTTCGCTGCCGCGGCCGAGCAGCTGCATGCCGAGACAAACTCCCAGCAAAGGGGTTCTTTGGCCAAAAGCAGCTTTCTCGAGTGCCGGAATGAGATTTGAATTGCGCAACCTCTGCATGGCCGCATCAAACGCACCGACTCCGGGCAACAGCAGGTGACTAGCTTCGAGGATGGCCGAGGCCTGACTAGCAATTCGTGCCTCGTAGCCAATAAACTCGAACATATTGACGAGAGCACCGGGATTGCCGACGCCGTAGTCGATAATGGTGATCATAGCAAATCCCTCCTAGCTCTCAACAAGGCGATGGCTGTGATGGCGCCCCCCAACATGGCGCCCAACGCAATCACGGCCACTGGCGCAAGCAGCTGCCGGAGTATGGAAAGCATGACATAGACCACCGCTCCGAGAACCCCGGAAATAGCAATCGATCTCAGCAATACAGAGCGGGACCAACCCGCGGCACCATAGCAGATCCAGAGAAACGCAAGGTAGCTCAAAGTCAGCATTACGCTTTGCAGGGCAACGGCTTCGGTCAACGATCGTCCCGAAGCGAGCATCGCCAAAAGAGAACCGACAGAGCTGATTGCTGCAACGGCCTCGAGCCTCAGATTGAGATCCTGACGGCCAATGGAATCGAGCAGTCGATCCATCCAATTTGTCATCATGAAGAGAGACGCAGGCACCACGAGCATTGCGGAGAACCACCCCGCCCCCTGCCATCGAGATCCGAGCACGAACATGAAGAGCTCGTCTCCTCCAAACACGAGCAGGGCAATCCATGGGCTACTCACGATGAGCAGCCATCGCATGATCCGGTCGACCGCGTCACCTTGAGGGGCAAGTCCTTCCGTCGCTGCGCGGTGAAAGAACACGGGTCTAAGAGAAGCACTGGTGAATGCGGACGGAAGATGCGTCAATCTCCAAGCTTGGCTGTAGACTCCGACCAGCGAAGCCGTGCTGAATGCTCCGATTATGAAGATAGGCGCTCGCTCGCGTAGCAAGGAAAGGACCGTGAAGGGCAGCGAGAACTGCGGGAAGCGCCTGTTGCGCATCAAGGCAGTCATCATCCCACTGACATCCATCGAATAGGCCGGCCGCTTAGTGGACCGCTGAATGCTACAAACATAGAAAAGCGTAGCGGCTCCCTGCCCAACAACACTGCCAACGACCAGCCACACGCCGTCGCCGCTAAAGCCTCCTCCGAGCTGGACGAGATTAGCTGTGATCGCATTCAGCACAACGCCCGTCGAGATTCGAGCAAACGCCCCCTCCCGCATCAACCAGGCCTGGAGTACGACTGCAAGACCCACGAGCGACAACCAGCCCCAACCCAACGCTACAGGCATCGGCCCGATTCCGAGCTGTTCAATGGACCTCATGAATATGGCGGTCACAGCGCCCAGCACGAGCGACATGACACAAACGAGACCTATCGTGGCCAGGAAGAGACGACTCGCGGCCAGGGAGTCGCGCTCGATTACCAGGGCCAGGTCAAAGCGAAACGAGAGCAGCGAGCCGACCATTATCGCCACGGCCTGGATAGCCGCCCAGACACCGAAATCAGATGGCTCATATAACCGAAACAAAACAGGAACAAGCGCGATTGAGAAAGCCTGCGACGTGAGTGGACCAAATCCCGACGCGATGAGGGACTGCGCCAGTCGAGCCGTCGGCCGAGGACTAGTCAAGCGTGCGAACCAGATCAATGACAGCAGTTTGCTGAGCAATTGCGATCTCGGCGAACGTTGGCAGCGAGAGAATGCAACTTGATACCGATGCGCGTTCGGAAACAGCAGCGGCCGCAGGCCCGAGCGCACATTGTAAACGCGCTTTTCCTCGGCCGCGATAGAAGACAGCATGAGATCTTTTTCTTGAGGAAGCCCCGGTATCCGCGCGATCAGGTAAGTTGCCGCGAATGTGGGCGCGGGCAGCTCCCATGAGGCTACCGTAGCCCAGCAAATCCGCGCCATGGTTCGCTATGCGTCCGCGGCCAAGTAGGCCAAACCTGATCGTGCCCACGCTTACCTCGGCCTCGTAGAAGACATGGTTCCGCCACACGAAAAAGGCGACATGAAAGATAGCTTTCCTCTAACAGCATCCAATTGTGCAAGGCAAGTGAAGTGTCGGTTTGTTCATCCAGCGAACAAATCCATTCGCTTGAAGTGCTACGATTTTCTTGATCTAGACAGTGGAAAGGACAACGGAGCAGCGCGATGAATCCTCGACCACCTACCCGGCGCCTCATACTCGTCGGAGGGCTCATAAGCGGGGCCGTTGGGATAGCCTCCTATCGCCCCGCGCCGGACCCGTCTTGGAGAGCAGTAACCTCGGCTGCTCCGTGGGCCCCCAGGGACAACGCAGGTTTGGTCGTTCATGAAAACCGAATTTGGCTGATTGGAGGCACTCCAGCGAAAACACCACAAGGGCTCAGTGATTGCTGGAGTTCAGCGGAAGGTCTGACCTGGATTAAAGAGCTAAATCAAGCTCCATGGAGCCCTACCGTTCAATCGATGGTCATTGCATTCGCAGGACGGCTTTGGCGAATGGGCGGCTTCTATCAAGACGGCGACACCTTTACGCCAGTCGCTGAAATTTGGTCGTCTCAAGATGGGCGAAGCTGGACCCGAGCTGGAGAGGCAGATTGGTCACCACGCGGTGGCGGCGCACTCGTATCTTTTTCCGGAAGGCTTTGGCTGCTCGGCGGCACTCGGCATCCGAGAAACGAAGGCACGGAGCCAAACTTCAACGACGTCTGGGTCACTGACAATGGGACGACCTGGACGCAGGTCCTTCAAAACGCACCTTGGCCAGCTCGTGCGTTCCACAACGCGGTTGTTCACGAAGGACAGATTTGGATTTTGGGCGGCGGATATTGGGGCAAGAAAGCCGTCGCTTACCAAGACGTGTGGTGCAGCCCCGATGGTCATTCCTGGACCAGGAAAACAGCGATGGCAGAATGGCCTGGCCGGATCTGGTCCGCCAGCGCGTCGTTTCGCGGCGCTTTATGGACTATGGGAGGACTGGTTCCATCGACTCGGGCGGGATCAAACGAAATCTGGTACTCCAAGGACGGAACAACCTGGTACCCCTACCTCGCGAAAGTGTGGGCACCGCGGATGGCGCATTCAGCCCTTGTATTCTCAGACCAACTCTGGGTTGTGGCGGGTTCTAACTTTGACTTCCTCAATGATGTGTGGGCGCTAGACCTACCAACCGATTGGACGGGTGAAAGCGCCTTTAGTCGAACGTTGCGCTTCCTCCTGGCGGAGCGGAACCGCTGGTAGGCGGTCCTGATAGTACCGGCAACCTATCCGGAGCATAAACGAGCAGCGCGCCATCCCGAGCGACATCGAATCGCATAAAGCGAAACACCGATCTTTCCAAGACACAGATATCCCTTCCAAGATTTCAGAACTGGAGCGCCCAGGGTGAACCTCCCCCGAATGAGAGAGAGCTGCATTAGGCTCAAAGAGCCGGGAGGTGTCGAATGGAAAGAACCTCATCGTCGGTCGTTCACCGAAGAGTACAAGCGCCAGGCCATTGAGCTGGCGGTATGGAGGCGCCGATCACATCGGCGGCCAAAGAGAGCTCGAATCTGCACGGCCCAGTGCTGCGGCGCTGAGTGCCGGACGCCCGACATGAGCTCCCGCTCCATCAAGGACCGCAACGCGCAATCCGGTGCGACGATCTGTGTGCTAGGATCGATCCATTCGACAAGCTTCCATCAGCGGCTTCTTCATATCCTCAAAAGCGAGCTCGTTCATCTTCGAAACTACAAGACTCGCACCGATGCCCGACGCGATATTCACCTCGCTCGACGGCATTCTACAACTTGAACCCGGCTGGGCTGCATTCCGCGATTAGATATATCATCCGATCGGAATGGAGCTAAAAGCCGCGTCTAAACTGTTTTTCGGGAGAAATCATGAGGAACGCAATTCTTTCCTCTGAACAGCACATCGTCGAGCTGACCGGCATCAGAGGCGTCGCAGTGCTGATGGTCCTTCTCTGGCATTTCATTGGAGCTGTCATCTCACCGAGCCTAGGCAGCGCATCCACATGGCTCTCTAGCATACTGGTCTTTGGTCGCACGGGCGTTGACTTGTTCTTTGTGCTCTCCGGCTTTTTGATCATTGGAATTCTTGTCGATAAACGGGAGAAAGGGAGGTACTTTGCGACGTTTTACCTACGTCGTGCAGCGAGGATTTTGCCCCCCTATTTCTTACTGCTCGTATTCTTTTGGGGGTTCACATTGTGCCTTCCCCCAAACACTTATTTCAATGCAGATATAGGTCCCGTCACCTACCTACTCTTCTTACAAAATTGGTATATGTCCTTCCACAATGAATGGGGACCGAGCGCCTCCAGCGTTACTTGGTCAGTTGCCATCGAAGAGCAATTTTACCTGGTTTTCCCTGCTGTCGTCTATCTGACGCCAGTGTCCCGCTTAAGGATCATTCTTTGGGCGACCGGCGCGATCTCGGCTGCGGCGCGTGCGTATTTTCATCTGAAGTATCCCGAGAATCATTTTGCTCCTTATGTGAACACATTGCTACGACTTGATGAGCTTTGTCTGGGAGGACTGATCGCCTTGGCATTTAGGCGAGAACAAAGTCTCGCGTGGTTGAACAGGCGCCGCCCCCTGGTCACATTAGTTCTGGCTCTCTGTGTGGGGGCTATTCCGTTCTTCCTCGTCCTGTATTCTAAGCAACCCGCAGATACGATGTATTATTGGGGTCACTTGTATCTTGGCCTGTTGTATGGGTCTGCAATTCTAGTCATCGTCTTGAACAGAGATCACGACACGCTTCGAGTACTTCACTGCGCGCCGCTCCAGTTTTTCGGGACGATCTCTTATTCTGTATATCTATTCCACCCGATGGTGATTGGGCTGTTCTTCGTCGCAATGCGGCGAGGAGAACGCTTGCAAACTCTAGAGGACCTAGGTTTGCTCATTGCCGCATTCGTATGCACGATCGTGCTCTGCTGGATATCCTACAATTTCTTGGAAAAGCCCATTTTGAATTGGGCTCGTCAATTTAGCTATGGGTCGTATAAAAAAAGGGCAGTCGCTTAGGTTACGTGAACAGCAGGTGCCCGTGGTCACCAGTAATGCTACGGGCGAGTTCATGCCACGCGCTCATGGCATCGTGGTTTGGCATTATTTCAACTGAAAGAAAGCTATTGGAGGGTGGATTGACGTGCACTGAATGCGAATAGCTACCATCAGTCCAATCGAACTGAGCCAGATCGAGCGCGCTAGACCGAGCCAGCAAAATCTCTTGGCCCTGTCCAAAATGGAATTGCTCGCCCGCAGGAAGAGGAGAGACAACTTGCCGTTCAACATTGAGATTTGACTGTGCGGAGACCTGTGCTGTGACTCCTAAAATGCCGTCTCCATTCAAATCCTGATGAAAGCCCGTCTCAAAGGTCTCCAAACTGGTGCTGTTGCCCGCGAGCGATCCAGCGTTCGACGTATAATTTCCGCTGATATCCATATACCAAATCGTGAACTGGGATCCGCTCTTCCAGGCCACTTCGTAGCCACCCGAAATCGCTTCCGCTCCGACCGGCGACCAAGCGCCAAACTGACCTTGTGCGACGGGAGAGCCTCCGTAGCCCAATTCTGGTCCGGTTCCTCCCGCTACGGGGTTGAAGAAGTAATTGTTGCCAACCTGAACCAGGCTCGTCGCGCCGTATGATTCAATCGTCGTCCTCCCCGCCGTTCCTGCGGGAGTTCCGATCGTGCCATCGCCATTCAGATCCTGATGAAAGCTCGTCTCAAACGTTTCCAAACTGGTACTGTTCGCCGCGAGCGAACCAGCGTTTGACGTGTACTTGCCGCCGCTGTCCGTATACCAAATCGTGAACTGAGATCCGCTCTTCCAGGCCACTTCGTAGCCACCCGAAATCGCTTCCGCTCCGACCGGTGACCAAGCGCCAAACTGACCTTGCGCGACGGGAGATCCTCCGTAGCTGACTTCTGGTCCCGTTCCTCCCTCTGCGGGGTTGAAGAAATAATTGTTGCTAACCTGAACCAGGCTCGTCGAGCCATATGACTCGATCGTCGCTGCTGGAATTCCGATCGTGCCATCGCCATTCAGATCCTGATGAAAGCTCGTCTCAAACGTTTCCAAACTGGTGCTGTTGGCCGCGAGCGATCCAGCGTTTGACGTGTAGTTGCCGCTGCCATCCGTATACCAGATCGTGAACTGAGATCCGCTCTTCCAGGCCGCTTCGTAGCCGCCCGAAATCGCTTCCGCTCCGACCGGTGACCAAGCGCCAAATTGACCTTGCTCAACGGGAGATCCTCCATAGCTGAATTCTGGTCCCGTTCCTCCCGCTACGGGGTTGAAGAAATAATTGTTGCTAACCTGAACCAGTTTCGTCGAGCCATATGACTCGATCGTCGCTGCTGGAATTCCGATCGCGCCATCTCCATTCAGATCCTGATGAAAGCTCGTCTCGAACATTTCCAAACTGGTGCTGTTGGCCGCGAGCGATCCAGCGTTTGACATGTAGTTGCCGCTGCCATCCGTATACCAGATCGTGAACTGAGATCCGCTCTTCCAGGCCACTTCGTAGCCGCCCGAAATCGCTTCCGCTCCGATCGGTGACCAACCGCCGAACTGCCCGGCAACGTATGCCGAACCGCCGTATTTCACCGACGGCCCCGCGCCGCCGGCCATCGCGTTCATGAAGTAGTTGCTGCCGGCCTCAACAAGGGTCGTGAAACCATAGGACTCGATTGTCGTGGGCGAGTTGACCGCGAGATGAAATCCGAGCGCATCCAGCTGCTTTAGATCGACTGTCGTCAATCCCTGAATGGTGGAGCTGGTATAGTATTCGTTGAAAGGATCATTGGACCCTTGCACGCCGCCATTGAGGAAGTCGCTAGGGTCGGAGCTCCGGCCGTAATCAGCGATCTTGGTAGCGCCGCCGTCCAGCGAAAAAAATGCGGCTGGCGCTGTTGCGCCGCCCTGAAACAGGCGAACGCCGGGGCTTGTGAACCGGTACAGGTCAAAGACGTCGGGCGCCGAACCGTAGGGCACGCGGCCCATCGCGTGCGTCAGCTCATGCAGGGCGACGCCAACCAGCAGGCTGGGATTGATGTCGGTGGAAAAATTCGCGCTGGCATCGTCGGTGGTGGTGTCGTTGGCGCCAATCACTCCCCAGAGCTTGAGCTGCGCATTCCAGACCGCGACGTTCGATTGTCCCTGGATCGCGGAGCCAGCCGGCAGGCTGTTGAACGTGGCGTCGCCGGCGCTCGCATTGTTTACCAACTGCGAGTGAGTCCAGGCATAGGTTTCATAGTAGCCGCTGTCGGGGCCGGCCGAAGCGCCGCCGCCGCTCCCGCTGTAATCGATGTTGATATTGACGGTGATCTTGTCCGTGATGTTGGCGGCAAGGATCGCGACCGCCTGTTGCAGGCCGTTCTTGAAGCTGTCCGGCGCAGCCTGCGCCGCCGCATCGAGGATCAAGTTGATGGTGACCCCACCCGAGGTGACCGACATGACGGAGCCGGTCGTGGTGGTCGAACTCGGAGTGGCTCCCGAAGTGTCCGGGAAGTAGCTTCCCTGAATACTACCGCCGACAACCGTGTAGAAGGGATCGTCCGAGAGCAGAGGGTCCTGGGTAGATGCCGATCTCATCGCCTCGCCTCAAATTGGGGTTCCGGCTTCGTAACCGGCGTAGATGCGGCACAAACCAACTCCGCACTTTGCCGCCGCAGCGTCATGCTGCCCAAAGAATTGATCCGTCATTCTTAATTTGCAGTTTCCATGGAAGCGGCAAAAGGCGATCGGGGCAGAAACCATTTGTCCACAACTACACTCGTCCACGCAACTCGGTAATTACCATCAATTGCGGGATGTTTGAGGCGGAGGCGCTTATCAGCAAAAGAGCAGGCTTGCCATCTGTTCCCGAGGCAGGCCATTGATTTTATATTTTTGCCATCAGAAGCTTGGCATGTCGCCCTTGCGTCCGGAGTTCCAAAAATGCTCTTTCCACATGCCTCGGAAGCCCTATCGCGCTTCACCGTGCTTGATCTGACGCGCGTCCGGTCCGGGCCCACCTGCGTGCGACAGCTCGCCGACTGGGGCGCCAACGTCATCAAGATCGACGCGCTCACCGAGGATGCCGGCGGCGAGCAGCCGGGCGGGCCGCGGCGGGGCTCCGACTTCCAGAACTTGCATCGCAATAAGCGGGCGATGACGCTGAACCTGAAGGACGAGCGCGGGCTCGCCGCGTTCAAGCGCCTCGCTGCCAAGGCCGACGTTGTGGTGGAGAATTTTCGCCCTGACGTGAAGAAGAAGCTCGGCATCGATTATGAGGGCCTCGCCAGGATCAACCCCAGCCTCGTCTACGGCAGCATCTCGGGCTTCGGCCAGGACGGGCCCTACCACAAGCGGCCGGGCTTTGATCAGATCGCGCAAGGCATGGGCGGGTTGATGTCGATCACCGGTGCGCCGGGCGAAGGGCCGATGCGGGTCGGTATTCCGGTCGCCGACCTCACCGCCGGTCTATTCTGTGCCATGGGCATCCTCACCGCACTGCTGGAGCGCGAGGTCTCGGGCAAGGGCCAGTGGGTGCAGACCTCGCTGCTGCAGGCCCAGATCTTCATGCTCGACTTCCAGGCCGCACGCTGGCTGATGGAGAAGGAAGTGGCAAAGCAGGCCGGCAATAACCACCCGACCAGCATTCCAACCGGCGTGTTCAAGACCTCGGACGGCTACATCAACATCGCCACCACGGGCGGCCGGATCTGGGAGCGCTGCGCGCAGGCGATCGGCGCGCCGGAACTCTACAGCCATCCCGACTATCTGACCGCGCCGGCACGCTCCAAGAACCGCGACGCGCTCAATGCCGAGATCGAGAAGCGTACCTTGAGGAAGTCCACCGAGACCTGGGTCCGTGAACTCAACGCGGCCGGCGTGCCCTGTGGGCCAATCTACGCCATCGACCAGATGTTCGAAGACGAGCAGGTGAAGCATCTCGGCATCGCGCAGGAGGTGCCGAATGACGAGGGTCGCGAGATCCGCCTGATCGGCCAGCCCGTGACGCTGTCGCGCACGCCGAGCAGGATGGTGGCGCGGCCGCCAGAGTTCGGCGAGCAGACCGAGGAAGTGCTGAAGGAGTTCGGCTTCGGCGCGGATGAGATTGCGCGGCTCAAAGAAGCCAAAGTAGTATAGGCCCACTCACAACAGACGGACGCATGTCCTGACATGACAAAGCCCGGCTTGAGGCCGGGCTCTGCCATTGAATGCGCAGGAAAGCCTGGGCCTTGCCTCAGTACTTGGCGACGACCGGTCCGGAAAACCGATAGTTCACGCCCACGCGAACGATATTGTCGGTGAAGCGAGTGCCGAAGTTTGCCGTCGTCGTGGTCGTGGTCACGGTGTTGAAACCGACGCCAGGCGTGTTGAGCGCGTTGGTGACGGTGGTCGCGCTGGCCGAAGCTCCGTTGAACGAGCCGAGATCCATGTAGAGATATTCGACCTTCACCGACCAGCTGCGGTCGATCGCGAACTCGCCGCCAGCACCCACGGTCCAACCGGCGTTGGTGCCGCCCCAGCCAATTCCGACGGCCGGAGCACTCGCGTCCAGATGTCCATATGCTAAGCCTCCGGTCGCATACAGAAGGATGCGCGGAGAGGCGAGCCAGCCGACACGACCCCGCACGGTACCGAACCAATCTAGCTTGTAGTTGGCCGGAAACAGCGCCGAACCTGTCGGACAGCCAACCGCCACGCAGATAGTGCCAGTCGATTTCTCATCGCTGGCCTGAAGGTCGGCCTCGAGGCCCACGAGCCAATTGCTCTGCTGCCAGTTGTAACCGAACTGGCCGCCGCCGATGACGCCATCGACGTTGGAGCGGCCCCAGACCGGAACCGCGCCCAGCGCCGTCACGACCGGAGCGCCCACCGGGGTCGGACCTGCCGTACGGAATACCTGCGCGCTCGAGACGCCGCTTAGCGTGCCGTCGTCGCGTTCGCGACCCCAGCTATAGCCGACGTTGCCACCGACATAAAAACCGCTCCAATTGTAGCCGGGGTCGACCATGACAGGCGCCTTCGCGTAAGGCTTCGCCGCCAAGTCCGCCGCCACGGCGTTGGTTCCAAATAGGGAGATCACGGTCGTAACCGCCAATGCAATTTGCTTCATCAAAAAAACCCTTCCCGCTGAATCTGGCCACAGGATAGGCTTAAGGGCCGCGTCTGGCTGTCACGCAGCGGCAACATTGAGAAACAATCGTGCTCAAAGCAGCTGGGGACGACGAGCACGTTAAGCCTGCGTAGGATCTTGATTTTGCTACTGATTTTAATGAATTAGCGTGGCCGCGAGTTCGCGCGTTGCGTCAATCCGACCCGGGCAAGGAAGCCGTCGATCACAGGCCAGAACAGCAGCACGATCGCCAAGGTCGTGATCGAGCCGACCAGGCCGTTCGACCAGAACACCTTGAGGTCGCCGCCGGCACCGATCATCGACAGTCGGAAGGCATCCTCCGCCCGGTTGCCGAGCACGAGCGCCAGCGTGAACGGAGCCAGCGGAATGCCGATCTTCTTGAAGACGTAGCCGACGACGCCGAAGCCGAGCATCAGCCAGATGTCGAACATCGCGTTCTGGATCGCATAGGCGCCGATCGCGCACGACACCACGATCATCGGCGCCACGGCGGCGAACGGCACGCGCAGGATCGAGGCGAAGATCGGAACCGTCGTCAGCACCAGCACAAGGCCGACGACATTGCCGAGATACATCGAGGCGATCAGGCCCCAGACGAAATCCTTGTGCTCGACGAACAGCAGCGGTCCCGGATTGAGCCCCCACACCATCAACCCGCCGAGCAGGATCGCGGCGGTGCCGGAGCCGGGAATGCCGAGCGCCAGCATCGGCAGCAACGCCGCGGTGCCGGAGGCATGCGCCGCCGTCTCAGGCGCGAACACGCCCTCGATGCGGCCCTTGCCGAAGCTCTCGGGGTCCTTGGAGAAACGCTTGGCGAGATTGTAGCCCATGAAAGAGGCCGCGATCGCGCCGCCCGGGGTAATGCCGAGCCAGCAGCCAATGAAGGAAGAGCGCAGCAGCGTGACCCAGTATTTCGGCAGGTCCTTCCAAACGCTCAGCACGACGCGCAACGAAATGCTCGCCGCGTGTCCGCGCAGCGCGAGGCGCTCCTCCATCGTCAGCAGGATCTCGCTGATGCCGAACAGGCCGATGACGGCGACGAGGAAGTTGATGCCGCGGAGCAGCTCGGACGAGCCGAAGGTCATGCGCAGATTGCCTGACACCGTGTCCATGCCGATGCCGGCGAGCAACAGCCCCAGCGACATCGAGATGACGGTCTTGTGCTTGGCCTCGCGCCCCAGCCCGACGAAGGAGCAAAAGGTCAGCAGATACACCGCGAAGAACTCGGGCGGCCCGAACTTCAAGGCAAAGGACGAGATCATCGGCGCAAGGAAGGTGATCAGCAGCACCGCGACCAGCGAGCCGATGAAAGAGGACGTGAACGCCGCCGTCAGCGCCTCCGCCGCCCTGCCCTGCTGCGCCATTGGATAGCCGTCGAAGGTGGTCGCGACCGACCAGGCTTCGCCGGGGATGTTGAACAGGATCGAGGTGATCGCGCCGCCGAACAGCGCGCCCCAATAGATGCAGGACAGCATCACGATCGCCGAGGTCGGATCCATCGTAAAGGTGAGCGGCAACAGGATCGCGACGCCGTTGGGTCCGCCGAGTCCAGGCAAGACGCCGACGAAGATGCCGAGCACCAGCCCGACCATCATCAGCACGAGCGTCTTCCACGTCAGCAAGACCGCAAAACCGTGAAGCAAGAGACCGAAAGCTTCCATCGCGGGCCCGCCTAGTAGCCGAAGGCCGCTTCGAGCGGCCCTTTCGGCATGATGACGTCGAAAGCAATGTCGAAGGTAACGAACATGATCGCCGTGAATACGATAGCGGTGAGCAGCGACTTCCACAGCGCGATCTTGCCGACGAGGCGCATGAAGCTCGCGATCAGCAGGAAGCTCGCGACATAGAGGCCGAGAAACTGCGTCGCCAGGCAGAACAGCAGCGTCGGCACGAACACCGCCATCACGCGGCGGGCCTGCGCGCGCGTGACGAAGGTTTCGGGCGCCGCCCGGTTCGCGACCAGCGCCACGATCAGGCCGTAGAGGCTGGCACCGCCGAGAATGACGGAGAGGTAGAACGGGAAATAGCCGGGCTCCGGCCCGGTCGAATCCCAGGAGGCGCCGGTGCGCCAATTGTCGTAGCCGAGCGTGGCAGCCAGCGCGAGCAACAGGAGACGGACGAATATCTCGATCGTGCCGGAGGAGACGACGGAAGGCGAGTCGTCTTCGGGCGCGGTCGGATCGTCAACGACGATTTCAAGATCGGTTTGGGGCATGAGCCCTTTGGGACGGAGTAAGTTCAATTCTCCCTCTCCCCGTAAGAACGGGGAGAGGGAGAAGGGAGAAGAGGCGGCTACTTCGCGACGAACCCGGCTTCCGTCATCAGCGACTTGTTGACCGCATCGTCCTCCTCGAGGAATTGCACCATGTCCTTGCCGGTGAGGAAGATCGGCTTCAGCGCCTGCTTTTCCATATAGTCCTTGTATTCCGCGGTCTGCGTCACCTTGTGAAACAGCTCGACATAGAACGCCTGCTGTTCCGCGGTGACCTTGCCGGGCAGGAACATCGCGCGTAGCATCAGGTACTGCACATCGACGCCCTCCTCCTTGCAGGTGGGGATGTCAGCCCAGGACTGCGTCTCCGTCACTTTGCTGGTGTAGGAGATTCGCTCCTTGTCGAACACGCAGAGCGGACGCACCTGGCCCGCGCGCCAGACCTCGAGATTTTCGGATGGATTGTTGACGTTGGATTCGGTGTGGTTGCCGACGAGTTGGGTCGCGGCCTCGCCGCCGGACTTGTAGGGCAAATAGGAGAATTTCGCGCCGGTCTTCTGCTCGAGGAACACGGTCAGCACGTGATCCTCGCGCTTCGAGCCGGTGCCGCCCATCTTGAACGGCGCGCTCGCCGCCTTCGCCGCGGCGACGAACTCGTTCACCGTCTTGGGACCCGCGCTGTTGTCCCACAGCACGAACTGGTCAAGCGCGATCACCGAAACGGGGGTCAGCTCACGCCAGTTGAACGGGATCTTTGCCGACAGCGGCAGCATGTAGATCAGCGAATAGGCGATCAGCACCTTGTTCGGGTCGCCCTCGCTGGATTTCATGTACATCAGTGCTTCGGCGCCGGAAGCCCCGCCCTTGAGCGAGACCACGATCGGCTGCTTCATCAGATTGTTCTTCTGGATGGCGGCCTGCATCATCCGCGCCATCTGGTCGGAGGCGCCACCCGCGCCTGCCGCCACCACGATCTCGACCGGCTTGGTCGGCTCCCACCCAGCCAAGGCCGGCGCGCTCAACGATAGCACTGCTGCGACGCCAACAGCTTTCATTAGGATTCGCACGAGTTTCGTCCCCTGGATTGTTGGCTTTGTTTGCCAGGAATTTATCGATGCATTGTGCGGACTAATGCGGGCGAGTTCAAGCACACAGGCATCCGCTGTCAGTGACTTTCGACTGATGAAGCCAAGCCGGAGATTCGCTACTTGCCCTTCCAGTTCAGCGTGCGCTAGTGAGGAAGGCGTCCATTCCCTCGCGGAAATCTTCGCTTATATGGGCCTCGAGGATCAGGTCCTCGCCATCCTCGCGCGCGACCGCGGGCAGCGGATATGGCGCACCGCTTCACCGGTCGCTTCCCCGCGTGAGCGCATGGGGAGCGACATGGATATGTTGCCTATTGGCCACGATGGCTGAAAATGCAAAGCGGAACAGGCCAGAACCCGGCGCGAATGGATAGCCGTTCATTGCAGGCTGTTGCGGCGCCATGAGATCATGTCACAGGGTATCGGGCATCAGTACGTGCCCGGGTTGCATGCTCGCGATAATTCATTGCTGATTTGAGAAGATTAGATGGCCGAACCGATGGCAGGTGGGCGGATCGGATATGGGCTGCGATCCGCCGTGCGCCACTCCTTGGCGACCCTGTTGGCGACCACTGCGCTTGGCGTCGTCGCCGCGCATGCCGTCGACGGCACCTGGGACGGCGGCACCAGCGACTGGACGAATGGCACGAACTGGTCAACCAGCCCGGTCGTGCCGGACGGGACCGCAACGTTCACCAACACCGGAAGCACAGCGGTCGACAACAATAACGGTGTCGTCGTCATTGGCACCGTCCAGTTCACGAGCATCGCCCAGGCCTACTCCATCACGATCGGCAAGCCGTTCACCGTCAACGCGGCAGGCATTGTCAACAATTCCGGGACGACGCAGAATTTCGAAGTCACCTCCGGCAACAATCTGGTGTTCCAGAACGGCAGCACCGCGCGCGGCGGCGTCGGGGCTGGAGCCGTCATCATCACGAACGACGCCGGCGGCCAGATCGATTTCTTCACCAGCGCTTCGGCCGGCAGCGCCACGATCAACAACCTCGCTTCGGCGACGCTGAACTTTCACAACGCCACCACCGCGGCCACTTCGACCATCACTAACGACGGAACGGTGAACTTCGACGGCTCCAGCACGGGCGGCAGCGCGCGTTTCATCAACAATGCCGGGGGTACCATCGATATCTCCGGCCTGACCAGCGGCGGGATGACCGGGGGCTCGATCGAAGGCGCCGGCAATTACGTGCTCGGCGCCCACACCCTCACCACAGGCAGCCTCAACACCTCGACCCAGGTCGACGGCGTGATCTCCGGCATGGGCGGCGGACTGACCAAAGTCGGTACCGGCACGCTGACGCTGACCGGCCTCAACAGCTACACCGGCGCGACGACGATCTCGGCAGGGACGCTTGCGATCTCCGGCTTCGGCAGCATCGCGAGCTCAAGCGTCGTCACGGTGAACGCGACGTTCGATATCTCGGCAATCACTCCGTCATCCGCCGCGATCACGACGCTCGCCGGCGGCTCGAGCGGCGTCGTCAACATGGGCGGCAACGGGCTGTTCATCACCAACGGCTCGACCGAGTTCGCAGGCGTGATCCAGGGCACCACCGGTGGATTTGACGTCGCTGGCGGAACGCAGACCCTCTCCGGTGTGAACACTTACTTCAATACGACGCAGATCGATGCCGGCGCAACGTTGGCGATGAAAGGCGGCGGATCGATCGCGAACTCGGCGAGCGTCACGTTCACGCCAGGCGCAGGCGGCACGTTCGACATCTCGCAAACAACCTCCGGCACGTCGGTGAACGCTCTGTTCTCGTTGACCGCCGGCAGCATCGTCGCACTTGGATCTAAGACTCTGACGATCACCAGTGGCAGCTTCTTCGGCGGCGTCATTCGGGATGGCGGCATTGCGGGCGGCACCGGTGGCAACGTCGTCATCGCCAGCGGCGCCACCCAGCAGCTCTACGGCACCAACACCTATACCGGCGCCACGACCATCGCGAGCGGCGGCGAGCTCGATCTCATCAACTTCGGCGGCAGCGATGGCAGCATCGCGACCTCGCGCAATGTCATCGCCAACGGCTTCTTCGACATCTCGGCCCTGAGCGCCGGCACCTCGATCAAGTCGCTGGCGGGTTCCGGTAACGTCAACATCGGCGCCAACACGCTGACGATCACCAACGGCATCGGCAATTTTGCGGGCGTCATCGACGACGGCGGCGCGGGTGGCGGCCTCACGCTGACCGGTGGCACGCAGGCACTGTCCAGCGCCAACACCTATACCGGCGCCACCACGATCAACGGCGGCAAACTCGTCGTGGACGGCTCGATCCTGAGTCCGATCACCGTGAATGCCGGCGGCACACTCGCCGGCGGCGGTACGCTGCCCGGCCAGGGCGTCGTCGGCAACGTCGCGATCAATGGTGGCACGCTCGCGCCCGGCAGCAGCACGAACTCGTTCGCACCGCTAACGATCAACGGCCCCCTCAGCTTCACGGCGGCCTCGACCTATCTCGTGCAGGTCTCCTCCGGCAATGCCAGCCTCGCCAATGTCAACGGCGCGGCCACGCTCGGCAACGCGACGGTGAGCGCGATGTTCGGCTCGGGCACGATCAAGAAGCAGTACACGATCCTGTCGGCGACCGGCGGTTTCGGCGGCACCCCCTTCAACCCAGCCGTCCTCTCCAACATACCGACGATCAACGCGTCGCTGAGCTACGGCACCAACAATGTGTTCCTCAACATCGACGTCAACTTCGCGCCGAGCGGGGGCGGCCTCACCGTCAACCAGCAAAACGTTGCAAACACGCTGACCGGCTTCTTCAACTCGACCGGCGGCATTCCGGCAGCCTTCGCTGCGCTGACGCCGGCCGGACTGACCACGGCCTCGGGCGAACTCGGCACCGGCATTATCCAGTCCGCGATCAATGCCGACGGGCAATTCCTCAATCTGATGCTCGACCCGACCGTCATCGGCCGCTCGGGCGGTTTCGCCAAGGCGGGCAGCGTGGCGCAATTCGCCGAGAGCGACGACGCGGCCGCCTATGCGTCCATGCGTCCCGCCAACGCGCGCGAGCGCGAGGCTTATGCGATGGCGACCAAGGCGCCGCTACTTGCCTCGCAGCCGGCCAGCCGCTGGAGCCTCTGGACTGCCGGCTATGGCGGTTCGGCACAAGTCGGCGGCAATGCGCCCATCGGCTCGCAAGACCTGACCGCACGGGTCTGGGGCGGCGCGGCCGGCGCCGACTACAGGGTTTCGGTGGACACGCTGGTGGGCTTTGCGCTCGGCGGCGGTGGACTGAGCTACTCGCTCGCCAATGCGATGGGTTCGGGCTCGGCAGACCTGTTCCAGGCCGGCGTCTACGGCCGGCACAATTTCGGACCGGCCTATATTTCCGCCGCGCTCGCCTATGGCTGGCACGACGTCACCACCAACCGCACCGTGGCGCCCGGCGGCTTCGACCAGCTGCAGGGCCGCTTCAAGGCCGACACCTTCTCGGCCCGCTTCGAAGGCGGCTACCGCTTCGCGACGCCGATGATCGGCCTCACCCCCTATGCGGCGGCGCAGGTGACGAACTTCAACCTGCCCAACTACTCCGAAGTCAGCCTCAATGGCGGCGGACTGTTCGCGTTGAACTATGCCTCGCAATCGCTGACCGACACCCGCTCCGAGCTCGGCCTGCGCACCGACAAATCGTACGCAATGCAGAATGGCGTGCTGACGCTGCGCGGTCGCGCCGCCTGGGCGCACGATTACAATCCGGGCCGCGCCGTCACCGCGCTATTCCAGACCCTGCCGGGCACCAGCTTCGTCGTGAACGGCGCCCGGGTCGACGCCGACTCCGCGCTGGTCAGCGCCAGTGCCGAGATGAAATGGCTGAGCGGCTTCTCGATCGCCGGCACCTTCGACGGCGAGTTCTCCGGCAATGTCACCAGCTATTCCGGCAAGGGCGTGTTCAAGTACGCCTGGTGAACCGGCGTCGTGAGTTGACGAGGTCCGCCCTACTTTCCCGCCTGCCATTGGCTGGAGACGCCCAAAATCACCCTGACGCGGCCGGTTGCCGCATCATTCAGTGCCGTGGTCTGCGGCACCTGGACCTCGTGGTCGACGAACAAGAACGGCATGCCGGCTTCGCCTAAAGGGAGAAGCGCGCAATTGTGGTTCCGACAGGCGGAACCACTTGAATAGTTGCACGGCGCAACCGGCAGAGGACGCGCGCTACTTGCCCTTCCAGTTCGGCGTGCGCTTGTTGAGGAAAGCGTCCATTCCCTCACGGAAATCCTCGCTCATATAGGCCTTGAGGATCAGATCCTCGCCCTCTTCGCGCGACAGCGTGCGGCGGATGCGGCGCACTGCCTCCTTGGTCGCTTCAAGCGTCAGCGGGGCGTGGCTTGCCACGAGCCTGGCAGTCTCGTCGGCGCGGCGCTGCAGCGTCTCGACGTCGGGCACGATTTCGTTGAGGAGGCCGAGCGCCAGTGCTTCCGGAGCCTCGACGAGGCGCGCCTTGAAGATCAGATCCTTGGTGCGGGCGGGGCCGACCAGCGAGACGACGCGGCTGATGTTCGACATCGAAAGGCAGTTGCCGAGCGTGCGCGCGATCGGAAACCCGATGCGCGTCGTTTCAGTCCCGATGCGGAGGTCGCAGCACGCCGCAATTCCGGCGCCGCCGCCGGTGCATGCCCCCGCGATCGCTGCGATCACCGGCACGCGGCACTGCTCCAGCGTGCCGAGCACACGGTCGATGCGGGCCTCATAGTCGAGCGCATCCTGCGCGGTTTTGAACGCACGGAACTGAGAAATGTCGGTGCCGGAGGCAAACGCCTTGTCGCCGGCGCCGGTCAGGATCAGCGCCTTGATCGAGCGGTCGGTGTTGATCTCCTGGCAGATCTCCGCCATGCGCTCGTACATGGCGAAGGTCAGTGCGTTGCGCGCCTGCGGGCGGTTGAAGGTGATCCGCGCGATGCCGTCCGTGACGGAGTAGAGCAGGTCTTCATTGGCGGTCGTCGGTGCGTTCATCGCGCGCTCTCTTTTCTCGAAGTTGGCTCAGGCAACCTGAGCCTTCAGGCCACCTGAGCCTTTAAGCCACCTGAGCCTTGGTCATCGGCACCGCGTCGCGTCCCTTCAGGACGTCCATGGCCGCCAACACCCCGCCGCTCCGGTGCGGGATCTTGGCAAGATCGAGGCCCATCTCGACGCCGGCGAGCGTCCCCATCAACATCAGATCGTTGAAATGGCCGATATGGCCGATGCGGAACACCTTGCCCTTGACCTTGTTCAGGCCGGTGCCGAGCGACATGTCGAAGTTTTCCAGCACCACCTTGCGGAAGGCATCGGCGTCATGGCCATCAGGCACGCGCACGCCGGTCAGCGCCGGCGAATGCGCGGCAGGATCGGCGCACTGCGTCTCCAGGCCCCAGACCTTGACCGCGGCACGCGTCGCCGCGCTGTGGCGCTTGTGGCGGGTCCAGACGTTCTCGAGCCCCTCCTCTTCCAGCATCTTGATCGCCTCGCGCAGGCCGTAGAGCAAATTGGTCGCGGGCGTATAGGGGAAGGTGCCGAGCTTGTTGAAGCCGATGACCTCCTGCCAGTCCCAATAGGAGCGCATGCCGGGATTGGCCTTGGCCACCGCGAGCGCCTTCTCCGAGACGGCGTTGAAGCCGAGGCCCGGCGGCAGCATCAGGCCCTTCTGCGAGCCGGCCACCGAGACGTCGATGCCCCAGGCATCGTGCTCGTACTCCATCGAGCCGAGGCCGGAGATGGTGTCGACCATCAGCAGCGCGGGATGCTTGACGTGATCGAGCAGCTTGCGCACTTCAACGGGCGGCGTCACGCAGCCGGTCGAGGTCTCGTTGTGGACGACGCAGACCGCCTTGATCGCGTGCTGCTTGTCGCTGGCCAAGCGCTTCTCGATCTCGGCGAGATCGGCGCCATGGCGCCAGTCGCTCGGGATGAAGTCGACGTCGAGCTTGAACTTGTCGGCGATACCGCGCCACAGCACGGCGAACTGGCCGGTCTCGCACATCAACACCTTGTCGCCGGGGGCGAGCACGTTGACCATCGCAGCTTCCCAAGCGCCGGTGCCGGACGAGGGGAAGATGATCACGGGCTGCTTGGTGCGGAACACCCGCTGCATGCCGGCGAGGACGGCGAAACCGAGTTCGGCGAACTCCGGACCGCGATGGTCCAGCGTCGGCATGTCCATCGCCCGCAGCACCCGGTCGGGCACGTTGGTCGGTCCTGGAATCTGGAGAAAATGCCTTCCAGTATGCACGGTCATCGGCGTCCTTCCCGGTCTTTGAGTCTGTCTTTCGCGTCTGTCTTGGCTTTGAGCTCAACTTGACTTCGAGCCCTTTGGCCTCAAGGGCTGCGCAAGCCGCTCGAATATCACTATTCGCCGGGCTTGTCCCTCGCCCGGCGGGGTCCGTCAATGCACAAGAAGCAGGGCTCGCCTTGCCAAGGGCCGTGACCGAAGGCAAGACGGGGGCGGCGAACAGGCAAGAGCGGACCATGGCGGCGGAAGTGCCCGGGAAATCACATGAATCGGCCAAAAATGACGGCCTCGCGGCACGTCTGACCCGGGAAGTGACCGGCGACGTCCTGTTCGACGCTTTCAGCCGCGGCCGCTACGCCACGGACGCTTCCTTCTACCAGATCGTGCCCACTGGCGTAGTGGTGCCGCGCACCATGGACGAGGCCTTGCGGGCGCTGGCGATCGCCCGCGACGAGGGATTGAAGGTGACCCCGCGCGGCGGCGGCACCTCGCAATGCGGCCAGACCGTCAATGACGGTCTCGTGGTCGATCTCTCGAAGCACCTGAACCGGATCCTGTCGCTCGACGTCGAAGGGCGCACCTGCGTGGTCGAGCCGGGCATCGTGCTCGACGACCTCAACCGCCAGCTGAAAAAGCACGGCCTCTGGTTTCCGGTCGACGTCTCCACGGCCTCGCGCGCCACCATCGGCGGCATGGCGGGCAACAATTCCTGCGGCGGGCGTAGCCTGCGCTACGGCACCATGCGCGACAACACGCTGTCGATGGAGGCCGCGCTTGCCGACGGCACGCTGAGCCAATACGGCGAGGTGTCGCGCGATCTCTCCGATCTCGATGCGAACGGCAGCGCCCGTGCCCTATTCCGCGACATGCTCGATCTCGGCGCCCGCGAGGCCGGGGAGATCGCCGCGCGCTTTCCAAAAGTGCAGCGCCGTGTCGGCGGCTACAATCTCGATGCGCTGGTGCCGCGCAACGCCCGCAACAACATGGCGCATCTGCTGGTGGGTTCCGAAGGCACGCTGGCGTTCACCACCAAGGTCGAGCTGAAGCTCTGGCCCGTGATCCGCAACATGGCCCTCGGCGTCTGCCATTTCGGCAGCTTCTACGAGGCGATGGACGCGGCTCAGCATCTGGTCAAGCTGAAGCCGATCGCGGTCGAGCTGGTTGACCGCACCATGCTCGCGCTCGGCCGTGACATCGCGATGTTCCGGCCCATCATCTCCGCCGCGATCAAGGGTGATCCGGATGCGGTGCTGGTGGTCGAGTTCGCCGAGGAGGACCAGGCGGACAATTTCGTGCGCCTGAAGCAGCTCGGCGAGCTGATGGGCGATCTCGGCTTCAACTGGAATAACGACAAGCGCAAATGGGGCGGCGTGGTGGAAATCACAGAGCCCGCACTCCAGAGCGGGATCGCCGATTTCCGCGCCGCCGGTCTCAACGTCATGATGTCGATGAAGCAGGAGGGCAAGCCGGTCTCCTTCGTCGAGGACTGCGCCGTGCCGCTGCCGCATCTCGCCGACTACACCGCGCGGCTGGGCGAGGTGTTTGCCAAGCACGGCACCAGCGGCACGATGTATGCTCACGCCTCCGAAGGCTGCCTGCATGTGCGGCCCGTGCTGAATTTGAAGCTGGAGAAGGACGTCAAGGCGATGCGGGCCATCGCGGAGGAAGCCTTCGAACTGGTGCGCGAGTACAAGGGCTCGCATTCCGGCGAGCACGGAGATGGCCTGGTGCGCTCCGAATTCCACGCAACCATGTTCGGCGAGCGCCTCGTCGCCGACTTCCGCGAGGTGAAGCAACGCTTCGATCCCGATGGCGTGCTCAATCCCGGCAAGATCGTCGACGCTCCCAGGATGGACGACCGCTCGCTGTTTCGCTTCAAACCGGACTATCGCGTCGCTGAGCTCAAGACAAAACTCGACTGGTCCGCTTATCCCGGGGCCGGCGGCGGCTTTCAGGGCGCGGTCGAGATGTGCAACAACAACGGCGCCTGCCGCAAGCTCGAGGGCGGCGTGATGTGTCCGTCCTACCGGACGACGCGCAACGAGAAGGACGTGACGCGAGGCCGCGCCAACACGCTGCGCCTCGCAATCTCCGGCCAGCTTGGCGCGGGCGCACTCTCCTTCGACGAGATGATGGAGACGTTGAAGCTCTGCGTGTCCTGCAAAGCCTGCCGCCACGAATGTCCGACCGGCGTCGACATGGCCAAGATGAAGATCGAGGTGCTGGCCGCACGCGCGGCCTCGCACGGTCTGACCTTGCGCGACCGGCTCGTCGCCTATCTCCCGCGCTATGCGGGCCTCGCCTCACGCTTCGCGGCGCTGGCAAATTTGCGCAACCGCAGCCCGCTGCTGCGAAAGCTGTTCGAGCGCTTTGCCGGCATCAGCGCCCGCCGCGCGCTCCCCGCCTTCCGCAGCGACGTGTTCGTGCCGCCGGCCGAAACGGTCGGGCCGGAAGCCGGCCGCGAGGTCGTGCTGTTTGCCGACACTTTCAATCGCATCTACGAGCGCGAAAATCTCGAGGCCGCGCTGCGCGTGCTCGCAGCCGGCGGCTATCGCGTGCATCTGCCGAAGCCCGCGAGCGGCAGCCGTCCGCTGTGCTGCGGCCGCACGTTCCTGTCAGCTGGCCTCGTCGACGAAGCCAGAGCCGAACTCGATAGTCTCGTCGCCGCATTCGCGCCCTTTGCCGGGCGCCGCGTCCCAATCGTCGGGCTTGAGCCGAGCTGCCTTTTGACGCTGCGCGACGAACTCGCCTCGCTGCGCCAGGACGATGAGGCCAAGGCGGTCGGCGCCCACGCGCAGACCTTCGAGGAATTCCTGGTGCGCGAGGCCGAGGCCGGACGGCTGCAATTGCCGCTCGGCGCCGTCGCCGACAAGGCCGTGGTGCACGGCCATTGCCATCAAAAATCCTTCGGCGCCTTCAAGCCGGTCGAGCAGGTGCTGCGCCTCATTCCCAGCCTTGAAGTCGAGACCATCGAATCGAGCTGCTGCGGCATGGCCGGTGCCTTCGGTTATGGCGCGGACACCTACGATGCCTCGATCGACATGGCAGAGCTGTCGCTGCTACCCGCCGTGCGCCGTGCGGAGCAGGCGACGCTGATTGTTGCCGACGGCACCTCCTGCCGGCACCAGATCCACGACGGCGCCCAGCGCGAGGCGCTTCACGTCGCGCGCGTGCTCGCGATGAGCCTCGATCGTGCGAAGACCCAATCCACAACCACTCCCATTGCAAAGGAAACCAGTCATGGCTGACCTCACCCTCGACACCGCCCGCAAGATCCTCGACGCCGCCTTCGCGAAATCCACCGAGCTGAAGCTGAAGCCGCTCGTCGTCACCATTCTCGACGCACGCGGGGTGCTCAAGATCGCCGCGGCGCAGGACGGCACCAGCCTGATGCGCGCCGAGATCGCGCACGGCAAGGCCTATGGCGCGCTCGCATTGGGCATGGGCTCGCGCGCTCTCTTCCAGCGCGCGCAGGAGCAGGCCTATTTCATCGACGCCGTGAACACCATGGCCAAGGGCGCGCTGGTGCCGGTCCCCGGCGGCGTGCTGATCATGGACGGCACGACGCTGCTCGGCGCCGTCGGCGTCTCCGGCGACACCTCGGACAATGACGAGGCGTGTGCCGTGGCGGGCATCCAGGCTGCGGGGTTGAAGGCCAACGCGGGATAGTGATCGTCCATGCACGCAGAGCTCCTGCGCTTCACAAGACGTTATGGAGTGCGTCGCCTAGGATTGTGTTTCGGCATGGAATAAGGGCTCTGACTCACTTTTGATGAAGTTCAAGCGCCGGCTCGTGTTGGTTTCACAAAGGAATCAATATGATGCAGCGAGCCCTACGTCCGTCGGCTCTGGTCCCTCACGGGTTTGACGTGGAAAGCGCCTTTTGTGATGGCGCTACGACCGTTTGCTTCGGGTGGTTAGAAGGCGCGGGTGTCCACCCTTTGCTGCGCCGAGCGTTATCGGCATCGACGATTGGGCCTGGCGGCGCAATCAGCGGTATGGAACTATCATCTGCGACCTCGAGCGGCGACGACCGATCACTCTCTTACCCGACAGAGAGCCAGCCACTGCGCAGGCCTGGCTCGCGGGGCAACCACAGATCGCTGTGGTCGCGCGCGACCGGGGCGGCGGTTACGCCCTTGCTGCGGCCAAGGCACTCCCGCACGCCACCCAGGTCGCCGACCGTTGGCACCTCATGGAGAACGCCAGCCACGCCTTGCTGGATGCGGTTCGCAAATCCATGCGCCAGGTCCGCATCGCGGTCGGCTCCGCCACCATAAATCCCAACTTATTGACCGCCGCCGAGCGCATTCAATATGAGGGTTATCTTCGGCGAGAAGACACCAACGCGGCAATTCTCAAACAGGCTGAGACGGGCGTCTCCATAAAGGAGATCGTACGGCTCACCGGCCATAGCCGGGGCCTCATCCGCAGGGTATTGCGAGGTCAGCGATCCGACGTGTTCAGGGTGCGCGAGAGCTCGCTCGAGCACTACCTGCCATGGCTCGATGTTCAGTGGGCCGCTGGTCATTGTAATGGCGCCGACCTGTGGCGTTGCCTCAAGGCGCAGGGATTTAGAGGCTCGGTGCGAGTCGTTACCGAATGGGCGACACGCCGTCGGCGTGCCGAAATGCCCGATGCTCAGAGCCTGCAGCGCGTACCGTCCGCGAGAACTATCGCCCGCCTGATGACCAATGGCCGCGATACACTATCAAGGTCAGAGACCGTCACCATTGCGGCGATCGAGCAAGGCGTTCCTCTTCTGGTGGAAGCTCGAGAGATCATAGCCGCTTTCCATGCGATGATCCGCAAGAAGGCTCACATAGAGCTTGAACCATGGTTGGAACGGGCACGCGCAAGCCTCGTCATGTCTTTCGCCAACGGCGTCATCAAGGACAAGGCCGCCGTCAGCGCAGCGATCACAACGTCTTGGTCCAACGGACAGACCGAGGGCCAGATCACCAAGCTCAAACTGGTGAAGCGCCAAATGTACGGACGCGCCAAGCTCGACTTGCTGCAGGCTCGACTAATCGGTGCCACATGACCAGTGCTGCACCAAAATTGCGTCAGAGCCCCTTTTGGATGCCGCTAGGGGGTCCCAGTCGAACGCCGATTGACACATATGCGGTGAGAGCTGAACCCGCAGCCACCGCAACCTTGCACGAAGCCGTTTCGCCGCCGCGGCGAAATCTCGCCGAAACAGAGGGGGGCGAAAGTGCCGGCATCGAACACGGGGATGCCACATGCTAGTCCTGATGAACCTGATCTGGCGGCGCCTTGCCTACACGATGCTGGCCGGTATGCGGTCCAAGCTCGTCCGCCAATGACGAGAAAGGCGGCCGCGTAACATGGAAAGCATCCGTCAGGACTGTCCACCAGCCCGCGCCGGAGGCGGCGCCCTCCCCTTTGGGCGTGCGCCTTCGATCGCCGGCGGGCCTCTGTACGAAGGGGGCTTCCCGTTAGACTGGCAGAGTCGACGCCGCGACATTCCAGGGCGATGCCACCGTGTTCCGGGGCGCATTTCAGTGTGTGACTCAGCTTTCGGTCAGGTTGCCAAAAAGCGGCCGCAGGACGGGAAAGACCTAAAGCCGAATACCTTCGCCTAGCCGCGCCAGGCCAATGGATGCTCGCCGCCACGACACTTGGATCCGGCATGCGGCTTCAGAAGGCACGTTCGGCGAGATGCGCGAGATGGGCCTGCGCGAATGTCCTGGTCCACTGCCATTGCGGCCATCACGTTGCACTAAGGGCCGATCGTTGGGCGGGACCACGTTCGCTTCTCTGATGTCGAGCCGCGGTTTGTGTGCGCCGGATGCGGCAACCGAGGGGCTGGGGTCAGACCGATTTCAGCAGCCGCAAGCCGCAGCCTCAAGCGCTCGCTTGCCAACCCGCATTTTTCCCAAGACAAGGCGCCGCCAGCTTGCGTAATGCGCGTTTACGCACTCGCGGCCCGACGCGTCCTTGTCCGGTAAGACGCGCCGGGCCTAACCATTCCCTGCTTTCCCCGTAAGGTTTGGCTGAGCCAGCATAGAGCGATTCTACAAGCGACTTATACGTCTACGTCTCTGTGCAGCCGCTCCTCTTGGTTCGGAGCAAAATTCCCATGTCTCGGGCCACACGTCTGACTGACGCAATATGCCTTCCAAGCTCGGTTGCGATTTTCGTGCGTCGGCGTGCGCCTGGTCTGTTCGGCATGCGGCGCCGCAGGATCTGTGCATATCTCCCAAACTGGCATGACAGTCGAGGGCAAGTCAGGCCAAGCATAGGGCTTGAGGTTTTGATTCCAGCGATGAAGCACGTCACCGAGCGCCGTTTTGCCAGTCCGGAAGCCGCCGCGCGTCAGCTCGTTCAGCTGGCTTCAGGCATCGAGGCGGTATATCTAGAAGATAAACTACCCCTTCCTCTACACGCTCAAGGCAAGCGGCGCAGAGTTCGGCGCCGGCATCAGGTGCGCTGTCGAGAAGGGCTGGCTGGAGCTGCATGAGAGCGGCACCTATGTGCGGCTCCTGACAACTGTAGGAACCTAGCATCACTGCCCCGCTTGCGGTCTTGCTGGCTCCTCTCTTTCGAGCTGGCGGAGCGGCCCTCGGCATCAACCCTCAGGCCCTCAAGCCGGGGCGTCTCTCGTTCGATGGAGGAGAGTCCTCATACTCCCGGACAGTGCCGCCAGCTTCCGCTGAATTGCCAAAAAGTCCCGACGCCTTCCGACCGTCACCTTTCATATGCCAAATGACATAGGCAACGGCTAAATCGAACTGGCGCCAAGGCAATGCTGCAAAAAAGCCGGCACCAGACGATGATTCCTGAGGCCGGAAGTTCTACGCGTCCGCTCCGAGACATCGCCCGGAGCTGGAGGCGAACGCACCCATATTGCCAGTTGTTCCCGATCATCATGGACTCGAGAGCCGGCGCACTGATGCATGTTAAGCCTTCTGCCGATTGTGAAATTGATCATATTGCGAGCCAGAGATGCTGCGGTACGATCATCGCACCGGAGCTGGCTGCATATTTCACCTAATCGTTTTTCACCCGGAATTTTTGACCGCTCGGGCCGCAGCAGCAGTCCCCCCGCTGCGGCCTTCGTGTTCACGGCTGTTAGTACCAACGAGTTCGGCGTCCTGTGCCATGGAGAAGATATTGTGTCCAAAGAGAACAATTGCCTGATCGTTCGTGCTGCGGGAAGACAACTCGACCTGTTACGCGGCGAAGCCTCCCGCATCGCGAAAGGCAGTAACGTCGATTGGTGGATCGATCAGGCAGAGGTCGGCACTCGCTTCTGCTTCGAGGATACAAAAGCAAAAGAGTCATTCGCTCTCGCTTGTGACAACTTCGGTATTCCCTGCCAAGACGGTTAGTCCGCAGTTGAGCTGTAAGCCGGCGGCAGGGCCGCACAACCATCATAGCAGTCCAGCGCTATCCGGCTCCGTGCCTGGAGGTCCGCACCTGATCCCAAGCACGCGAACCGAGCCCGTCGGCGCCGCCGCCGAGAGCGGACTCATGAAGCGGCGCACTGGCCAAGATGATGGTCAAGCTGTTCCACTGAACTCGTTCGTACCCACGCTGAGGCCGCGCAGTGAGATCAGATTGCGCTGTGTACAGCGCGCCTGAATGGGACGCGAGATCAGAACCAGCTGCGGTTGTTTTGGAAGCACGCCTGTTTGGTACGGTCCCAGATGAAGTCCCCGCCGCCGCAGGGTGGACGGGGGCGAGAGGTCGCCGGGCATTCGTTCCGAACCTTGGCTCCCGTGCCCCAGCCGTCAACGACACATGCGCCACCGCTTGTCCTATGACAGCCCTCGCCACAGCCACCCCCTGCGTACGCCGCACTAGCAGCAGCGAGAACCGTGGCCGCGAGGAGCATTCCTCGTAAGATTTTTGTCACTGCCAGACTCCTGAAACCGAATGATCCCGAGCGAGAAGAACAAGATAATAACTCCTGCCGTGCCGCTTAGCTACGATCAGCGCGGCGCGAAGTCCCCGGCTCCGCACGAAACGCTCGATGGCTGCGCTCCCTAGTTCGAACCTGTTGATCCAGCATTCTACAACCTGTGGAAAAGGCGGTTAGGTCAGCGCAGCTGCAGTTTTCGAATCCTCCATCTGTGTCCGTACTGGAGGGACGTTCTGTTTCGGGTGCGCGTGTGAGCCACTTCTTCTCAGTCCTGCTATTGCTAACCAACTTGATGCTAACGCTATGTTTCGGCGTGGCAGCGTGGCGCGTTTCCGGTGACGGCGGCGCTGGTAAGGCCGTAGGAATGGCGTATGGCTGGATGCAAATCTCGGCGAACTGACATGTCCGCGTACCCCTCGCATTTTGATCTCGCGCACTGCTGAGCGCAGGCGCGCCGCGGCGCTGCTGCGCTCTCAAGGGGAAGGCGGTCCTGGAGCATCTGACGTCTAGAGTGGTCACGAGCGGCCTTCGGTGTCCGGGCTTCTTACTTCCGCTTGAGCTCCGGGGACGGACATCATCGGCGCCGGTCAGGATGTCCGAGATGGGCCGATATTGTTGCAAAAGTCTTTTTGGGGTGGTGAACGAAAATTCTTAGAGCCGCTGATGCGCTTCACGCGCGGTGACGTGAGGGACCATATCGCTTCGTCCAAAATCAATCACAGATCTCCGCAGCAGCATTGAAGGGCAATGCAGCTGGAGAAACGTTCAAAGATCAACTTTCGCGAGATTTTCAGGGTCGTTCGATTTTCGACTTTTGCAACAAAATCGGCCACAAGCGGACCTCCGACCTTGAAAGTGATGGACGGATTTTGTTCGAAATTTTAATCTGATAGACGAAGATTTGTGCACCAATCTTATCTATCGTTGGAAGCGATTGGAGGATGCTGTCTCTATGCTCTCGCTTGGCAGACATTCGCCGACTTCAGTCCATCAGCTTCATCCGCATGGACAAGCAGCGCTGGAAGGAATCGTAATACCTAGCGCCTGCGCGGTTCTGTGGTTGATCACACCTTGGTCGGGACCTGCTCGGGCGTCATTGATCAGATGAGGAGGCTCGTAAAGAATCGTTCGGTGATCTTCTCAGTGACTGACGGCTCCTTCTCGTCAGAAGTGACGGTGACAAATTCGTTTTTGCAGTCCCCGCAGCGCCAAAGATCCTGGACTTCCTGCGGGTTGACGCGTTCATGCCACTCGAGGTGAACTGCCCTAGAACCACACCGAGGGCATTTTTCCTGATGTGGTATTGCGACCGATGCCATGTGGAACCTCCCTCGTTTCCTATATGCGGATGAAAGCCCGACTAGTGTCGTTCTGCTTCAGCCTCTTGCTCCAACCGCAAGATATGTGCTCGTAGCGCACCGAACGTCTCTTCGGCCGCCTCGCTAAACAGCGGATCCTCGGGATTGGTCATCACCGAAGCGATCTCCGTCCAATCTTGGGGCTCTAGAGCCTTGAGGGCGGCAGGAAAGAAATCGCGGTCTTCCATCATGATGTGACGGCGCTCGTGGGCGATAAAATCGCGAACGATGAGATCCACATCTTCGCGCAGAATCTCACGTTCCGCGAGAACGCTGTCGACCGCCCGAGCGACGCGGTGTAAAAGTTGGGCCCCTTTCTGGTGTTCGCGAGCTAGATCGCCGACTTTCGCAGCCGCAGCGGGATCGCGGATTTTTAGCTTGGCAAAGATCAAGTCTTCCTGGGGATGATGGTACACCTCCGGGTAAACTTCGAAATAGCTAATAATCGCGCGGATAACCTCGTAGTCGGGCCGGCCCGCGCGGTCAAAAATCTCTAGTTCACGCTCAAGGACAGCGAGCAGCCTTTCAATATTGCGATGCTCTTGGCTTAGAAGCTCAATGACCATTGTAGCCTCCACAGATGAACCTTGAGAAAATTTAATCTAGTCCGAACGGCGATGTCAGTTTTTGCGCTAGATCAAACCTGAGCCGACGCGGTGTATTAAATCTCGGAGCGCGCTGTGTGACGCTTACCCGGCTCGCGGTTATGCGCCTGTGGCCTCGTAAATATCCTCCGCCCCCGGCGGTATGCATGCGTGCAACGGTTTCGAACACCTCCACGCGCGCTGGGCGTTCTTCTCGGACGGCAGGTCTACGCCTCGGCGAGCAGGGAGGCAGGCAGGATCTCACGGGGGCCCGGCTCACGGAGACAGCCCGTGGCAATCGCTTCCCCACGCGATCGAGCTGGTCAGTGAGTATCCTGGATTCGCATGCCGCCGTCAGTATGCGCGTCTTGCAGACGAGAGGATTGGACGTTCAAGCGACCGACGTCCGCCTAGGATCAAAATGCGAAGAACTCAACCTGAGCAAATCTGGTCCGCTATGCCTCGGTGAGCGGACGTCCCGGAGGGTTGCCGCCGTTTCCCGATGGGCCAACAGCCGACGTGATAAAAGAAGCAGCCAACTGCGGCGGCCTTACCTTCTCCAAGGCGGTTAGCGGCCTCTGCTATAGCTGGTCCGCTGATTGCCGCGATCGTTTCGTTCTCCACATGATGGTGGACCGGTCGAAACACAGGCAGCTGCAGTTTTATTGCTCAGCTGTCGTCACGGTTAGGGGCAACGACGGCAAGATCTGATCGTCGTTTTCCCGCGCATTGCGCCATCATGAACTTCGCCAGGGAATCCTCAGGAAACTCGTTCAGGATGTCACGGTAGGCATGCTCTGCCGCAGGAAAATTGCCAGACTCGAACTTTTGCGAGGCCTGCCAGGTCATCGCGCTCAGTTGCTCATCTCGATCGCGGACCTTCAGGTCCGAATCGTCACAGGTTCGAATAGCGAGCAATTCGTAGATCATGAACTCGGTCTTGCGGCCCTTGACCTGAACCCGCTTGATCGGCCGCGCGAGCAGGTCCGCCTTGGCCTGATCGTAAATGCTGTCGCTGATGCAGATCGTAGTGCCAAACTGTTTATTGATGCCTTCCAGGCGGGCGGCAACGTTCACACCGTCCCCCAAGGCCGTGTAGCTCAGCCGGTTCGAAGACCCGACGTTGCCGACGAGGACGTTGGCGCAATTGAGCCCGATCCTGATGTGGATTCGCGGACGTCCTTCCGCCTCCCAGGCATCGTTGACGCGTTCCATGCGGCGTGCCGCACGCAATGCTGCCTTGCAGCCGCGTAGCACGTGGTCGGAGCGTTCAACCGGGGCATTCCAGAACGCCATGACGCCATCGCCGATGAATTTGTCGACGGTGCCGCCCTCTTCTGAGATCGCAGCCGAGACCTCCTCGAGATAGGTCGAGATCTGGACCAAGAGATCGTTGGGCGCGAGCGTTTCGGAGTGGCTGGAAAAATTCTCCAGATCGGAAAAGAACACGGTGAGGAATCGCGGCTCGACGCCGAGGGTCAGCGGAATGCCCGACTTGATGAGCTGGCGGACCACATCGAGTGGAACAAAGGAGGAAAACGATTTCAGCGACGTTCTTAGCAACGAAGCGGCCGATTCCAGCTTCGCGATCTCCTGGATATTCGAGGGCGGACGCGCGGGCGCATCGAAATTGAGACGTTCGATGGCCTGCAATTGCCGGGACACGTTTTCAACCGGACGCGATAGCCGGCGAGAGGCGAAAAAGATGAAGAACAACTCGACCATGGTGAGACCAATGATCACGACCATCATCAACTGATTGGTCTTCTTCAACGTGCCCACGAAGTCGTCAATGGGCGTCACCGTGATCACCTGCCACGGTTGACCGAAGCCGCCCGGAAAATTGGCAAAAGCCGCGATCAAATCTTCGCCATTGGTCGGGGACTGGAACACGAAGCTGTCGGCGCCTTTAAGCGTGTGCTGGCGATGAGCTTCGCGCACTTCGGGATCGTCGATATCCGCCAGAGTTGCGACCTTAATCTTCCCATTTTCGACGCGAACGCCCTTCTGTTTGTCCGGAAACGCTATGATCTTGCCGGTGTTGCGGTCGGCGACAAAGGTGATGCTTCCGGCGCTGGCGCGATGTTTGTCGAGAAAGCGCGATAGCACGTCCACGGTGATGTTGGCCGATGCGCAGCCAAGAAATTCGACGCCGCGGAAGATCGGAACCCGCAACGAGATAATGGGAAAGCCGGTATCCGGATTGACCGAAGGCTCGGTCATGGCGAGCGTCCGCGTCGTCTTGGCCGCCTGATAGCCGGGCAAGGTGCGGATATCGGTGTCGGTGCCGACATCGTATTTGCCGACTTCACGGGGCCAAATGTCGAAGAAGGTGCGATGGCGCACGCGTGAGAGCGCATAGGTGATCGCATCGATGTAGCTGGAATGCCAGTTGGCAGCCGCAGGAATCTTGGGATCCGCGCGCCGGCGGTCCTCGTCGATACGGGTGACCACCCGATGATAACCATCCTCGAAACTGACATAAATAGCGTCGATATGCGCGGCCGAGGTCAGGGCGCGGTACAGCAGATCGCGGCTTTGCTCGGCACGGAAATAGCCGGGATCGGCGGAGGCCACCTCGGCAAGAAAGCGCAGCGGGCTTTCCGTGTTCTCGATCATATCCTGGGTGCGTTCAACGCCGCCCTGGCTGGTCTGCGCCACCGCGTCGTTCAGGATCGATACGATGCCGGCCGAGTTCTTGTTGTAATTGTAGATCAGGATGAAAATGAGAACTGGAATGCTGAGGCCGATGAAGAGCAACGCCATGATCAGGCTCAGTCTTGGCCGCCGCATCTTGACAAACCGCGGAAGCGCGCCCAATCGGCCGAAAATGTCCCGCAGTGTGCGGCGACTTCGGTACGCGACCAGGCCCGTAGCTGCCAATGCGGCCGTTACGATCAGCAGCGCCATCAGCCAGCGCCGCAGGGTGCTGTCATGGCCAGCCTTCCAGACCAGTCCCTCCGGCACCTTGTCGTCCGTCAACAGCCAAAGCTTGCGGTAGGTCGCCGCGATGCTCTGCCAGCGTGCGGGATCCTGTTCACCGATCCAGTTGGGATCGCGACCGACCAATATCTCCGTGCGCTCCGCCTCAAACATCAGCGCTTCGCGGCTCTTCTTTGCAGGATAGCTCTTGAGGATCAGGTCGACCGTCGCCTGCTTGTGCGCCAAGGCATAGGCCCAGCCTTTCAGGCTGGCCGTCCTGAACGCCGCCACCCGGTCAGGATGGGCCTCTACTTGGCTATCGGAGGTGCACAGATTATCACCGTAGAAATCGATGCCGGACGCTTCGGGCGAGAAGATGCGGTACGAGGCGCCGAGTTGATCAAGAACGAATGGCTCGTTGGTGCTATAGGCGACCATGGCGTCGGCATTGCCGGCCAACAGATCGCGCGGGTTGCCGCCGTGAGCGACGCGCGGCAGGGCGTCGTAGTTGACCCCTTCGCGCGTCAGCATCGCAGCGATCTCGTCGCTGCCTGGCGTGTCCATCAGCGTCCGGCCGCGCAGTTCCGAGACGTTGCTGATATCGGCCCGGCGCGCCACCAGAATGACGGCTGGCGAGTGCTGGAAGATGGCGGCCAGCACGACCAGCCGGCGGCCCATCGACCATTCGCGCAGAACGCTGGCATTGCAGACGCCGAAATCGGCCTTGCCGCCGGCAACCGCCTCGGCGACATCGATGCCGGGACCGCCCTCGCGGATGCTGACCTCGAGACCCGCCTCGCGGTAGAAGCCCTGCTCGAGCGCCTGATAATAGCCGGCGAACTGAAACTGATGCTTCCATTTGAGCTGCATCGATACGGCATCGAGCGCAGCGGCAGGATGCGATGCAGCCAGCACCAGGGAAGCGCCCAGGATCAGCCGTCTCAACAGGGCCAATTTTGACTTGGTGGGCGGTAGCTCTACCTTCTGCGTCATGCGCGCCTTCCGAACAGGCGAAACCATCTGAGCGAACTCTCATCCCCCGCGGCCGCAGTTAGGAGGTTCGTCTCCGTATTAGCTATGCAATTTCGAACGCAGGCAAATTCCGACGCGAATAGGATAGGTTAGCATGCGCAGGAGTACAGTGCGAATGTCGGCTTTCCAGCCGACCCGACTATCCACCGGCGCGGTCAGGAAGGGCAGCTTTGGGTCAACATGCGAAGAACTCAACGGCAGCAAATCTGGTCCGCCACGCCTCGGTGAGCGAACCTCGTGGAGGGGGCCGCCACTTCGCCTTCGGCCCACAAGCGGACTCACGCCCCGCCGCGAACCCCACGCCTACGGCCTGCGCACCATTCCCATACGCGGCGGCTTCACCGGGGCAGCCACTCCATAGATAACTGTGATGCCCGAACCTCCGCCCCGTGTCGAAGTCGGGCGAAGCGGATCGGGCGCGGCGGCGCCGTTGAGGTCGTTCCAGTTGTTCGCCGCCCAAATGTTGCCCGCCGGATCAATCGACACGTCGGTCAGCATCTGGATGCTGCCGCCTTTGAAAACGTGGATGACATCGCCGGTCTTTGTGCCTGTCGGGTGGCCCTTCGTGTTGTCTCCGGCCATCAGCACCACGCCACGGCCCCAAAAATTGCCAATCCAGACGTCATCGTTGCCATCGATATTTAAGCCCCAGGGCACGCTTACTGCCTTGTCACCGGCGAAGCCAGTGGGAGCAGGCTGGGAGCCATCGGGGCGGATCATGTTGACCACGCCGGTGACCATTTTGGGGTTGCTTTCGAGGACCTTGAGCATATGCCCGGCGGCGATTTTGAACTGCTCCATGATCGACGCGCCGTCTGGAATGACGGGCGGGGGAAAGTCGAGCGACATGTTACTTGCAACCCATACGTTACCCTTCGAGTCGAGCGCGAGGGCGCGAACGCCAATGCCGGCGCGGAATGACTCCGCCTTGGACGGATCATCGGCGGGGAACCGCACGACCTGGTCCGACTGCGAGTTGCTGACCCAAACGCGATTTTGGGCATCGATGACGATGTCGAAGGGAGACTTCAGCCCGGCGACTTTTACGATTCGGCCGTCCTTCACTTGACCGCCGGGAAAGTGCAGCAACTGATTGTCCGATCCATCGGCTATCCAGACGTCACCATTCGCGGCAACGCCGACGCCCATCAGGCCGAGGAATTTCTCTTTGAACGGGAAGTCGCTCTCTGTACCGATGGGACGACCGTTGAAATCCAATACCAGGATCTTTCCGTTGAAGCTCGTGAGCCATACCTTGTCCTTCGTCACGGCGGTGCCCCAACCGACGCCATCAATACCCATCCCGGTAAAGCCGGTGATCGCTGGCGAAAGAGCGGTTCCGTTGGGAGACAGTTTGACCACGCCGCCGCCGATACTCTGGTTGACGCCCGACTGCGAGCCGGCCATCCAGTTTTGTCCGCTCCAGAGATTGCCCTCAGCATCGAACATCAGCCGACCGGGCGAGTAAACGCCGCCGCCTGCGAAGGCAAGCGAGAGCACGAAGTCATCCGGAACGTAGGCCAAGTACGGCACAAATGGAGCCTTTCGCCGAGCGCCGTCCTTCGGTTGCGGATACGCTTCGTTGAACAACGCGAAGAGTACCTTGGGTTGAGCCCAGGGCTGGCGAGCAATACCGGCCAACGCATCGAAAGTGTTCTTCGGCGTCGTTCCATCGGGAAGACTTGCAGCCTTGAGGAAACGGGCGCGCCAATCGTCGTTGGCTACTGTAGCGAAGGCGGTGACGAGCGAACCGAGCGTATCTAAGTTCGCCAGCGTGCTTGTCTGGGTGCTGTTGAGCGGGTCTAAAAGTACTTTGCCCCACCCCCCGGTCGCCGGATCGACCAAATTCGGGACATTCGCGGCAGCAATCTGCAGGCTTAACGGATTGCCAATAATCGACTCGCCCTTGATGAACTGTGCGGCAGCAAACGCTGAGGCTACTGTGGTGAGTTCATTGACTGTGACAGTATTAGGCAGCGCATTTCCGAGCAAAACCACCAGTGCGAGGGAATTGCTGGCTTGGTTCGTGGCGGCTGTCGGCGTGCCGCCTTTGGCTACCAGATACACGGGGGCATTATTCCCGGCCGCGGATGTAGCGAGTGCGAAGCGGCCATCTGCCCCGGTTTGCGCCTGAGCGAGCTGCGTAGGCGCATCTGCACCTGCCGTCCAGAGGGTGACTGCCGCTCCCGCAATCGGCTCACCTGCCAGGAGGACCTGACCTTCGAGCTGTTGTGCGGACGCTGTTGCACCTGACAACATAATTGCAGCAAGCATGGAGATAGCGGGCCAGATTTGCCGAGCGAGTTTCATAAATTTCTCCCTAACCAATTCATTCCCGATCGGCCAGCGCCAAGCCCAACCGCGAAACCCAACGTTGTGCACGGACCGGATTGTGTCTTGATCCAGATCAATGCCTCGCCCGAGAAGGGTTGCACCGCATGCATTCGCGGTAACGCTGGGAATATCAGCCGTTGCAGACTGGAGCAGAAATTAGTCCGGGACTATGCGTTTTCGGCCGACGAATTGATTTCCGTACCCAGCTGCCGCGGCCTCTCGTGTCGGCTCTGGGTCCAAAAGCAGCGGTGGGCGTCAAATTGGATCGGCGTCCGGTTTGCCCCCTGACGGCCGACATGACCCGCGCTCAATCGACCTCCGGCTAAGGGCCACCATCGGACATGCGCGGGGGCGACGGGACGGCGCGGTTCGTCTGGTTTAGCCCCCGGGGCCGTCCTTCATGATGTAGCCCATCAGGTCGTCCACGTTGTGCTCCAAATCCCGGATGATGTTCTTGACGACGTCTCCGATTGAGATCACGCCCACGACCTTGCCCGCATGCACCACTGGCAGATGGCGAAAACTGCGCTGGGCCATCATTGCCATGCAGCCCTCTAGCTGATCGTCCGGCTTGACCGTCACGGGGTTGCCCGTCATCACTTGGCCCACCGGCGTCTGCTTCGCATCGAGCCCGGGCAGCAGCACTTTGATGGCGCAGTCCCCCTGGGTCACGATACCGACCAGCACCTCGTCGTCGATGACCAGCACCGAGCGAACTCGGTTGTCGCGCATCTGGCGCAAGGCTTCGACGACCATGTCGCCGGAACGAACATGGATCAGGGCGCCGCTCTTCTGAGCCAGAGCGTGTTTTACTGTGCTCACTCGATTTCCTCTCGTGGGCCCTGTCCCGCACCGCCTCGATGAGTCCGCGTTGAAGAATAGTCGAAATATCTTGCCGCGTCAGGTCTGGTTTGAGATCGCGAGCGGGCCTCTGGGCTCCCGCCTGGTGCCAGCCTTCACCGTTAGCAGCACGCCGCAGCAAATCAGCAATGGTAACCCGCTGTCAGCCGGCTCAGGTCGGCATCTGGTGTCACGCCGGTGCGTGAGAATTTTTTGGTAGCGAAGGTCCGACTTCGTCCCCCCCTAAATCTCCGCCGTTTTCAGTGTTCGCGGCCAAACCAACTTAGCATTCTGAGATAACCTGGTGACTAACGGTGACCGTCAGGGATTGCGCTGACGTTGAACAGACGAGAGACGCTAAAGATTTCCGCAGGAGCACTTCTCGCACCGGCGCTGGCACCGAGGCTCGCGGCAGGACAATCTGCCCGCACGATTGTGTTGTTGGGCACCACCGGCGGTCCGCCCTTGCAGGTTGGGCGAGCTGCACCTTCAAATGCCATTGTAGCCGGGGGCTCCCTTTACGTTGTTGTTGTGGCAACGGCGTTGCCCGACAGATCGTGCAAGCTGGTCTTGGGTTAAACGCGTTAAAAAACATTTTCATTACGCATCAGCATTCGGACCACAATCTAGACTACGGGCCGAGACTTACTTGAAATTTGAATGTGGCGTCGCGTTTGACAGTCAGGTCCGCAATGGGTCTTGGCTGTGTAAAAAATGCAGCGCCGCACAAATTACAGAGAAAAGCATTCCTTCAGAAGCCTGTTCCGGGAGCGTGAGGAGCATACTGAACTGCGACGCCGCTCCATCTGAGAAGCAGATTCTCCGCGCTACGCGAGATTTCACGTTTTCACGCAGCCAGGGTCAAAACGCGAAGCGCAGAGCCCGAGCAGGTCTAGTCGGCTATTCTTACTGAACAGGCAGTCAGCGAAAGATGTAGCTACATCGCCTACGGGCCAGATGCATCGCCGCCCACGGTGACGTGTCGGCGCTGCCGTGCAAGAGCAACCACACGGGGCGACTCCGTGAAGACGGCGGCGGCCGCTTGCCGCTCGATTCCGCCCCCCGATCAACAACATCCGAAACACATCGTGACTGACGTAATTGCATACGCAGCAATTTGACGGCGGCCGGGGCTTGCTTCAGTTCGTTCCGTATCCGGAACGAACTGAAGGAAAGTCGCTGGCGTTGCAGATTTACAACCCGCACAGCGGACCGAAATACTAAGCTCGGCCATTGAGACAACCGAAACATATTCCATTCTTAGTTCAATATGGTCAGAGGGGGCGAACGATGTTTGATGTCTATCGCAATGACAAGCGCGGCTTGCTCGTTCTAAGTACAGGCTCTCCCGTACCTACGCTTTGCTCTGCACATACCTGGCGAAAGAGCAGAAAACGAGTTCTCAAGGTTAGCAACGAAATCAAGTCAGCCGTTCAGGCACAAGGCTATTACATCCGCAGCCTGCGGGCCACTAAGGAACGAATGATCTAGGTCAAGTAGCTCGGCGGCCGGTGTTCCCCATTTGCAAATCTCTATGACACGGCAGAAGCCAGTCCGCCATTATCGCGCTTCGTCAACTGTCGACACCCGCGCATCGGTGATAGCGAACTTATTTTCGCCATCTAGACGAAATTAGCGCTAAAATCTCCGACACCGGGGCTGGCCCGATATTGTACTTGTCCATTTTGACCCGGCTTGACCACGCGCGGGGGGGGGCGGGGGGGGGGTGGGGGGGGGGGGGGGGGGGTGGTGGGTGGGTGGGGGGGGGGGGGGGGGGTTGGTTTTTTTTAAAGAAGCCCCCGGGGGGGTGGGGTGGGG
>NZ_JBVVPN010000003.1:368267-393676 GCF_055811035.1 Bradyrhizobium sp. MI1.10
TTTTCTTTGTCATTTTTCCCGGGGGTTCACCCCGCGGGGGCCGCTGCTTTTTTCCCGCGCGGCGGCCTTCGTGCTTTTCCACTGCGTGGGCCGGGGCCTCGCTTAGAAGTTTCAGATAACCTGCCGACGGTTTGCAGTGATCGCTCACGATTCCGTAGCTCACCCTCACGTCCTGCCAAGCTGCTGAAGTCCTCCACGGCGGAAATGTACGTCCGTCCGCCGTCCCCCTTGCTGGGTTGAACCAACTCACAGACGCACACCTCCCGCTGCAAAATGCAGTCGCGAACTTGCCAGGGAGTAGTGAGGACGAGACGGCGTCGAGCTGGCGTTCGGTGACAGCCGCCAGCGCCACATCGAGTTGACTATCCCCTTCACTCGGCCAGTTCGCATGCCCCGCGTTAACCCTGTCTTTGATCTTCTCCCATAGCAGCGCTTCCCAGGTTCACCTCTGCCACTAAGCGGCCTTATTGGACCTTTGCAATCGTTCTTGATTTCTGGAGCTCATTTCTAAGAGGATTTGAGTGAGGTTTCTCGTTCGGAGAGCGTGAAATCAGATGAGGGTGGCTCTCTTCCTAGTTGGCCTCGGTACACTCGCCGTGATGGAGCTCGAGGCGCCGCCGCGCATCACAGAGCCTGCGAACGAGCCGCCGGCTCTGGCAACCGTCGGATTACGTCCCTCACACGATACACTGACCAAGGCAGACCGGCTCGAAATTCCGCCATTCGAAGCGCCACCGCAGCCACTTTCCTCGCGCGAACTAAAGAATCCGTCGGACCACATTCCGATCGTTGCACGAGCACATTCGAAGATCATCGAGCAGGAGGGTAACGCAAGCGGAAAATCCGCGATCATGCTGCCCAGACCTCGGCCCCGGCACGGAATTTCCAAGGCAAGCGCGGGCGCCAGTCGCGCCAAACCGGTCGCGGAGGCGAAGCCGTGCCTGTCAGGTGCCTTCGATGGCGTCTTGAAAGCATTGAACCTGCAGACACGATGCCAGACCTAGCGCACGGATACCTCTGCGTTGGAACGACAGCCGACCCGCGGCTCCCGCCGCATGTGTCAGGGCAAATACGCCGTGCCGAGGAAATCCGACCGCCTCGCCCCGACGAGCGTGGATCCGTTGTCACCGCGCGGAAGTGGTTGTCCGCGGAATCCATCACGCTCGTTTTTGGAGTGGCAATCGGCCTGGCTTTCGTCGCGAGTTTCGTCCTGGTTCGCGATGCTCAGTTGAAGGGGAGCTCGATCGACAGGGCGGCTGCCAAGGCGCTGGTCGAGCGAATTATCATAGCCGAGTCCAACGGTGACCCGAATGCAAGGAACAAGCGGTCGAGCGCCACTGGCGCCGCCCAGTTTCTCGATGATACGTGGCTCGAAGCCGTTCGAAGGCACCGACGCGATCTGATCAAGGGCCGCAGCGACAAGGAAGTCTTGGACTTGCGCGGAGATGCTGAGCTTACGCGCGAGGTTGCCGCACGGCTGGTCGAGCAACATGCCGCGATGCTGACCAAGCGCGGTCTGCCGGCCACGCCCGGTTCTCTCTACCTCGCCCATTTCGCGGGACCGGCGGGAGCCGTGGCGCTATTTTCCGGCGCAGAAACTGCAGATGCTGCTTCAGTTATGGCCGCCGCTGACATGACGGGTCGAACCACACGCGAAAAGCTGGTCAACGCGAACGCGTTCCTCAAGGCGATGACCGTCGGCGATATTAAGAACTGGGCCGATCGCAAAATGGCAGTAGTCACTCGGCCTGGCCGTTAGCGGCTCAGATAATTACGCGATTTTGGGGTCGCGAAGCTCTCGGCTGGAAGCCAGCTCGGTAGCCGATCCATAGCGTTCAGGACGGCGCTCCTCCTGGCGTCGAACCTTGCGCGCAACAGGAGCGGGAGCGCCTCCGGCGCCGGCGCGGCTGCGGCTGCACCCTACCGGCACCGTGCCAACACGCCGGCATGTCGCATTGCAGCTGGTCGACGCCAAACGGGGGAACCCATCGGGCAGCGCCCCCGCTGAGCTCCGTTGCTACGGCGACCGAAGAACCCTTACCGCATCCCAGTGTAAACGAGTCCGAAAGTCATGTAAGGCGCCGACGCAACTTTGATCTCCTTCGGATCGAGATAAGGAGCGGTCAGCAGCAACTGGAAGATGGCCCGAGCAGCCATGTATTGCGCTGCGGGGCCGGCTTCTCTCGCTCCCGACTAACAGAACGTTTCCGCATGGACCTGAAACAGACCACCGCCCGCCGCGGCCGCGCCGGTGGATCCAAAGATCAAACAGGGCAAAATCGCCGGCAGGCATGGCGTGAGCACCATGGAGATAAGCACCTGGAATTAGACAGCATACATTACAAATCCGACACACCAACTTTCGGCTATTGTCAGAGTTCGAGCCCGGGTCGAAAATAGTTGAAGCTTAAAACATAGTCTGTACTCTAAGATCTTCGCTACCGATCTCTGCTGTTTCACGGAAAGCGTGAACTGAATGTCACCAATCCCGACTGACAAGATCGCGCTCTTCATCGATGGAGCCAATCTCTACGCGACGGCGAAAACTCTGGGCTTCGACATCGATTACAAGCGTCTGCTGAAGGAGTTTCAGAGCCGCGGGACGCTACTTAGAGCGTTCTACTACACCGCGATCATCGAGGATCAGGAATACTCCTCGATCCGGCCGCTGATCGACTGGCTCGACTACAACGGCTACACCGTGGTCACCAAGGCGACCAAGGAGTTCATCGACGCCTCCGGCCGCCGCAAGGTCAAGGGCAACATGGACATCGAGCTCGCCGTGAACGCCATGGAGCTCGCCGAGCACATCGACCAGATGGTGCTGTTCTCGGGCGACGGCGACTTCCGCTCTCTGGTCGAGGCCGTTCAGCGCCGCGGCGTGCGGGTCACCGTGATTTCCACGATCGCGAGCCAGCCGCCGATGATCGCCGACGAGCTGCGCCGCCAGGCCGACGTCTTCACCGACCTCGTCGAGCTGCAGTCCAAACTCGGCCGCGACCCGTCCGAACGCCCGGCCCCGCGTGATCGTGAAGCGCGTGGACACATGCCAAAATTCTTGCAGGAGCCGAAGGGAAATGACCCACACGACTAGACCCTGAAGGCGGCGCCCGCATTCCGCAAGCGCGGCTCGCGGTGGGCATGTTTGTCGCTTGAGATATGTTGGCGTCGGCTCGTTGTCGCTTGCATGAAAAGGGCGGCATCCGGCATTATGTTTTTGCTGGCGAGGCGAACCTGCTGTGACTCTGAAGAACCCCGACGCTATTGCCGTGATCCTGACCGCCCTCCGGCTTTCTCACGGCGACGAAGCTGCACGAGCCATGCTGGTCGGCGGCATGAGCCTGGCCGCGCTGATAGAGACGATGTTCTCCGCACCGATCGGGCGACGCGATGCCGTTCACAACATCGCACGTGCGTTGGACGACTTCGCCCTTTCGCCGGAACTCGGTCCGGTCTGGCACCTTCGCTACGTTTACGAAAGTCATGGCTCGTTTCGCGTCGTCGATATGGAGATTGCGACGCCAACCGGCACGCTGTCCAGTAAAGACGTTTGGCTTCGTCTGCCCGTCTAGCTATCTCGCCACCTCTGCGATGTGGCCGGTGCTGTCGACGATTAGCGAGCGCGCGGTGCTTTCCTTGACGTAGGTCTTGATCTTTCCGGTCGGCACCTCCTTGGATCTGCGAGTAGCCTGCGGCGCGAAGCTTAGCGATGATCTTCTCAGACGTCAGGCAGAGCGCGGACGAACATGACCAAACCACCATGAGGGCAGCCTGACGAAAGATCGCAGCACTTGCCCTCCCTGCGCGCTCGCCGCCATCGGATGGCGCCTTAGCTTAACCGCCGACCGGCCCCGACAACGTCTCCAAGCCGGCCTCGATTGCCTCGATGTCCTGCTCGATCTGCGCAATCGACAACCTGCAGTCAAAGCCCGCCCAGGCTTTCAGGTCTCCGGCAAGGCGCCGGCGGTGCATCCTCAGCTCCTCAAGCGACTGGCGGTCTTTCAGACTCGCGTAGCCGTCCACAATCAACTCAATCGCACTCGACATGACGCTACTCCACAAAAACAATTCGGATCTAATCGGATGAGCTTAGTGCAAGCCGAAAGGCTGGCGCAACTTCTACGCTGGCTTCTACACCCAGGCCCTTTTGACTGCAGGGCCCAACCAAGCTTTCGGCAAAATAGGTCAAGATCGTTGACGAGTTGGCAAGGGAGTGGACGCAGTCCTGAGGCAGTGAGCCTGAGGCAGTGAGCCTGACGTATTGAAATCCGCAATTTACCGGTGGTAGTGTTCCACTTTTGCTACTCGCGCTATTTGCTCTGACGCCATCCTGATAGTGCTTTTTTGTGCTGGGGAGGACATTTATGCGAGGCTCTCGCGCAATCGTTTACGCCGAACGACTTAGCGAACTCACTTCTCAGCTCTCAGAATTGGAATATCTTCGAGGCCTGGTCGAAGAAGCAGAGCGCCGCGCTCGCGGTGTGCCCCCATTACGCTTGACACATCCTCCTTCGCGCCGCCTTCGAACTCGTAAACCGGGCGCCATGTCTGTCCGCCTCCGTCGCCACGCGCCACTAGCGCGGAATGCAGGAGCTCTCAGGCCCCCTGACAACGACAACCAAGTCGATCGGACTTTGCTAGAGCCATTCCCCGACGGATGGTGGGCTTCCTCCTAAAGCCACTAGAAGCGCTGACTCGACGAAGAGAGCGATCCAATGCTGGCGGCCCACCCACCCTGAGGAGCAGACGGGTAGCCACCATTCCAGCCCGCGGGTGCCGAGGCTGGTCCGGCCGCACCTATCAATTCTGGACCACCCTTCGCCAAACTCCTGCAACCTGCAACGGCGAGAGTGAGACAGGGAAGACGGTCAGCACGACCTGTGCGGGCTTGAGGTGAGCAACTGCAAAAGCGAATATCACTTGTCGGCGAGAACACCGGCGTCAAGCGGAGGTCATTTCCTAAAGATTGGTTTCAACACCTCAGGAATTGCGATGACGAAAAACGACACCGTGTTCGACACGATGCGACCTGATCCAAACGGACGGACACAATGGGCCGGCCGACTGGGGACGCGCGAGGCAATAAAACGGGATGGCCTAGAGCTCGACCCTGGCTCGCTCGTTTACTGTCCCCACGAGTGGATCAATGCCGCCGGCTACGTTGACCTCGAACTGGTCCGCAAATACCCGCTGATGTTCGCGGTCTAAAGTCGTGACGAACCAGAGCCGACGCGCAAGCGATCCGCCGTCCGACGAACCAGCGACTCGACGGCTGCTAAGCCGAGCGGTAAAACGCAGGCGTCCAAAGCCGCCCGTGGCACCTGTGCCGTTCGGCACTGAAACAGATCCCAACCACGAATTTTCCCGGGTCGAACCGGAGGCCGTTTGGTTCTTCGTCTTCTTGCCGATCTTCATGCTGCTCTATTCGATCGTCGAGAAAATGCACGTGAGATAGCAAAGTGCTAAAGGGTCCTGGTCAGAAGAAACCAAAATGCGCGTGCTCGCAATGTTTCTCATCCTCGGAATATGCATCGCTTCGCCAGCGGCCGGACGTCGGCGGTGGGCGACACCTCACATCTGAGCCTCCCGCCATCCACCTGCGCAGCCCCGGTCGAGTGCACCGGCAGGGGCTGGTTGGCTCGAGGGCCGCTAGGCTGGACCGCGGCACGCCCGGGATAACAACTCAGTGAATGAAACTGTCAGCTAGACCCGCGAAGCACCCTGGAAAAAGACCGAGCCGACTTTTGTCCGCGCGACTTAAGTGGAGATGTCAAATGCTGACACTCAAAGTGATTGTAGCTGCTCTGGCCGCGGGATTTCTGATTTCGGTTTATTCCGGAGACTTCGGCGCCGATATCGTTCTCGCTATTGCCACGTGCCTTCCGTAGTTGTGCGCGATTGCGGAGTCGCGGCCCGACGCGTCCTAGTCCGGTATGATGCGCCGGGCCTAACCATTCCCTGCTTTCCCCGTAAGGTTTGGCTGAGTCAGAATAGTGCGATTCTACAAGCGGCTGATACGTCTGCGTCTTTGTGCAGCGCTCCTTGCGCTTCGCAGCAAAAGGCCATACCCGCGGCCACACGTTCGACGGACGCGATATACCTCCCAAGCTCGGTCGCGATCTCGACCCTCCTTTGATCATTTTGATCAGCGTCTGTACTCGCCCTCGGTCCCACTGCTTAGGTTCGTGGTTTCGCACGCGCCAAGCTCCGGTTCGCGGGAGAATAGCAATATCGTTCCGTTCTTGGAACAAAATGCCCACTGCAGGGATTTCGGTTCCACCGAATTGTATTTGCAAACGAGACCAAGCTGGGGCAGAATTTTCTGCACCGGGGCTGGCTGCATATTTCACTTGGTCCTTTTGACCCGGCTTCATTTGACCACGCGGGCCGCAGCGATTTAACCACCCGCTGCGGCCTTCGCCGTATGGCCGCCAGCGTGACCGGCGGGCCGAAAATGGCCGCTCGACAAAGCGCCTGGTCAGCTTTGCTTCCCATGCATGCAGGCGATCACGAACTCCCGCTTTGCGCGACCTTGTCCCTCTCCTCTTTCGCCCGCACTCGAAAAACCACGTTCGGTAGCAAGCTACTGGCACTTTTCCAATTTCTGAGGGTTGCGAGGCGCGCCCTGCTGAGCCTGTGCAGCGCCTCCGACCAAAGCCAGAGCAATGGAAGCGGCCTAATCATTCTGCGCACTCCTACCTGCCGTCGATCAAATCGCTACAAGAAAATAGTGGCACCTGCCTCGGCATCGCTCTCAATCAATGGGAGCAGAAAGACCCTCGACTGCCCTTGGATTGTAGCATGGCAATGCTGGCGTGAGCCGGCGGGCTTTGGGGTATATTTTCTAAAAGCGAACTGAACCCCCACACCGCGCGCCTATACTGATCAGTATCCGGGATTTTTGCTAATCCTCTCCCGGGGGCTGGACGGATATCAGGCCGCCGGGACAAGGTATTGTTTGCCCGGCGGCTTCATTTTCGTTTGTCGGCTCAGGGGAGCGCCTGCGAGCGTGACGCGGCGGACGTTCAGGCGACTTTTCCCCACCTACAACAAGCGGTCGCTCGCGCGTTCCGAGCCACCAGGAATCGATAATTTGCGAGATACCTAAGATGCCAGCTTTGCTGGCGGCATGCGCGCTCCTCGGCACACGAAATGGTCCGGCCACTATCCGCCCCGCAGTCCTGCGGAATGGCTGGCTGACGCCATGTGACCTGCAACATCGAATGCTTGAACGGCTGTTGCGATCGCAAGGTGGACGTGCGGCTCGAGACACTCCCGCAGGATCAGCCGTGGTCGCGCGTCGGCTTGCGCCTGGTCTGCTCAGACCGCGGCGCCGCAGGATCTGTGCATATCGTCCCGAACTGGCATGACAGCAGCGGGCAAGTCAGGCCAAGCATAGGCTTGAGGTTTTGATTCCAGCGATGAAGCACGTCACCGAACGCCCTTTTGCAGATCCAAAAGCCGCAGGCCGCCAGCTCGTCCAGCTGGCTTCGGGCATCGAGGCGATACAGGACGGCAGAATCCATATCGAGAAGATCAACTACTCCTCCCTCTACACGCTCCAGGGAAGCGGCGCGGAGTTCGGCGCCGGCATCAGGCGCGCTGTCGAGAAGGGCTGGCTGGAGCTGCACGAGAGCGGTACCTACGTGCGGCTGCTGAAAGCCGTAGGAACCTAGCATCACTGCCCGGCTTGCTGTCTCGCTAGCTCTCTTCCTCGAGCTGGCGGAGCGGCCCCCGCATCAACCCTCAGGCCCCCAAGCCGGGATCGTCTCTCGTTCGAGCTTAGCTTGGCTCTTGTTTCGTGCGGCCAATTCCTGGTCCAGGGCCTTCAAGCGAACGAGGAGATTTTCAATGATCTCCATGCAATCGGAATGCCGCAATGATTGCACGCCGCGCGCTGCCAGCTCGCGCTCCGAGATAGTCGCCCCGATGCTTTGGATGCTCACAAATCCCCCCGCAGAAAACATTGCCCCTCAGGTGCACTCAAGGGAAAGGCCGCAGCGTGGTTCCAGCCCCACTGCGGCCATCCCGGGCAACTACAAATAACTTGGTCTCAAATCTCGCCGGTGTTCCGACAGTAGAACACCCCGTTCCGAAAATGGACTCCGGACAACTACCGGTGGCGCCTTGTCACATTAGAGCGAACATGGCACGGCTTGCCGCCCCTAATGCTCTCGGCTGCCCATCCAATTGCGGATTTGAGCGCCGGGAGTGCTAGGCCGGCCAGCGTGAACCGGCGAAAGAGGCCGCCTTACTGGCGGCCCCTCGATCGTTCTCTAGTCCACGCAGGACTGCCACGGTGCGCCGGGCCTGCCGCGAGTAACGCCTCAGAGAGTGACACGCTGGTTTAAGTTTTTACGCCAGCCTGAATCATGCACTTAGTGCGTGAGCTTTGAAGGACTGCCGTGAGCGAGGCTTCACAGGGGAAGGCCTGCTGTAGTTCGCACCCTAACGGTCGCAATCGACGGTGTTGCGCATCACGGGACATATTTCGTCCAGAACTCCATCGTGTACCTGCAGTCGGCGCTTGGAAGTAAGGCAACCCACGTGGGAGGGGTGCCGCCAGAAATGACGGCCAAGCTGCTCCTGTCTGAACTCGTTCGCACCGGCGCTGGGGCAACGCACTAAGATCAGAACCAGCTGCGGTTATTTTGAAAGCACGCCTGTTTGGTACGGTCCCAGATGAAATCCCCGCCGCCGCAGGGTGGACGGGGGCGAGAGGTCGCCGGGCATTCGTTCCGAACCTTGGCTCCCGTGCCCCAGCCGTCAACGACACATGCGCCACCGCTTGTCCTATGACAGCCCTCGCCACAGCCACCCCCTGCGTACGCCGCACTAGCAGCAGCGAGAACCGTGGCCGCGAGGAGCATTCCTCGTAAGATTTTTGTCACTGCCAGACTCCTGAAACCGAATGATCCCGAGCGAGAAGAACAAGATAATAACTCCTGCCGTGCCGCTTAGCTACGATCAGCGCGGCGCGAAGTCCCCGGCTCCGCACGAAACGCTCGATGGCTGCGCTCCCTAGTTCGAACCTGTTGATCCAGCATTTTACAACCTGTGGAAAAGGAAGCCAGGTCAGCGCAGCTGTATTTTTCGAACCATCCACCTGCGCCCGTACTGGGACGTTCTGTTGCGGAGACGCGTGTGAGCCACTTTTTCTCAGTCCTGCTATTGCTGACCACGTTGATGCTTACGCTGTGTTTTGGCGTCGCAGCGTGGCGCGTTTCCGATGAGGCGGCGCTGGTAAGGCCGTAGCAATGGCAGTGCCGCAGTATCGGGCACTGCTCAGATAGGTGACCTGGGCTCAAAACGCCCACGCCGACGCTGGGCCTGCAGGCCTGCGTATGTGTTGTTATGGAAGGACGGGCCGATTGGATTTCACGAGCCTGTCTATTTTGAATCGAATTAGCAATCTTGTGAACTAAATCACTGCATAATCTTCCGTTGTGCTGTTAGGATTCATTTATTGATTTGCCAGGATGCTCAACGCAAAAGATCGAGCGCGACCGCGTCGTGATGTTCGCGCGAAGCAGATTTGATTCTGCCGGCTTGTGTGTGCCATTCCGACGATTCAGGTGTCGGATCAAAGTCGCCGCGTAAGAATGTTCATTTGGAGGAAGCCAATGAACGAAACCTTCTTACCCAAGCGTTTAACCTATTGCTGTCGTTCAGTGCCGTTGAGAACACTCGTTGCGACCTTACTGGTTGCTGCGCCTGTCGCGCTTGCGTCTGCGCAGACCGTTGCTCCCGCGGAAGGCGCGTCGAGCGGCCAAAATAGCACTATGCGCATCAATCGAGACGACGAGGGCGCCCCCCTTTCGCTCGAGGCCGTCCAGGACGGGGTCAAAAACTTCGGATTGCGCCGGGCGGGCGTTGGGCTACCTAGTGCGACGAGCGCGGATGACACCAAACGCCGCGACTTCGGGCCGACCAAGTCTGACGAATCAGTTGCGGATCGGTTGGTTCCCCCTGTTGATCGCAAGCCGCCGCGCGATACACTTCCGCATCGGGGCACTGAGGCGACAACAGTCCAAACGGAGGCGCCCAACAGGCCGCTCTCTGCGCCAAAGGATCGCCCGAAGCCTCCGGCCAATTATCCTTCGCGCGGCGCGTCGGATGTCCGATCGTTTGAGGCCTATCGGCTTGGGTTCTCGGGAGGGACGACGACACCGGCCACCGGGATCGACCCGCGCATACGATCGGATTTAGCCGCAGGGGAGCGGACTGAGACCTATGCCTTTCTGCTGATGGATTTCCTGCCGGACGCGGCCACGGAGCGCACGCTGATGAGCGAGTTCGGGGTCGCATCGCTCGGGCTGCATGGGACAGCACTCAAGGTCCGCGTCCCCCTGCAGGCCCAGGCGTTGGAGGGTATTGCCAGATTGCCCGGGTTTAGATCACTGGCTTACCCCTTGCCCGACCAAAAATTAGCGCCGGAGCTGAGATCTGCCATCGAGCGTTTCGGGGCCGAGGTGGTTCGATTTCCAATTGTCATCAGCCTGTTTGAAACTGATCCCAAAACTTCGTTCGCCGAACGGGTCCAAGCTACGGGTGCGGAGGTCGGTCGCTACGACCCGGTGTTGCGGAGCTATGAGGCTCTCGCAACACCCGAACAGATCCGCATTCTTTCCGGTTTGGATTTCATCCTGTTCATCGAAATCGAGCGTCGCAGCGGCGGCGGACACGATCAGAGCATGGCTACGAATGGCGTCGATTACATCCGAGCGTCCGGCTTCCTGGGTGCGGGAACTGTGTTGGGCTTACTCGACACCGGCGCCATGTTGGGAAGCGCGGCGGCAACCATGCACCAAGACCTCAACAAGAACGGTTGCGGGATTAATTTCACGAGCGACGCTGCGGGCGTTTGGAATGATCAGAATGGCCATGGCACTCACGTCCTCGCAACCATCTCCGGAACTGGGGCTGCGAAAGCGCGGTTCCGGGGCGTCGCAACTGCGGTCGGTTCGCGTGAGCGCATCCGGGTTGGAAAGATCTGGAAATCGACCAACACTGGACAAAACTCTTGGTTGCGGGACGCAATCGACTACATGGCGGACCCGACCAGCTGCGACGCGCCACGCCCCTCTGTCATCAATCTGAGCGGTGGGGCGAGCGGATCGGGACAGACTGGAACCGATTCCGAATCGCGCAAGCTCGACGCCCGCGTCTGGGAAACACGCCAGGCCTACATCGTGTGCTCCGGCAATAACGGCCCGGGCGCACAATCGATCTGGTCTCCCGGCGTGGCCAAGAATGCTCTTACGGTCGGAAACGTGCAGGACGCGGGATCGAGCTTGGTTGGCGAACTGTCCGGCAGCAGCAGCCGCGGCCCGACCGGAGATAATCGGATGAAGCCAGACCTCGTTGCAACAGGTGCTGTCGTGACCTCCGCGCAGGCGGGAACGACGGATGGTTATGTGGATAAGAGCGGATGCAGCATGGCAACGCCACATGTCAGTGGCATCGCGACGACGTTGCTGGAGCACTATCCTGATTTCCGAGATCGACCGCACTTGCTGCGTGCCCATCTCATGGCTTCCGCTACGCTGCATTCGGACGAGGTCAGTCCGGCGAACAACACCGGTGGCGGACGCAATGATTTTGGGCTCGGACGCGTCTCCGATTATCAATCGCATTGGGCGCGCCTCGACCCCAACGGCTGGAGCGGCCATTGGGCGTGGATGACAATCACCGACAAGTCTTGGGGCTTCTTCGACATCGACGTGCCTCGGCGTACCAAGCGGGTCGTCGCTGTGCTTACTTGGGACGAGCCCGAAGCGAGCGCAGGAGCATCACAGGCGGTGACATACGATGTTGACCTGTGGGCCGATCCCGGCGCCAGTTGCACGCCGGACGCAGTTGGACAATGTGGTGGCTGGGCCTCGCAGTCTAATATCGACAACGTCGAATATCTCATCATCGACAATCCGCCTCCTGGCGTTCTCCGGCTCAAAGCAATCAACTGGAGAGCTCCCTCATTTGGCTTGCCGGTGGCAATCGCAGCTAAAATCATTCGCGGCGATCCAACGCCTGCGATTTCGATGACGGCTATGCCGAGCACAACGTCTCCCGCGATCGGTTCGACCTTCACAATCAAGACAACCATTTTCAACCCGAGTTACGAGGCATATGGGGTTCAGGTGTCAGCGGCGGCGGGGTCTAGCGGTCTAAGCCTGCTCGGGGTCTCGACCACCCGCGAGGATGGCGTGGCGATGGATTTTTCAAATGCGGCCAGCCTCACACTTGGCACTGTAACGGAGGCCGATACGCGCTCCGCCATCTGGAAATTCAGTGCCACCTCGCGAGGCCCGCAGACCGTCCGCTTCAGCGGCCGGTCCAACAATGGCGGCACCGTCTTCAAGAGCGTGACTGTTACACCTTGAGCACCCAGGACTGAGTTTGACCAAGTCGCCTGAGACATTCACACTTTGCTCTCAGCTCAGAGTTCACGGTCAGCCGACTCACGAATGAATAGTTGTTGACTCCAGGGGAGAGCACGCGAGGGTTCGAGACGATAGCCCGAATAGCGGACCTCTCCGAGATCAGCAGCTTCGGACCAGAGGCCGACCTTCCGCAGAGATTTTCGGATCCGTCAGTTAACGGATTAGTAACGGCTTCTTGCCAGCCTGAATCATTGCAGATCGTCGCAACTGCGACTTCAGAAGCATATCGTCTCTCTCAGTTCTCGGTTGGCAGTCTCATCAAGGGACAAGTCCGCTATGTGCAAGGGAATTCTGATTTCGCTTAGTGCGCTGTTCTTTTTGCTGGTTTGCGATCAGTTCTGGTCGAACGGCCGCTATACGGACGTTGCTATCGTGATGGCGAAACACATCAGTCGCTCTTTCGGTGTCTGATGCAGCCAGTTTCACGAGCTCGAAATGACTGTCGCAGATGCTCTTGACGCATTGAACCAGAGAGAATGCCCGGATTGCGGGTCAAAAAAGATGTTATCTGGATTGCGGGTTGACATTGCGGAGCACTTGGAATGCCTCGCCTGTGAGGCACGCTTTTACGTTGCTCCGCGACCTCCACATGCCATAGTTTTCATCCGACAATAGGTCCATGCGAGAATCAACAAGCGCTTGCATTGGTCAACAGCGCCTGCCGTCATTGCCGACCACCTACCTGCAGCCGCGGCAGATCGTAAGCTTGCGCTGCAATACCTCATCTACTTGCTCAACCAGGTGCTGTGCCGCGATGTTGTCTGCCCCCGAATTGGGCTAGGAAGGTCTTGCTGCGCGGGACTTCATGGTTCGCGCCGCGTAACCTGACGTTTTACTATCGTCAACCGTGCCGACGCTAAAGCCATCGTAGTCCCCGGCTGGGCTGAGGACCGACGCAGGCGCGCCGATCAATGGTGTAGACAAAACCTTGTCCGACGCTGCCGGCCGGAGAGCGTCGGTCCGCGATGACGGCCCGCCATTGGTCTTCGCCGAAGGCCTTGGATTCTTGGCCGGCGCCGGTGGCGACGATACTTTGGCCGCCGCCGTTGTCGGCCAGGCATTCTTAGGGGTGGCCGGAGTGCCGGCTCCCGTTCGCTCGACGGCGGAGCGAGCGGAAGCGGCGGAGCGACTAAGGTCTGACCTTTGGCGGCGCCCTGCTACCAAACGCCAGCAGACACGAAGCCAACGACCAACAGCGTCGCGCTTTTCATCCGCGTCATTCAAACGGCTTTGGTTGACCATTGACGCATGATCCTCCGAAGTATCCAGCTCATATGGCGATCAACGTTGACGGAAATGGGAGGGAGGGGCGTCTGCACGAATCCGGAGCTTATTTCATAACGTGGCGCGCACGGCCCGCTCTCGAGTCAACGCACCGCTCTCATGGACATGATGGACGAGACCAGACACTGCCTATCGATCAAAGTGTCGCATTGCCGACTGATACAGGCCAATAGAGCTGACTTTTCTTATCCGGCTCGGTTCGACTAAAACCAGTTGGACACAAAGGAACCGCGTCGATTGTCACGTGGCTAGTCGAATGGCCGACCAACCAGTATTGCCGGCATGAGCGAGGTATCATACTGATATGCAAGGGTCATCCCCAGTCAACGAAGGCCTCCTGAATCAGCGCCTCATAGAGCTCGGGTCAATAGCGAGCTGGGCGCCGCAGACCCTTTCGGACCTCGAAGGTTTTATTCGCGCCTCCGGCGACTATGATCTCTTTCGAGTCAATCCTATCCAATATGCGACTGCCAACGGCCTAAGTGACGCCGAAGGAATCGAGCTGTTCGTGCACGCCGCTAAGGTTGGCCTATTCGAGATGCAGTGGCTGCTCATCTGCGCCTATTGCCCGCAGGTCGCCGGCACTTTTCGTGAGCTAGACCAGGTTCATCCACGTTTCCAATGCGAATTCTGCAACGCCCTCAATGAGGCGGCGCTTGACGACTACATCCAAGTCACCTTTACGGTCTCGAGTTCGGTTCGCGACATCCTATATCGTCATCCGGACATGCTGTCCGTCCAGGACTACTATCTCCGTTACAACTTCTCCAAGGACTTCAAGCCCCCGCACGGAATGACACACGAGCAACTCGTTGCGGCACTCTCGCGGGGATTTGCCGATATCGAGGCGGGTCAGCGGTTGAACTTTGAATTCGCCGTAACGGCCGGCCGATTCGAGGTGCTCGATCTTAGCCATAAGCTTCTTCTGGTTTTCTTCGCGAACGGTGAACCGGCGGAACGCCAAGAAACGCTGGTCCAGCTCGAATCGGGCCGGTTCGTAGTTGCTGATCGGCCCACTGGACCGAGAAATATGATCCTTGGCGACGGACGCTTTGCGTTTCGACAGACGGCCGATCTTAGCCCAGGCAAACACATCATCCACATTGAGAACCGCACCAAGGATCGAGGCCGCTTCTGGTTTCTCCAGTATCCTTCCCAGTTCCAGCCCCATCTGGTCGAGTATGAGCCTTTTCTTTCCGGTAAGCGATTATTGCTCACCCCCTGCTTCGCCGAACTCTATAAGACTCAATTGGTGGACGAGCGCGATAGTCTAGCCGTTTCCGACATCACTTATCTGTTCACTGATCTAAAGGATTCGACTCCGCTGTACGAAAGCATCGGCGATGTGAATGCCTACTTTCTCGTCCGTCAGCACTTCGACATTTTGAATAAGATCATTAGGAATCGATCTGGCACGATCGTGAAGACGATCGGCGATGCAGTCATGGCTGGCTTCGAGCGTCCACAGGATGCCGTTGTTGCATCCGTCGAGATGATCGAAGAGCTGTCGCGATTCAACAAAACCGCTTCGCGGCCGCTCGGCCTCAAAATCGGCGTGCACAGAGGCAGGGCCATCGCCGTAAGGCTCAACGATCGGATCGACTACTTCGGACAGGACGTGAATATCGCCGCCCGTCTGCAAGGTCTAGCCGGTGTCAACGAAATATGCCTGACAGAGATGGTGATGGAGGCTCCCGGAGTCAGTGACATCGTCAAAGGATGCCCGGCGTCGCGCGACTACCAAAACTTGAAGGGCATCGGTCAGAAAATGGAAATACATCGGTTCAAAATTTCTCCCACGCAGAGATGAACGACCGCGCCCGTCCTGCGCAGCGGCAGACCGATTCTCGGCTGCGGTTTACCGCCAATTTTCGGCGCTGCTGCGTTGGTCTCCTGTATATTCCCGGCGGACGACGCCAGCAGGCATCAGCGTGTCTGCGTTCCCAAGCCGCGCGATCGTTCGGGTATCCTTCATTATGGAATATCGAAGTCGAGTTTACATCAAGATCGTGTTGCGGAAAGCCCGCCTGGTTAGTTACTGAGCTAGAGGGATTCCACGTGTGGCCTTAGCACGTCAACCGTCTCAATCAGCCCCGCAGCTTCCATCACGAGCAAGAGCTCCGCCGGCGTCATTTCCGGTTTCTTGAAGCGTTCGCGCATACACCGAATGGCTGCAACAGCGCGAGCTTCGTCGAGTGCGATAGTATCCGCAATGAAAGCGTCGGCCGATTTCGCCTCCATGTTCAGGTCGGAAAGAACTGCCGCGGGAAAGTCCTTAAGGTTTTCCGTTACGATCATTGCGACCTGCGTCTTGGCCGCCGCAGCAACAACGTGATGATCGCCAGGATCGGGGAGCCCAGCCGCAACGGACAAGAAGTTGTCAAAATCCGTAACCATGGCATCTTCAAAGGCAGCTTCCATGCTGGCGCGCGCCCGCTCTGCACGCGCCGCGGCATCGGCAAAGCCTTTGGCGTTCAGGATCTCCTCGATAGCTGTTTCGGTCTCATCCAGAACGCGGCTTGACCAGCGGAGACGAAAAAATTCCGCCTCCGCCAATGAGAGAAGCAGGTTCCTTTTGAGCGCGCTTGCAAGCGAGCACGCATCGACGAATGCGGTGAAGCGGTTTGCAAACAAGCTTACAGGTGCTCCGCGTCCTGCTCAGCGAGATTCGCAAGCGCTTTGCCCCGCTTCTCATCACGCGTGCGCTTATATGCGAATAGGTCCTCTGCCCTAATCCTGCGATGACGCCCCACTGTCACGTGCTGAATTTCGTTCTTTTCGAGCAGCGAGACCAGAAACGGACGCGAGACATTCAGAATGTCGGCAGCTTGCTGCGTGGTCAACATCTCATGCACAGGCACAAGCGTCACCGCATCGCCGCGACCGATATGCCGCAGCAATTCCATCAAAAGACTCGATAGCGCCGGCGACAAGGTTATCTCAGCAGCCTGCTGTGCATCGTCGAGCAGTCGCAGTTTGGCATCTCCCGTCGCATGCGAAGCGAGTATCTGACGAAGCTGGTTGGCTGCCGCCTTCTCGCTCGCGGAAGGCAGGCGAGTACCTCCCAGCTCTTCAGCGTAGGCTGGCATCGTCATCGTATCTTCTCCCCTGTACGGCCTTTTGTATAGGCCATATTCGAAATAAACGCAACAAGCGAAATAAACGAAATGGCCCAAAGTTCCTGACCAGCTGGGTCCCTGCCCTTTGTCCCAAGCCGATCCTTGGGAACTTTTGGCGTTTGCCGTGCCTCATGAGCTGGTCGGCTAGGATAAATTCCAAAATCTATGTTCTGCGAACAAATAAAATTTAGCTATATCAATGGCTTCAGCCAGCTCGCCCGACATTTGAACAGAGAGATTCTTAGACCGTCATCGATTGCTCCGCATTGGCGAAGTGATCTCGCGCACGAGCGCGCACGCATCGACGCCCGAGTGTCTCCTCGCCATATGGACTGGGCATTGGGGCGAGTCTGAAGCAGCAAAGGGTTTCTTGGTCCCGAATACAGGGCCTTCCTAGGAGGCGTTCGCCCGAGATCATTCGCGAGCCGCACGGCGGCGCTACCGGCGTTCGTGCCGGCGCAGCCTTGGTAGGCTGGCGCCGAGTTCGAACGGCTGAAGGATCCAAGATATCCTAGCGCCCTCGGCGCCGGAATGCAGAGGAACTTCGATCGAAATTCGGTCGATCAGGCTTGCCGGGTTTGAATTTCGAACAGTTTCGGCATGCCCCCGCAACCAACAATCCAGTCCCAGCAACCGCTTAAGCCCAGAACTCTGCTCTGGCACGCAATCTGCGTAGCTCCCCTTGCGTCCCTCGCCTCGTAGCGGAGGACAGAACAAAGCTTTCACAACGGGAGGGAATGCATGAGTGAGCACAAGACCAACGGCGCGCGTAAACATGAAAGCCTGGACGCCATCGTGATCGGCACTGGGGTTGCCGGCCTTTACCAGCTCTACAAGCTGCGCGACGAGCAAGGCCTCAAGGTCAAGGCCGTCGATACCGCCACGGGCGTAGGCGGCACCTGGTACTGGAATCGCTATCCGGGCGCACGGTTCGACTCCGAGGCCTATATCTACCAGTACCTGTTCTCCGAGGAGCTCTACAAAGGCTGGAGCTGGAGCGAGCGCTTCCCCGGTCAGCCTGAGATCGAAAAATGGCTCAACTACGTCGCCGACAAGCTCGACCTGCGCAAGGACATCCGCTTCAGCACGACGGTCGCTAGCGCCGTCTTCAACGAGGCGACCCAGCGCTGGACCATCACGACCGACGCGGGCGACACCATCGACGCGCAGTTCCTGATCACCTGCTGCGGCATGCTGTCGGCGCCGCTGACGTCGATGTTTCCCGGACAGGACACCTTCAAGGGCACGCTGGTCCACACCGGGCGCTATCCGAAGGAGAAGCTCGATCTCGCCGGCAAGCGCGTTGGTGTCGTCGGCAATGGCGCCACCGGCATCCAGGTGATCCAGACCATCGCCGGCGAAGTCGGCAGCATGAAGGTGTTCGTGCGCACGCCGCAATACATCATCCCGATGAAGAACCCGAAATACGGGCCGAAGGAGGTCGAGGCTTACAAGGCGCGGTTCGACGAATTCCGCAAAACCCTGCCCCACTCGTTCACCGGCTTCGAATACGACTTCACCAACGGCAAGTGGAAGGATCTCAGCCCGGAACAGCGTCATGCCGTTCTGGAGAAGATCTGGGATGAAGGCTCGCTTCGGCTGTGGCTCGCCTCCTTCGTGGAGATGTTCTTCGAGGAGGATGTCAGCGAGGAGATCTCCGAGTTCGTCCGCAAGAAGATGCGCGAGCGCCTCAAAGATCCCAAGCTGTGCGATACGCTGATCCCGACGGACTATGGCTTCGGCACGCATCGCGTCCCGCTCGAGAGCAACTATCTGGAGGCTTACCACCAGGCGAACGTCGAGCTGATCAGCGTGAAGAACAACCCGATCAAGCGGATCACGCCTCAAGGCATCGAGCTCGCGGACGGAACGTCGTATGAGCTGGACGTGATCATCCTGGCCACCGGCTTTGACGCCGGCTCCGGTGCCTTGACGCGCATCGACATTCGTGGCCGCGGCGGTCGCTCGCTGAAGGAGGAGTGGAGCCGCGACATCAGGACCACGATGGGGCTTCAGGTTCACGGCTACCCGAACCTCTTCACGACAGGCGCGCCGCTGGCGCCGTCGACAGCGCTCTGCAACATGACGACATGCCTTCAGCAGCAGGTCGAGTGGATCAGCGATTGCATCGCCTATCTCAAGAAGAACCACCTAAGCGTCATCGAGCCGAGCAAGGATGCGCAGGATGCCTGGGTCGCGCATCACGATGAGGTCGCGAACACGACCCTCGTGACCAAGACGAACTCCTGGTACATGGGCTCCAACGTCGAGGGCAAGCCGCGCCGTCTGCTCTCCTATATCGGCGGCGTCGGAACCTATCGCCAGAAGTGCGATGAGGTCGCCTCCTCGGCCTATCCCGGCTTTGCCAAGCAGTAACGACACAAGGGGCCGCGCAACCATTTTTGGTGGCGCGGCCCTGCACCCGCATCATCACAACAATTCGGAGCAACACATGACCAAGGAATTCAAGTCGGCGGCTGACGCCATTCTCAAAGAGACGGTCACGACGGGCCAAGGCGTCCCGGGCGTGGTGGCGATGGTGACCGATCGTACTGGCAACATCTACGAGGGCGCCGCCGGCAAGCGGCGCATCGACCAACCGGCCCCGATGACGGCCGACAGCAGTTTTGCCATTTTTTCGACCACCAAGGCAATCACCGGCACGGCCGCGCTGCAACTGATCGAGGAAGGCAAGCTCGACCTCGATGCCCCGGCACGAACCTACGCCCCCGACATCGGCAAGCTGCAGGTGATCGAGGGCTTCGATGCCGAGGGCCAGCCCCGGCTTCGTGCCCCGAAGGGTGAGGTGACCACGCGCATGCTGCTGCTGCACACCGGCGGATTCGGCTATGATTTCTTCAACGAGAACTATCTGCGGCTGGCGACCGACCACGGACAGCCGAGCGTGATCACTTCGTCGAAGGCCGCCCTCATGACGCCGCTGCTGTTCGATCCCGGCTCGAAATGGGAGTATGGCACGAACGTCGACTGGGCCGGGCAAGTGGTCGAGGGCATCACCGGCAAGCGGCTTGGCGAAGTTTTCGCCGAGCGCATCTTCAAGCCGCTCGGCATGAGCGACACGACGTTCGAGATCAACGATGCGGTGCGCGGCAAACTTGCCGGCGTGCACGCGCGCAACGCCGACGGCTCGCTGACCCCGATGGACTTCGAATTGCCTGCCAATCCCGAGGTCCATATGGGAGGCCACGGCCTCTACAGCACGGTCGGCGACTACATGCGCTTCATCCGCATGTGGCTGAACGACGGTGCCGGCCCGCACGGCCGGGTGCTGAAGCCGGAGACCGTTACGATGGCCGAGAAGAACCAGCTCGGTGATCTCAAGGTGACGGCGCTGCCCGGCGTCATCAAATCGCTGTCGAACGACGCGGAGTTCTTCCCGGGTCTGTCGAAATCCTGGGCGTTCACCTTCATGGTCAATGACGAGAAGGCGCCGACCGGCCGCCCGGCGGGCGCGCTCGGCTGGGCTGGTCTGGCGAACCTGTTCTACTGGATCGACCGTCAGAATGGCTTCGGAGGCTACTGGGCCACCCAGATCCTGCCCTTTGCCGACGTCGCTTCGTTCACCGGCTATATGCGTTTCGAAACCGCCTTCTACGACAGCCTGAGCCAGCGCAGGGTCGCCTAGCTTCTGCCGGCTCGATGCCTTCATTCCGCCTCCGATCTCACTCTTTTTGCGGTGCGGTCGGAGGCGAGCCAAATGGCACCAAGGTCGGGATACGCGATTGCGCGTTTCCATGGATGGCCTCACAATCAGGAGATAAAAGCTCGGGGTCCGTCAGATCATTTCGGACTACTCAGCGCGTCGAAGGAGGGAACGTGTTGGGTCAGGCGCCAGAGGATGCTTTCGCAAATCCATCTATCGAACGCGACGTCCTGACGAGCTGGGAACGCTTCCTATCCGGAAGCAACAGCACGCGTCAGCAGATCGTGCGGTCGGCTATTACCGATTCGTGGCAGCGCTGCCAGAAATCGGACGTCGACTACCGGCGTGGCCAGGCTCCGATGCCGATCAGGGACGACAAGCTGCAGCGCCTGCTCGACAAGCGCAACCGCCTGGTTCAGGCGGGTGCTTCGACGATGTCCCTGGCGCGCGACTACCTGCTGGAAACCGGCACCGTGATGGTGCTGACCGACGCCGACGGCATTGTTTTGCGCTTGGAGGGCGACACCAAGCTGGCGCTGCGCGATGCCGTTGAAAAAACCCACCTGCTGCCCGGCAGCAACTGGAGCGAGACGACCTGCGGGACAAATGCGATCGGCACTGCATTGCAAACCGGGCAGCCCATCCAAGTGCATGCCACGGAGCATTTCTGTTCCGGCATCCACCGTTGGACTTGCTCGGCCTGCGTGATCCGCGATCCCATCGACGGCGCTGTGATCGGCGTGATCGACATCTCCGGACTATCCTCGTCTTATGGGCGGCCGGCCCTCGCATTGGCGATTTCGGCGGCCGCGCGCATCGAGGCTCAGCTACTGCAGATGGAGCTGGACGCCCGCTACCGGCTGCTCGACCAATGCTTCTGGATGCTGCCGCCTTCGGATCGGCATCATGCCGTACTGTTCGACAGCGCCGGACGTCCATTCAAGGCCAGTGGAGAGATGTCGCAGATCATGCGCGACCTGGGCGCGCCGGGATGTCAGTCCGGCTTTCCCCATCTCGGCAGCCGCGACGATCAGCTCTTTGGCGCCTCGCGTCCGGCATGGATCAAGGAGGAATGGCTGAAGCCGGTGGTGCAAGGGGGTGAACACCTCGGCACCGTGATGGTGGCGCCGAAGCCGGCCCCTTCGGGCAAACTGTTGTCAGCCGCGCGAGGCGAGTCCCAGGCCTTTGCCAATACCGTCTACAGCAGCCCGAAGATGCACAACGTGGTCGAGACGTGCCGTCGCGTCGGCATATCAGCTGCTCCGGTCCTGCTGCTTGGCGAGACCGGCGTCGGCAAGGAGGTGTTCGCGCACGGACTCCATGCCGTGTCGCCGCGCCGGAGCGGCCCGTTCATTGCCGTCAATTGCGGCTGCGCCTCGCGCGAACTGCTTGCCAGCGAGCTTTTCGGCTATGTCGACGGCGCATTCACCGGCGCCCGGCGCGGCGGCGTGGCGGGGAAGATCGAAGCCGCGGCGCGGGGCACCCTGTTCCTTGACGAGATCGGCGAATTGCCGCTCGACCTCCAGCCCATGTTGCTGCGGGCGCTCGAGAACGGCGAGATCAGCAGGATCGGCGAGACCGCAGTGCGCAAGGTGGACTTCCGCCTCGTCGCCGCGACCAATCGCGACCTGCAGGCGGAGGTGGACGCCCAGCGTTTCCGCAAGGACCTATTCTACCGGCTGGCTGTCGTCCCCGTCGGCATACCGCCGCTGCGCGAGCGCTGCGAGGACATTCCGCTGCTGGTCGATCACTTCATCGCTCAGGCAGCGGCGCGCTACGGTCTTTCCGATCGCCGGTTTGCGCCGGAGGCGCTTGCGCAGCTTCAGCGCCATGATTGGCCCGGCAATGTCCGCGAGCTGCGCAATCTGGTCGAGAGCCTCATGCTGACCAGCAACGGCGAGCTGATCGAACCTTCGGACCTTCCCGATGCCATCCGGGGAACGGAACGAACAAGCGAGCACAATCCGGGCCTGTCTCTCGCCGAAGCGTCCGAACGTGACCTGATCGCGCGCACGCTCCGCTCGTGCAACGGCAACGTGACGGCCACCGCGGCCGCTCTCGGTCTTGCCAAGAGTACGGTCTATGCGAAGTTGCATCGTTATGACATTCGCTTCGAGCTGCGTAGTAAATGGTGACATTGGAAGCGCTGGTTGAGTTGCATGTTTGAGTATGGAGCTTTCAGTATGGAGCGCAAAGCAAGGTAAGAGCGCTCTATTTCTTTGGTTTGTATCTGGCAGAGGCTCTGCGGCTTTCCGCGCCGAGCACGACGACCAAATAAAACCATATCCCTCAATGCCTTACGCCGTGGCCACCGCATTGCGCTGCTTCAAAAGTCGAGATTGCCTCCCGACCTCCTTACGACGCGCTTGCTTGTCTTCGCCGTATGGTGTCCCGTTGGCGGCCTGCGTCGGCTCTTCGACCGTGCGGATAGAAGCTGGCTCCATTGCTTGGGCGTGGGTTCCTTGGTCACGAGAACCTAGCTTCCCTTCTCGGTAACAGTGCTCGTCGAATGGACAGCTTGATTCCTTCGTATGATGGAGCGAATTATTGAAGCGACCCCAAGCGGACTTGCGCCCCATACTAAAACAAACGCCCCGGATCACGCCGGGGCTTTGACGTTGGATATCGCGGTCAGATCGCCGAAGAACAAATTTCCCCTTCCGTTTCTTGGCCCGACTCGGACCTCCGGCCATATGGCGTTTTGCGCCGCTACTAAGGGCATAGCAGACGTCAAGCGCGCCTCGCACGATGCGACGCGGTCGCGCAGCGGTGAGTTTTGGGGCGGGGCGTCTCGAAGGATGCGCCGCAAGGACGCCACCCGCCAGGTTCACGCTGCCGTGCTGCGCGGACTCTCCGCTGTTTCCTTGTCCGTCTCCTTGTCGCGAGACAGCCATGCTGGAAAGCGAAGCAGGCGTTCGTTGCCGTCTTTCGGCAGCTCGATGGGAGCTTCATTGGACGAACTCGGGAGGTCCAGTGCTACGTGGCCGACTCGCACCGCATCCGCGCGCTGATCCAGTTCGCGCAGCAGGGGATCGAGCACACTGTCGATTTCGGTCGCCACCGACACGAGGAAACTATTAAGCTCGCGAGCCTCGGGCACAACTGCTGCAGCCGACTCGATCGCCTTGGAGAGACCATCGACGACGGGTGCAAACGCGCCGGCGGCTTGCCTGATTCGGGATTTTATCGCTTCGATTTCGCCCAAAACGCGATCACGCTCCCGCCTGGACTTCTCCTCCGAAAGGCGGGCTTCAATTTCGGCGATCTGGGCCGTCAGGGTCGTGGCTTCGGATGCGAGTGCATCGCGTCTTCCGCGCGCGCGATCAAGATCGCGGCTGAGATTGTCCAGTAAATCGTCCTTTCCGAACATGGCTTTGCTCCGTAGGACAGCCGTTTTGGTCTGTAGGACGGCCTTGGCGCGAACCGCCAGCCGGTTGAGCGACCGAAAGGCTGGATCGGCCGAAACAGGCATCAACTTCGGTCGCGTCACATGGGCCGACATGGTGATCCCCCACTCGTCCACATTAGCCGCCGGCATGGTTAACAAGTGGTTAATGTCAACAGATGATACACGGGGCACCATGCCGGCGACGCCGCCTTTGCTCGCCGCCATCCATTTCCGCTATAATCGCTGCGGTAGCATCACCCGGAGGCGCATCCCGTGGAGCACGCACCGAAACCCGAGCCCAAATACCTCGTCATCTGCTGTGACGGCACCGGCAATGAGAGCTCCGAAAACATCTCCGTCCTGAAGCTCTATCGCTGCCAGCGCAAGACGGACAGGACGTCGCTGCGGCTGCCGGAGTCGGCGCGGTGACGGCACTCGTAACGTTAACCGTCCATTAACCAACGCGGCCTAGCCTGCGGTAATCGTCCAGCCATCATTAGCTCGAAATGCCTTCCCGGTTCGCTCCAGGAGAAGCGCCGATGTGCGTTGAGTTGTTGACGTATGCCGATCTGGGCGCCCAACTCAGTATCTCCCGAGAGGCCGCGCGTTCGCTTGCGAGACGCCGCCGGTTGCCGCGCTCGCAGTCGGAGGACGGCAAGGCCCTGGTGAGCGTTGATGTCTCCGAGCTCCGGTACACACCCCGCCCACGACGCGCCCGCCGGGCCCCGATCGATGCCTCCCTGGCACAGATCGAAGCAGTCAAGATCGAGGCATTCAAGGCGGAGGTCGCGCGGCTCGAGGCCGTCGCAACTGCCTACAGAGCAGTGTTCGAGCGCGAGCGCGCCGATCGCCTCGCCGTCGAGTTGACGCAAGCGGCCGCCGAGACGACGGCCGCCAATGCGTGGGCGGCAATACTGGAAAACGAAGTGGCGGTTCTGCGGAACGGTCGCCACGCCGGCGGCGCGATCGCGGGACAAGCCGCGCGTCGTCGATTGGGACATCTGGCCGCTGCGATCGTGGAAGCAGACCGCCCGAGTCGCAGGTAGCACTCGATCCTCATCTCCATCCCCGGCTTGCCGGAGCAATCACGAGGGAAGAATGACTGGCACCACCGATATCCACGAAATGAAGGCCCGCATCGTCGTGTTTGGTGTCGGCGGCGCCGGCGGCAATGCGGTCAACAACATGATCACGGCCGGGCTGCAAGGGGTCGAGTTCGTGGTCGCCAATACCGACGCGCAGGCGCTGGCCATGTCGAAGGCGAGGCACCTCATCCAGCTCGGCACAAAGGTGACCGCAGGCCTCGGCGCCGGCTCGCAGCCGGAATTAGGACGCGCCGCAGCCGAAGAGGCGATCGATACGATCCGGGATCAATTGACTGGCGCACACATGGTGTTCGTGACGGCTGGCATGGGTGGCGGCACCGGCACCGGCGCTGCCCCCATCGTCGCCAGGATCGCGCGCGAGCTCGGCATTCTCACGATCGGCGTGGTCACCAAGCCATTCTACTT
>NZ_JBVVPN010000004.1:0-246419 GCF_055811035.1 Bradyrhizobium sp. MI1.10
GAGGCCGCACAAAAAAATACCCCATATCGAGCCTCACTCCCGCTCGGCCAATTAAGCAAAGCCCTCGCAAGCGGGAGAGGTTGAGGAGCCCACGGCCCGACCGCTTCAACCCATTCGCATTCGTCAGCACTTAGCAACCCACGCGCGGGGTCGATCATGTCTGCTTCAGAGTCCACCGCTCCGCAGGACGAGGGCAAGCGGATCGTGTTCGAGGACCCGCATGGCGCCGCCGCCAACATGCAGGAAGCGGAGGTCACGCGCGTGCGAAGCTTGCGCGGCGCGTGGCGCTGGACGCTCGTCGTCGCGACCGCCGCGACCATCCTGCTCTGCATCAACCAGCAATTCTCGCTGCGCTTCTTCGTCGGCTACACCCAGCTCAACACGGAGTATTTCTATCTCCTGATCGCCCTGATGCTGCCGTTCACGTTCCTGATCTTCCCGGGAACCCCGCGCGCGCCGCTCGACCGCATTCCCTGGTACGACCTTCTCTGCTTCGTCGTAACTTTTGCCGCGGCGCTGCTGCTGATGTTGAACGTCCGCAAAGCCGCGGAGGCCGGCTGGGAATTCGGCGGCGCGCCGAACAGCGTGACCGCGGCGGGTCTCGTGATGTGGGTGATGCTGATGGAGGCGCTGCGGCGGACCGGGGGCTGGAGCCTGCTACTGAGCGTGCTCCCCTTCACCGTCTATCCGCTGTTCGCGGAATCCAGCTGGCTCGGGCCGTTCCGCGGCACACAATCGACGCTGGAGCAGGCGACCGCCTATCACGTGCTGTCGGGCGAGAGCCTGCTCGGCATTCCCATCCAGGCGTTTGCCGACACCGTGATCGGCTTCCTGGTATTCGGCACGGCGCTGATGATGACCGGCGCCGGAAAGTTCTTCATCAATCTCGCCTTCGCGCTGTGCGGCACCTTCCGCGGCGGCGCGGCGAAGGTCTGCATCTTCGCCAGCGGCCTGCTCGGCATGATGTCGGGCTCGATCATCTCCAACGTGCTCACCGCCGGCACCATGACCATTCCGGTGATGAAGAAGAGCGGCTTCCGCGCCTCCTACGCCGGCGCGATCGAGGCGTGTGCCTCGACCGGCGCGGTGCTGGCTCCGCCGGTGATGGGTGCGACCGCGTTCGTGATCGCGCAGTTCCTCAATGTCAGCTACGCCGACGTCGCGATTGCGGCCATCATTCCCGCCGCGCTCTATTACGTCGGCTTGTTCATGCAGGTCGATTCCTACGCCGCACGACACGGGCTGAAGGGCATTCCGCGCGCGGAGCTGCCGCGGGTCATGGATACAATCAAGGACGGCTGGTACTACGTCTTCGTGATCGCGCTGCTGATCGTGATGCTGCTCTACTTCAAGCGCGAGAGCCATGCGCCGTTCTACGCTACCGCCCTGCTTCTGGTCCTCAACCAGCTGTTCTCGAAGGACACGCGCTGGACTGTCGCGACCATCGGCAAATTCCTCGAGGTCAACGGCCGCACCTTCGTCGAGCTTGTCGGCATCCTCGCCGGCTGCGGCCTGCTGATCGGCGCCTTCTCGATGACAGGCGTGGTGTCGAGCCTTGCCAACGACCTGCTGCGCATTGCCGGTGACAATCCGTTCCTGCTGCTCGGCATGTGCGCCCTCACCAGCCTGATCCTCGGCCTCGGGTTGACCACGACGGCCTGCTACATCTTCCTCGCCATCCTGGTCGCACCGGCGCTGGAGAAACTCGGGCTGAACAAGATGGCCGTGCACATGTTCATCTTCTACTGGGGCATGCTGTCGTCGATCACCCCGCCGGTCGCGATCGCCTCGTTCGCGGCCGCAGGCATTGCCGGTTCGCCGGCGATGAAGACGGGCTGGGAATCGATGTGGGTCGGCAGCATCATCTATTTCATCCCGTTCTTCTTCGTGCTCAATCCCGCGCTGGTGCTGCAGGGGCCGAGCCCCTATCTCGCCGGTCTCGGGCTGATGGCGCTCGCGGCGTTCGGCACGCTGTTCATCTGCGGCGGCATTCAGGGCTACCAGCCCTTCGTTGGCGATCTCCGCGGCGCCGGTGCGCTGGAATGGCCGATCCGCGTACTGCTGGTGATCGGCGGGTTCGTGGTGGCCACCCCCGGCGGCGGCATCATGCCGCTGTCGCAGATGCAGGTGACGCTGCTCGGCCTCGCCATCCTCGTCCCCACGGTTTTGCTCGCCCTGCTGCTGGTCCGGCGGCAGACCATGGTGCCGGACGGGTTGCGCGTGCCCTGATTGCGTTGCACAAAGAGAGGCGATGAAACAGCTTTCGCCTCTCGCCACCGCCTGGACCCGCTCCAAGCCGCCTTTGCTGCGGTTTCTGGACAATTGCCTCAGCGAATTCTCGGCGGAGACCTCGGGCGCGGTCGCCGACTACATTCCCGAGCTCGGCAAGGCCGATCCTGCCTGTTTCGGCATCAGCCTCGCGACCCTGGACGGTCATGTCTACGAGGTCGGCGACTCCAGGGCGCCCTTCACCATCCAGTCGATGTCAAAGCCGTTCGTGTTCGCACTCGCGCTGGACCTGCTCGGCGCAAACAGGGTCGAGAGCGCGATCGGCGTCGAGCCTTCAGGCGATCCCTTCAACTCGATCCGGCTCAACTCGGAGAACCATCCGTTCAACCCGATGGTCAATGCCGGCGCGATCGCCTGCACGGGGCTGATCCACGACAGCAAGGGTACGGACGCCTTCGAGCAAATTCGCCTCGCGCTCAGTCGTTTTGCCGGCCGCGACCTCGCCGTCGACGAGGCCGTCTACGCTTCCGAAAGCCAGACCGGCGACCGCAACCGCGCCATCGGCTATCTTCTCAAGACCAACGCGGTGATCTCGGACAATGTCGCTGCCGTGCTCGACGTCTATTTCCGGCAATGCGCGGTGCTGGTCACCGCGCGCGACATCGCGGTGATGGCGGCAACGCTCGCCAACCGCGGCGTCAACCCGGTCACAGGCGAGCAGGTGCTGACGCCTTACGCAATCTCGCGCACGCTGTCGGTGATGACGTCGTCGGGCATGTACGACTATGCCGGCGAATGGATCTACCGGATCGGCATCCCCGCCAAGAGCGGCGTCGGCGGCGGAATTCTCGCAGCCCTCCCCGCGCGCCTCGGGCTCGGCAGCTATTCGCCAAGGCTCGACAAGCATGGCAACAGCGTGCGCGGCATCAAGGTCTGCGAGGCGCTGTCCTCGCACTACGATTTGCACATGCTCAACCGCAGTGACGATGCGCGCAATGCCGTCATCGCCGATTACGACATCGGCAAGAGCCCGTCGCGGCGCGTGCGCCGCCCACAGGAGCGCGATATTCTCGCGGCGCATGAGCAGGAGGTGCGGATCATCGAGCTGGTCGGCACACTGTCGCTGTCGGCGGTCGACTATGTCTCGCGCCGCCTTGCGGGCCGGCCGCGGCCGCAATTCGTGATCTTCGATCTCCACCGCGTCACCTCCACCACGCGCGCCGGGGCGCGGCTGGTGGCCGAAGCGTTCGAGGAGCTGGCGGCGCTGAATGTGACCGTCGTACTGTCCGGCGTCAGGCGCGCCTCCAAGGAATGGGACAGCCTGCGGGAATGGACCGCCGAGCTCAAGAACGTCCGCGACTTCTATTTGCTCGACACCGCGATCGAATGGGCCGAAGACCAGATCATCTATCGGTACGGAGGCTCGATCGATTTCCACGAGACCACCGAGCTTGCCGAACAGCCGCTGCTGGCCGGCATGAGCGAGGAAGAGCTGACCGACCTCGCCTCGATCTGCACGATCCGGACCTATCAATCCGGGACAAAGATCCTCACCACGGGCGATCCCGCCGATGCTCTGTTCTTCCTGCGCAGCGGCGCCGTGCATGTCACGCTGCCCGACGGCGTGCGGCTGGCGACGCTCACCGCCGGCATGGCCTTCGGCGAAATGGCCCTGATCGAGACCACTCGCTCCGCCGACGTGTTCGTGGACATGGCGGCGACCGCGTTCGAAGCGCCCCTGAAAGCGTTCGAGCGCTTCCGCAAGCAGCACCCGCACGCCAGCGAACGCATCATGCGCAATCTTGCGCAGCTTCTCGCCGACCGTCTGATCGTCGCCAACGCCAGGGTGGATATCTTGACCTCGACCTGAGCGGCCTAGCGGCCCGCCGCCTCACTGATCCGCCGATTGATCTTGGCCGCACTCGCCTTGAGCAATTCGGACGGCTGCTGGCCGGTCGCTGCGCATAGGCAGGCCCAGTAATAGATGACATCGCCGAGCTCTTCGACGAGGCCTGCCTGGTCGAGCCAGTCATCGCGCAGCAGCTTCTTGATGTGCTCGGCGACCTCGCCGGATTCGCCGGCGAGACCGAGGCCCAGATAGGACAGCCGTTCGTTGGACGGATGCTCATCGACTTTTGCAACGGTGGCGGCCCAGGCCGCATATTCATCGATCGTCATCGGCATCCCTCGCCGCGGCTTTGGATCAGCCAACCACTTCCGTGACCGGCTGAAGATCGATCTCAAACGTCTCCAAAAACTTTGACGTCATGATGTAGAAGCCGACCGAAAGCTGCAACTCGACGAGTGCGGCGGGTGTCAGCTTCGATGCGATCGCGTTGAAGATCGCCGCGGTCGGCTTGTTCAATTTCACGATCTCGTCGGTGAAGGCGAGCGCGGCACGCTGCACCTCGTCGAAGCACTTGGCGTCCTGCCAGTTCTCGAGCGCTTCGTTCTGCTCGTCGGTGACGCCGACATTCTTGCCGATGCGCTTGTGCGCGACGATCTCGTACGGCGCCTCGCACAAAATTCCGGTGCGGGTGATCGCGAGTTCGCGCACGATCGGATCGAGCTCGCCCTTGTGACGGATGGCGCCGCCGAGCCGGCAGTACTGCTCGAAATAGCTCGGCGAATGCGACATCATCCGGAAGATGTTGGCGTTGCGGTTCTTGTCGAGGATCTCGCGGGTGCGGTCGGATGCCTTGGACGGGTCGCTGTAGTTGATGCGGGCCATGATTTTCCTGAAGTTTTTCCCTAAGCCTTTAATGCTTTTTGTCGTTAGCGGCGAAAGTTCCACGAAACTGTATTCTTGCGCGTCCGCAGGAGCAACAACATCGAGTCAAAATGCCGCCGCATTGCTGAACGACCTTGGTACAGTCGATATTCGCCGCGTGGGGACTTGATCGCGGCGGATACTCGCAAGGGGTGTTCCGAGTAAAAACAATTGGCCGTTGGGCGCTAACCGCGCATCGATGAGTCACGCCCAAGTCTAGGGAGAAAATGGCATGAAGGAAGCCACCAAGGGGGCGGCCTCGGAGGCGCTCGCGCATATGCTGGCGGTGATGGCGATGCTCGTCATCGCCAGCATCCTGTTCTACGGGCGCTAGTTAAGAGTCGGGTGAGAGCTTTCGTCATTCCGGGGTGGCCCTCGCACAGGCCAGGCCCAGAATTCCCGTTCCAGGCTCGGTCTCTCAGGACCGCCCCCGAATGACGAATCCCACCGCTGGCTTTGCAGTAGCCCGGATGGAGCGAAGCGCAATCGGGAAAGTCTATCGGTGAGGTGAAAATTCCGGATTTCGCTGCGCTCCATCCGGGCTACATTCGAGCATCCAAATTTCACTATCCATCTTTGGCGAAGAACGGCACCAGCCTGCCAGCGAACGGTTTGAAGCTCGCACTGACCTCATCGCCGATGGCGAGATCATTCTCACCATGCGCCATCATGCGAAAACCCTCGGCGCAATCGACCAGCAGGATGTTGAAGGGCACGTGCGACCGCGTCTCAGGCGTCGCGGCGCGGCAGACCAGCGACGTCGCGTAGACCCTGCCCTTGCCGCTGGCACGCTGCTCGCGCGGATCGGGCGCACCGCAGGCGGCGCAGAAGGCGCGATGGAAATACTGCACATGGCTGCAGGAGGTGCAGGTCTGAAAGGTGATGACTTGCACACCTTGGGTCCAATCCGCGATTCGCTCGCTCATCGCACCCGCTCCAGGAACATGCTGACGTGAGACGACAGCACGCCGCCGTCGCCGTGCAGGAGCGCGATCGAGGCGTCACGCACTTGACGATTCGTCGCCCGCCCCGTCATCTGCAGATGCGTTTCGACAAGATGCGCCATCGCGCCACCGACGCCGCAATGACCGTAGCTGAGCAGGCCGCCATGGGTGTTCAGCGGCATCGCGCCGTCGCGGCTGAAATGGCCTGCGCGCACGCGCGCGGCTGCCTCGCCCCGGCCAGCAAGGCCAAGGTCTTCCAGCAGCATCGCGAGCGTGATCGTAAAGCTGTCATAGATCGCGGCGTAGCGCACGTCGGAGATCGCAAGGCCGGTCGCCTCCTTGGCGCGGCCGACGGAGATCTCCGCGCCGAGCTCGCTCAGGGCGGGCGCTGCAGTGACGTGCTGATGGGTATGGGCCTGGGCACAGCCGCGAATGCGCACGCCGGCCTCTCCGGTCCGCTCGCGGCTAACGACGAAGGCTGCGCCGCCGTCGGACACCGGGCAGCAATCGAGCAGCTTCAGCGGCATCGCCACCGGCTTCGAGGCCATGACGTCGGCGACCTCGATGCGATCTTGGAATTGCGCACCGGGATGAGTGCAGGCGTGGGTGCGCATCAGCACCGCGAATTCGGCAAGGTCTTCTTCCGTCACGCCGTATTCGTGCATGTACCTGTTCGCGACCAGGCCGTAATAGGCGGGAATCGTCGGTCCGAGCGGCACTTCGTAATCGGGATGGCCGACCTGCGCCAGCGCCTGGATCGAGGCATCGCGGCTCTGTCCGGTGAGACGGTTCTCGCCTGCGACGACGAGCACATTGCGGGCGACGCCTGCTTCGACGAGATGATGGGCGAGCATGGTCATCGCGAGCCCGGTCGCGCCGCCGACCTGGACGGCATGGGCGTAACTGGGGCGGATGCCAAAATGCTCGGCAAAGACGGTCGCCAGCATGATGTGCGGCGAAACGGTGGAGTAGCCGCAGAGGATGCCGTCGATCTCGGCGCGCTCGAGCCCGGCATCGTCGAGCGCGGCCTGCGCGGCCTTGCTCATCAGGTCCAGCGAGGACGAGCCTTCGTGCTTGCCGAAAGGCGTGAGGCCGACGCCTGATAAAGCTCATGGGCGCACCAGTGCATCGTCATTCCGGGGCGGCGAACGGGTGACGCCATCGCGGACCATGGCGTCGATCTCGTCGGCGGAATAGCCGATCTCACGCAGGATTTCCGCGCCGTGCTCGTTGAGCTGCGGCGCGAGCCGCACCGGTTCGGCCCCGGTCTCGGACCAGGTCGCCGTCACCCTCATGCTCCGGATCGGCCCTTCTGTTGGATGGTTCACCACCGGGAAAAAGTTGGTCGCCTCCAGATGCTCATCATGCAGCATCGACGCGAGGTCGTGCATCGGCATCACGGGCACATCGGCCTTGGTCAGCAGGTCGATCCATTCCTCGGTGCTGCGCGTCTCGAAGATGCGCGCGAGCTCGGCATAGACGACGTCGATATTGGCGGCGCGGCCGGCGAATGTCGCGAACATCGCGTCGGCCCGCAGGTCGTCGCGTCCCGTCGCCTTGAAGAAGTTCTCCCACTGCTTGTCGTTGTAGACGATGACGCTGAGATAACCGTCCGAGGTCTTGTAGGGCCGGCGATCGCGCGAGAGGTGGCGGGCGTAACCGCCCTTGTCGAGCGGGGGCTCGTAGGTGAGCCCGCCCATGTGGTCGCCCATGACGAAGCCGGCCATGGTCTCGAACATCGGGATGTCGACGCGCTGGCCGCGTCCGGTGCGGTCGCGATGCACGAGGCTGGCGCAGATCGCGCCCACGGCGGTGAGGCCGACGATGCGATCGACCAGTGCGTTCGGCACATAGCGCGGCACGCCGTCGCCCGTCTGCGCCATCAAGGCCGGCAGCGCGGTGGCGCCCTGGATCAGGTCGTCATAGGCGGGTTTTGCAGCATACGGCCCGTCCTGGCCGAAGCCGAACACGCCGGCATAGACCAGACGCGGATTGATCTTGGAAACAACGTCATAGCCCAGTTGAAGCCGCGCCATCGCCTGCGGGCGGACGTTGTAGACGAGAACGTCGGCGTCTTTCAGCAAGCGCAGCACGGCCTCGCGGCCGGCGGGCTTCTTCAGGTCGAGGCAGATCGAGCGTTTGCTGCGGTTGGTGTTGAGGAACACCGGGCCCATGCCGGCGTGCCGCATCGGACCGATCAGGCGGGTGACGTCACCGTCCAGAGACTCCACCTTGATGACGTCTGCGCCATAGTCGCCGAGCATCTGGGTCGCATAGGGACCCATCAACACGGTGGTCATGTCGACGACCTTGATGCCCTTCAGCGGCCCCATCGTTCACTCCCGATTGCGCGGGCTCAAGCGAGCCCTGCGATTTCGGTCCAGCTAACGGCAGCGGCGGCGCATGCGCAAGGGCGGCCGGCGTATGGCCGCATGCGCCGGCCGCTAAGGGCTATTTCTTCTGACGGGATTCGCGAACCTTGAGGAGACGGTCGAGCTCCTCGTTCTGCTGGTTGATGCGGTCTGCGATCCGCGACTCGTTCTGCTCACCCGAGGCGGCCGCGGCCTGCTCGATGAGCTGGCGGATATTGTCCTCGAGAATCGCGATGCGATCGTTGAGTGCGTCCATCGACAGCGAATCTTCGTAGTCATTGCTCATGATGCATGTCCCGCGAATCAATCAGTGCCGTAGGGTGGGCAAAGCGAAGCGTGCCCACCATGATCTAGCGCAAACAAGATGGTGGGCACGGCGCTGGCTGCGCCTTTGCCCACCCTACAAGGTCGGAGCTTACTTCAGCGGCTCCAGCACGGAGACGTAGTTGGCAACCGCCGCACCGCCCATGTTGAAGATGCCGCCGAGTTTTGCATTCTTGAGCTGCATGCCCTCGGGCGCTTGGCCGGCGAGCTGCATCGCGGTCATCACGTGCATGGAGACGCCGGTGGCGCCGATCGGATGGCCCTTGGCCTTCAGGCCGCCGGACGGATTGACCGGGAGCTTACCGTCCTTGAGCGTCCAGCCTTCCTTGATGGCGCGGGCGCCCTGCCCCCTCGGCGTCAGCCCCATCGCTTCGTACTCGATCAGCTCGGCGACGGTGAAGCAGTCATGGGTCTCGACGAAGGAGAGATCCGACAGTGTAACGCCCGCCTTCTCCAGCGCGCGCTGCCAGGCGACCGTGCAGCCCTCGAACTGGAGGATGTCGCGCTTGGACATCGGCAGGAAATCCTGGGCGTGCGCGGTGGCGCGGAAGCCGATCGACTTGCTCATGCCCTTGGCGGTTTCCGCGTCGGCCAGCACCAGGGCAGCGGCACCGTCCGAGACCAGCGAGCAATCGGTGCGCTTCAGGGGACCGGCAACGTAGGGGTTCTTCTCGCTCTCGGCGCGGCAGAACTCGAAGCCAAAGTCCTTGCGCATCTGGGCGAAGGGATTGGCGACACCGTTCTTGTGGTTCTTGGCCGCGATCAGCGCCAGTGCGTCGGACTGGTCGCCGTATTTCTGGAAATAGGAGCTGGCGATCTTGCCGAACACGCCGGCGAAGCCGCCGACGGTGTCGCCGTCCTCGGGCAGATAGGACGCCTTGAGCAGATTCTTGCCGATCTCCGGCCCCGGCGTGCGCGTCATCTGTTCGACGCCGACAACGAGGACAATCCTGGCCGCGCCGGCCGCGATCGCGCGCACGCCCTGATGGACGGCGGCGGAGCCGGTGGCGCAGGCGTTCTCGACCCGGGTCGCCGGCTTGAAACGCAGCTGCGGGTCGGCCTGGAGCACCAGCGAGGCGGTAAAATCCTGGGGCGAGAAGCCGGCGTTGAAATGGCCGAGCACGATCTCGTCGACATCGCCAGCCGAAATGCCGGCATCCGCCAGCGCCTCATTGGCGACCTTCACCACGAGGCTTTCCACGGTCTCGGTGTCGAACTTGCCGAACGGCGTATGCGCCCATCCGACGATGCTGGCGGTCATGGTCTTTCTCCCTGGCGGTCTCTTGCTGACCTAAGTCTTAGCTCAGGGATGGCAAGACTTCACGCGGGTTTAAGCGCCTGGAGGGTGCGCTGGCAGATGGCAGTTATGCCGGCCCAGTTCCCGGCCCTGATCTCCGCCGTCGGGCACAGCCAGGAACCGCCGACAGCGACCACATTGGGCTCCGCGAGCCAGGTTGCCGCATTGGCCTCGCCGACCCCGCCAGTGGGGCAGAACCGCACGTTCGGGAACGGCCCACCCAGAGAGCGCAGCCCCTTGATGCCGCCAGCCTGCTCGGCCGGGAAAAATTTTGCGATGTCGAAGCCGTAGGACAGCGCCATCATCAGCTCGGACGCCGTGGCGATACCGGGCGCAAACGGCAAGGAGCTATGGGTGGCGGCCTTCAACAGGTCCGGGGTCAAGCCGGGGCTGATGCCGAACGCAACACCGAGCTTCTCGACACGCGTGAAGTCGGCCGGATTGAGAATCGTGCCGATGCCGACGATCGCCTCGGGCACCTCGGCCATCATCGCCCTCGCCGCCTCGATCGCAACGGGGGTACGCATGGTCACCTCCAGCGTGCGGACGCCGCCGGCGACCAGCGCACGCGCCAGCGGCACAGCATCCTGGATACGCTCGATGGTGAGGACGGGAATGACGGTCGCGGCCTTGAACAGCGCGGCGAGGTGGTTCTGTTGGGCAGTCGTGGTCATCTTGGCTTTCGTTTCACTTGGTCGCTTGACGCGTGGTCGCCGGCCGGTGCCGTTTCTTCGGTGGCATGGCATAACCCGGAATGATGGCGCCGGAATAGCAGATCACGAGGCTGGCGAGGCGGTGCCCGGCCTGGGCGGCCTCGACCGGGTCGGAACCGGCGAGCCGTGCAGCGATATAGGCCGCCGCAAAGCTGTCGCCGGCCGCGGTGGTGTCGACCACGGGCTTGGTCATGGGCTCGGCGCGGATCTCGTAGGGGCCCCCGGGAAAGCGCAGCAGGCTGACCGGCTCCGCGAGCCGGAACACCAGCTCGGGGGTCGGGATGCGCGCCATCAACTGCTCGTGGCTCTCGCCGGGATAGAGAGCGAGCAGATCCTCGGTCGAGGTCAGCACGATGTCGGCAGCCGCGAAAGCAGCCGAAAACACCTCGCGCGCGACATCGCGATCCGGCCATCCCCGCGCGCGGAAATTGGTGTCGAACACGAAGCGGGTGCCGAGCAGGCGCGCACGCTTGATCGCCGCGAACAGGCGCTCGCGCCCGGCCGCGTCGTAGATCGAGAGCGTGATCGCAGAGAGATAGACGATGTCGTAGCTCATCAGGGAGTTGAGGAGATCGTCCGTCTCCGGCAGATTCATCAGCTGGCGCGCCGCCGCACTGTCGCGCCAGTGGAAGAACTGGCGCTCGCCCTTCGCGTCCAGCTGGATCATGTAGAGGCCGGGCAGCTTGCCCGGCAGCCGCGCGACGCGCCTCGTGCCGACGCCCTCGGCTGTCCAGGCCGCGATCATCTCATCGCTCAGGGCATCGTCGCCAAGCGCGGTGAAATAGTCGACCTTGACCTCGAGCCGCGCGAGGTACACGGCCGTGTTGAGAGTGTCGCCGCCGAATCCACGCGAGTAGAGGCCCCCGCCCTGCCCGCCGGATTGTCCACCCTGGGCCTGCCGGAGCTCGACCATGCATTCGCCGATGCAAGCAACGCTCGCCATCACTTTACCCGCTCAGTCAGAGATCACGCGACGAAATTGCCGCCGAGCTCGTCTTCGATGTGAATGCGGATGATGTCGTCGAAAGTCTTTTCGGCGGTGGTGAAGCCGAGCTCGAGCGACCGCTTTGCATTGAAGTTGCGCGGCCAGCCGCCGACGATGCCGACGATGAAGGGATCGGGCTCCCGCTTGATGCGGGCGGCGACCTTGTCGCCGGCGACGCGTTTCAGCGCAGCGATCTGCTCGCCAACCGTCGCCGACAGGCCCGGCATGGTCAAATTACGGCGCGGCCCCACCGCGGCGAGGTCCATGGTGCCGGCATGCAGCAGGAAGCCGACGGCTGAGCGCGGCGTGGCATGCCAATGGCGGACGTCCTCGGACACGGGAAGGACCGCTTCCTTGCCGGCCAGCGGCTCGCGCAGAATATTGGAGAAGAACCCCGATGCCGCCTTGTTGGGCAGGCCGGGCCGAATGCAGATGGTCGGCAGGCGGATGCCGATGCCGTCGAGGAAGCCGCGGCGGGAATAGTCGGCCAGCAGCAGTTCGCCAATCGCCTTCTGCGTGCCGTAGCTCAGAAGCGGCGTGTGGAAGAACTCGTCGCCGATCGCATCGGGGAACGGCGCGCCGAACACCGCAATCGAGGACGTGAAGACCACGAGCGGCTTGTAGCTGCCGCCTGCGAGCCTGACGGCATCGAGCAGCATCCGCGTGCCGTCGAGATTGATGCGGTAGCCCTTGTCGAAATCGAGCTCGGCTTCGCCCGAGACGATCGCGGCGAGATGAAAGATCACGTCCGGACGGCCGGCGATCAGCTTTTCGGCCGCACCCGGCATGGCGAAATCGCTCGACACCGTCTCGATGGCAAAACCGGCTTTTTCCGGCGCCTTCGGCTCGACCACGTCATGCATGGTCAGCTTGGTGATGTCGCTCTTGCCAAGCCGGCCGTCGCGCAACAACCGTTCGCACAATTTGCGGCCGACCATGCCGGCGGCGCCCAGAACCAGAATGTGCAAGAGCCTACTCCTTTTTATTGGCCGGAACGCGCCGATTTCGGCGATTCGTCCTGGCGCGCTCTCAAGGCAGGCCCCGCGATCATTCCTTCACGGCGCCGGTCATCGCCGACACATAATACTCCACGAAGAAGGAATAAAGGATAACTACGGGAACCGAGCCGGTCAGGGCCGCCGCCATCAGCGCGCCCCAATGGTAGACGTCGCCATTGACGAGCTCGGTGATCGCGCCGACGGGGATCGTCTTGTTCTCGGACGACGAGATGAAGGTCAGCGCGTAGATGAACTCGTTCCAGGATAGCGTGAAGGCGAAGATGCCCGCCGAGATCACGCCCGGCAGCGACAGCGGCAGCGTGATCTTCATCAGAATCTGCAGCCGCGTCGCCCCGTCGATCAGCGCACACTCCTCCAGCTCATAGGGAATGGTGCGGAAATAACCCATCAGGAGCCAGGTGCAGAACGGGATCAGGAAGGTCGGATAGGTCAGGATCAGCGCCAGGTTGCCGTCGAACAGCCCGAGCTGAAACACGATCGCCGCCAGCGGAATGAACAGGATCGAGGGCGGCACGAGATAGCCGAGGAAGATCGCAAGGCCGACATAGCGCGAGCCTTTGTAGCGCAGGCGTTCGATCGCGTACGCGGCGCAGACGCTGGCGAACAGCGAGATGAAGGTCGAGGACACCGAGACGATCACGGTGTTCCACATCCAGAGCGGATAGTCGGTGTCGAAGAACAGCTTCTTGATGTGCTCCAGCGTCGGATGCACAATCCAGAACGGATTGTACTTTTCATAGTCGTACATCTCCGCGTCCGGCTTGAACGTCGCGACCGCCATCCAGTAGAACGGGAATAGCAGGAAGAAGATGATCAGGCCGAGCGGAAGGTAGACGCGAAAAAACTTCCGCGGAAAACTTTCCAGATAGTCCATTCCGACGCTTTGGTCGTCCGCTGTGGTCATGGTCAGTCCCTCCCGCCCTGCTGCCAGCGGGAACGCTGAAGCCCGAAAAAGCTGAGCAGGATCGCCGCGACCAGGAACGGAATCATCGCGTTCGAGATCGCCGCGCCCTCGCCCAGATTGCCGCCGGTGATGGCGCGCTGGAATGACAGCGTCGCCATCAGATGGGTGGAGTTGATCGGCCCGCCCCGCGTGATGGTGTAGATGAGCTGGAAGTCCGTGAAGGTCATCAGCACCGAGAACGTCATCACGACCGCGATGATCGGCGACAGCATCGGCAGCGTGATGTGGCGGAAGCGCTGCAGATTGGTGGCGCCGTCGAGATTGGCGGCCTCATAGAGCGAGGGCGAGATGGTCTGAAGTCCCGCCAGCAGCGTGATCGCCACGAAAGGAACGCCGCGCCAGATATTGGCGGCGACCACCGACCAGCGCGCATTCCAGGGATCGCCAAGGAAATCGATATAGCGTGTGATCAGGCCGGCCTTGATCAACACCCAGGAGATGATCGAGAACTGGCTGTCATAGATCCACCAGAACGCGATCGCAGAGAGCACCGTGGGCACGACGAAGGGCAACAGCACGATTGCCCGGATCATCGACTTCATCGGCAGCCGCTCGTTCAGCAGAAGCGCCAGGTAAAGGCCGATGGCGAATTTCACCGCGCTGGCGGCGACCGTGTAGAAGATGGTGTTGAACACCGACAGCCAGAACACCGAGTCCTTCGCCAGCGAGACGAAATTCTGGAAGCCGATGTAGCGTCCGGCACCGCCGATCTTGGTGTCGGTCATGCCGAGCCAGAAGCCGAGCGCCAGCGGGTAAGCCAGAAACAGAATGAGGATGGCGATCGCCGGCACCATGAACATCGCGCCGAGGAAATGCCGGCTCTCGAATGCTCTGGTCCACAAGCTGCTGCGCTTGGCCTGCGCGACAGTGGACTCGGCCATAACTGCCATGTCGGATTCCCCTCGACGAAAAGTCGCGGCGTCCGGCGAACCGGACGCCGTGCAGATTGGAGCTGATCAGACCTGGTAGTAGCGCTTGGCGCGCTCGGCTGCGCGTGCGGCTGCCGCCTTCGGCGTCACGGAGCCCGACGCCGCCTCGGCGAACATGTCGACGACGACGAAGTCGCCCATCACGGCGGCGGAGGCATAGCCGAGATCGCCGGCATAGCCGTTGTCGCGGCAGCGCTTCAGGCAGTCGCGATACGGCGTGATCTTCGGATCCGACGTCCACACCGGGTTGTCGTTGTAGGCCGGAAGCGGCGGCGACACGTAGCCGTTGGAGGAGACCTCCCAGGCGTCGTAGTTCGGCTTGTCCATCATGAACTTGATGTATTCCTTGACCGCCTTCGGATACTTCGAGTGCTTGTAGCCGTAATAGACGAGTACGTTCTGCTGCTCGGTCGACACGCCCACGGGCCCGATCGGCATCGGCGCGTGGTTCATGTCCTTGGCGATCTCCTGCTGCTTCGGATCGGTCGAGTTCTTTCCGACGGTCCAGATCGAAATGCCGTTCAGCGTCAGGCTGAGCTCGCCGTTGAGGAACGCCTTGTTGTTGTTCGAGTCATTCCACGACAGCACGCCGGGGATGAAGGTCTCGTAGAGCTGCTTGACGTATTCGAGCGCGGCGATCGTCTCCGGCGAGTCGATCACGACCTCGTTCTTCTCGTTGACGACCTTGCCGCCGAAGGCCCACAGCGCCCACTGGCACCAACCGTTGGCGTCACCCGTGGCGTGGCCGAGCGCGAAGCCGGCCGGCGTGTTGTTCTTCTTCAGCGCCTGGCAGAGCTTGAGGAAGCCGGCGGTGTCCTTGGGAAATTCATCGAAGCCGGCGGCCTTCACGTGACTGACGCGGTAGTTGAGGCAGCCGCCGGTCGCGCCCTGGGGAATGGCGATCCAGCTGTTGCCCTTCTTGCCGTAGCGTTCAGCAACCGGATACCAGCCGCCATATTGCGCGCCGAGATAGTCGGCGACGTCAGTCATGTCGATCAGCTTTTCCGGGAACTTGTGGGGATCATCGAGCGTGCCGATGATCAGGTCGGGACCGGCGCCGACATTGGCGGCGACCGCGGCTTTCGGGCGGATGTCCTCCCAGCTCTCGGCCTCGAGCTTGACCTTGACGCCGGTCTTCTCGGAAAACGCCTTGGTCTGCTCGGCGAATTTGTCGAACTCGGCCTGAATGAACTGCTTCCAGCGCAGCACGCGGATGGAGGCGTTCGCCTCGGGCGTGTTGGTCCACTCCGCCGCGCGCACCGGGACGATGCCCGGGCCGGCCAGCAGCGCCGCGCCGCCCAGACCGACTTTAAGCACACTTCGCCTGTCGAAATCGCTCATCGTTCTCTCCCTAAATTTTATATTTGTATTGGGTCGTCTTGTATTGGGCAGTTCTTCGGCGTCGCTACACGCGTTTGCCCGTCGCCTCGTCGAACAGATGAATTACGGAAGGATCGGGCTTCAGCTTGACCTTGTCACCCGGGTTGAACTGGTGACGTTCGCGGAAGACCGCGACGACCTGCTCACCGCCGAGCTTCGCAAACACCTGCGTTTCCGAGCCGGTCGGCTCGACCACGACGATCTCGGCATCGGCGCCGTCGTCAGCGATGGTGAAATGCTCTGGGCGTACGCCGTAAACGACAGGACGCCCGTCGGACGCCGCCGGCGCGTTCCTGAGCGGCAGCTTCACGCCATTCGGCCCCTCGAAGGTCGCAACGCCGTTGACGCGCACATGCCCCTTCAGGAAGTTCATGGACGGCGAGCCGATAAAGCCGGCGACGAACTGGTTCTCGGGCTTGTCGTAGAGCTCGAGCGGCGTACCCATCTGCTCGACGATGCCGTCATGCATGACGACGATCTTGTCGGCCATGGTCATGGCCTCGATCTGATCGTGGGTGACGTAGACCGTCGTGGTCTTCAGCCGCTGGTGCAGCTCCTTGATCTCGGTGCGCATCGCGACGCGCAGCTTGGCGTCGAGGTTCGACAAGGGCTCGTCGAACAGGAAGACCTGCGGGTCGCGCACGATGGCGCGGCCCATGGCGACGCGCTGGCGCTGGCCGCCGGAGAGCTGGCGCGGATAGCGTTCGAGCAGCGGCGACAGTGCCAGGATCTCGGCGGCGCGCTTGACGCGCTTGTTGATCTCTTCGGTGCTCTCGCCCCGCAGCTTCATCGAGAAGCCCATGTTCTCGCCGACCGTCATGTGCGGATAGAGCGCGTAGTTCTGGAACACCATCGCAATGTCCCGCTCCTTCGGCTGGACATTGTTGACGACGCGGTCGCCGATCGAGATCGTGCCTGAGGTGATATTCTCGAGACCGGCGAGCATGCGCAGAAGCGTCGACTTGCCGCAGCCGGAGGGACCAACCAGGACAACGAACTGGCCGTCCTCGATCGGAATCGAAACGCCGTGCAGGACTTCAAAATTGCCGAACGATTTCCGCACGTCGCGGATTTGCACAGACGACATCTAGCTCCCTCCTCGAAAGTCCACGACGCATCTCGCGCCGCGACCGTCTTGTTTTTTCAGACTTCACCGAACGAAGCCCAACCTTAGCGGGCGACATTGTCGGCAGTTTGTGCGGTTTTGGCAATTTGTCTTTGGTTAGTCCGTGCTGGTAGCGCTGTCAACGTTCCTTTGTTTGCGACAGTGAGTGTGTTAAGAGCAGCAAATGGGTCGAAACCGCACCAAGTCAGGCAAAATCCGGCTGGCGGAAGTCGCCGAGCTCGCCGGCGTAAGCCCGATCACAGCGTCCCGCTTCTTCCGCAATCCCGAGGCGCTGTCGCTCGCCAAACGGACACGGGTCGAGAGCGCGGCCAGGGAGCTCGGCTATGTGCCGAACCTGGCGGCGCGCGCGTTGGCTTCGCAGCGCACCGAGGTGATCGGTGTCTTGATTCCGTCACTGACCAATAACGTGTTCTCCGACGTGCTGCGCGGCATCTACGACGCCTCCGAAAACAGCCGTTACTCGATCCAGCTGTCCAACACACGCTACAGTATTCTCCAGGAGGAGAAGCTGCTGCGCCTGTTTCTCGCGCAGAAGCCGGCCGGGCTGATCGTCACCGGCATCGACCAGACCACGGAATCGCGCGCGATGCTCGATGCCGCCGACTGCCCGATCGTGCAAATCATGGAGATCGGGCCCCATCCGGTCGACATGATGATCGGCTTTTCGCACTATGACGCAGCCCGTGCGGCGGTTGCACATCTGTTCGCGCAAGGTCACCGCAAGATCGGCTTCGTCGGCGCGCGGATGGATCCGCGGGTACAGCGGCGGCTCGACGGATACGTCTCGGCCATGAAGGACGCAGGACTATTCGAGCAACGCCTCGTCGTCACGACGGCGACTCCGACCTCGGTGACGCTCGGAGGCGCCCTGTTCACCGATCTCCTGGCGCGGGAGCCAGGCATGGATGCGGTGTTCTGCGCCAATGACGACCTCGCGCTGGGTGTGCTGTTCGAATGCAGGCGCCGCGAGATCGCCATCCCCGAACAGATCGCGATCGTCGGCTTCAACGATCTGGAATTCATGGCCTCCGCGGTCCCGACTCTGACGAGCGTGCGCACCAACCGCTACGAGATGGGCAACACGGCCGCCAGCATGCTGATCGACGCGATCGACGGACGGCGCCCGGAACATCCGGTGCTCGATCTTGGCTTCAAGGTGATCGAGCGGCAAAGCTCGTCGGCCCGGCGGTCGGACAACCGGCCAGCCGCTTCAGGCACAGGCGCTGCGAACAAAATGGTAGCGTTACCAAGCGGCCATGACTAGTATCGGATTTGTGAGGAAACGACCCGCCAGCGGGCAGGCAAATCGTCGCTCGCGCCGTTGGGCATCGCACAAGCCGATACCATAAAACGGACGCCAGTGCGTTTGCATTGCAGGAGAAACCAATGACAAAAAGACCAACCAATGGGCATGCCCCCGCCGGCAACGGCGCTCGCCGCCACCTCCGCTCGCAGGAATGGTTCAACAATCCGCATAATCCGGGCATGACCGCGCTCTATATGGAGCGCTATCTGAACTATGGTCTCACCCGCACCGAGCTCCAGTCCGGCAAACCGATCATCGGCATCGCGCAGACCGGCAACGACCTCTCCCCTTGCAACCGACACCATATCGAGCTTGCCCACCGCGTCCGCGAAGGCATCCGCGAGGCCGGCGGCATTGCGATGGAATTCCCGACCCATCCGATCCAGGAGACCGGCAAGCGCCCGACCGCGGCGCTCGACCGCAACCTCGCTTATCTCGGCCTCGTCGAAATCCTCTACGGCTATCCGCTTGACGGCGTGGTGCTAACCACCGGCTGCGACAAGACTACGCCAGCCTGCATGATGGCGGCGGCGACCGTCAACCTGCCTGCGATCGTGCTGTCGGGCGGGCCGATGCTGAACGGCTGGCACAATGGCGAACGCACCGGCTCTGGCACCATCGTCTGGAAATCGCGCGAGCGGCTCGCCGCCGGCGAGATCGACTATGAAGAATTCATGGAGATCGTGGCGTCATCGGCGCCCTCAGTCGGCCATTGCAACACCATGGGCACCGCCTCCACCATGAACGGGCTCGCCGAAGCGCTCGGCTTCTCGCTTCCGGGCTGTGCGGCGATCCCCGCCCCCTATCGCGAGCGCGGCCAGATCGCCTACGAGACGGGAAAACGCATCGTCGACATGGTCTGGGAAGACCTCAAGCCTTCGGACATCCTGACCCGCAAGGCGTTCGAGAACTGTATCGTGATCAATTCGGCGATCGGCGGCTCGACCAACGCACCGATCCACATCAACGCGCTGGCGCGCCACATCGGCGTTGAGCTCTCCATCGACGATTGGCAGAAGGTCGGTCACGACGTGCCGCTGCTGGTCAACATGCAGCCGGCCGGCTTCTATCTCGGCGAGGAATTCCACCGCGCCGGCGGCGTGCCGGCCGTGGTGCGCGAGTTGATGAAGCACAAGCGCATCCACGAGGACGCGGTCACGGTCAACGGACGCGGCATCGGCGAGAATTGCGCCAATGCACCAAAGCCCGACAACGACGTGATCTGGGCTTACGACAAGCCGCTGGTGAAGGACGCCGGCTTCCTGGTGCTGAAGGGCAATCTGTTCGATTCCGCGATCATGAAGACCAGCGTGATCTCCAAGGAATTCCGCGATCGCTACCTCAGCAATCCGACCGATCTCAATGCCTTCGAGGGCCGCGCCGTCGTGTTCGAGGGGCCTGAGGACTATCACGAGCGGATCGACGATCCCTCGCTCGAGATCGACGAGCGCTGCGTGCTGTTCATCCGCGGCACCGGCCCGATCGGCTATCCCGGCGGCGCCGAGGTCGTGAACATGCAGCCGCCTGCGGCGCTGATCAAGCGCGGCATCATGTCCCTGCCCTGCATCGGCGACGGCCGGCAGTCAGGCACCTCGGGCTCACCTTCGATTCTCAATGCTTCGCCGGAAGCCGCCGCCAATGGCGGGCTCGCGATCCTCAGGAACGGCGACAAGGTGCGCGTCGATCTGAACAAGGGCAGCGCCAACATTCTCATCTCGGACGACGAGGTGAAGAAGCGCCACGCCGAGCTCAAGGCCAATGGCGGCTTCAAGCATCCGCCGAACCAGACGCCGTGGCAGGAGCTTTATCGCAACACCGTCGGCCAGCACGCGACCGGCGCCTGCATGGAGCTCGCCACGCGCTACCAGAACGTCGCCGGCAGCTTTGGTGTGGCGCGGGATAATCACTGAATTAGGAACACGTAGCCCGGGTGAGCGAAGCGACACCCGGGACATCGGCTCCCGGATATCGCGCTCGCGCGCTCATCCGGGCTACGGCACTGAGCACATCGAGGAGAAAGAAGAAAATGGCAGACCGCCTCAAGGGAAAGCGCGCCGTCGTCACGGCTGCAGCGGCAGGCATCGGACGCGCATGCGCCGTCGCCTTCGCGCGTGAAGGCGCAACCGTCATCGCCACCGACATCAACGAGAGCGGCATCGCGAGCCTGACCAAGGAAGGCATCGCCGAGGTCGCCAAGCTCGACGTGCGCAGCACCGCCGACGTCAACGCCTTCGCCAAGCGCGTCGGCAAGGTCGACATCCTGCTCAACGCGGCCGGCTTCGTGCACCACGGCACCATCCTCGAATGCTCGGAAGAGGATTTTGATTTCTCGTTCGACCTCAACGTCAAGTCGATGCACCGGACCATCAGGGCCTTCCTGCCGGACATGCTCGCGGGCGGCGGCGGCAGCATCGTCAACATCTCCTCCTGCGCGGCGCTGCGGCCGCCGGCCAACCGCTACGTCTACAGCGCCTCGAAGGCGGCCGTGTCGCTGCTGACGCGCGCGGTCGCGCTCGACTTCATCACCAAGGGCATCCGCTGCAACAGCATCTGCCCCGGCACCGTCGAGACGCCTTCGATGCTCGACCGCGCCGCGGCGCAAGGACCGCAGGGCAAGGAGATGTTCGTCTCCCGCCAGAAGATGGGCCGGCTCGGCACCGCCGACGAGATCGCGTCCATGGCGGTCTATCTCGGCAGTGACGAGAGCGCCTTCACTACCGGCGTCGCCCTCGTGGTCGACGGCGGCTACATGCTCTGATCACTCCTCATCCCGAGCAAGCGCGTCAGCGCCGTCTCGAGGGATAGGCCACGGGCTCTATGGTTCGAGACGCGCGCAAGTGCGCGCTCCTCACCATGAGGGACAGATAAGGGGATTTGGCATGAACAAGATCGATCTCAACGGCCGTGTCGCCATCGTCACCGGCGGCGCGCAGGGCTTCGGCCGCGCCATCGTTCAGCGCTTCGTCGCCTCCGGCGCCAAGGTCGCGATCTGGGATTTCGACGCCGCGCTGGCCGAGAAGACGGCAAAGGAAATTGGCGGCGAAACAAAAGTCTTCAAGGTCGACGTCACCGATACCGCGGCCGTCGAGCAGGCCCGCGACGCGACGCTTGCCGCCTTCGGCAAGATCGACATCCTCGTCAACAATGCCGGCATTGCCGGGGTCAACAAGCCGGTCTGGGAGACCGACCTCGAGGAATGGCGCAAAGTTCTACGCATCAACCTCGACGGTCCTTTCATCGTCTGCAAGGCGATCGTGCCCGCGATGCTCAAGCAGAAATACGGGCGCATCGTCAACATCGCCTCGATCGCCGGCAAGGAAGGCAATCCGAACGCCTCGCACTATTCGGCCTCCAAGGCCGGCCTGATCGCGCTGACCAAGTCGCTCGGCAAGGAATTGGCCGCACATGACATCCTCGTCAATGCGGTCACGCCCGCGGCTGCGAAGACCGCGATCTTCGACCAGATGACGCAGCAGCATATCGACTTCATGCTGTCGAAGATTCCGAAAGCGCGCTTTGTGCTGGTGGAAGAGCTAGCCGCGATGGTGAGCTGGCTCGCATCCGAAGATTGCGCCTTCTCCACCGGCGCGGTGTTTGATATCTCCGGCGGACGGGCGACGTACTGAGGCAACGGCCGTCCGAAGGGGCGCACCATGCGGTTTGGGCGGCGTGATTTTGTGAAGCTCGCGGCGAGCGCGCTGCCGTTGCTTTCGCACGATGCGCTTGCGCAACTCACGCCCAACCCGGCGAACATCGGCCCGCCGTCGCCGGCCGAGCGCGACGCCATGGCACGGCTCGCGCACAGCTTCATGGACAGATATGGCGTGCCGGCGCTGTCCTTTGCGATCGGCTATGCCGGCACTGTTGTCCACGAGGACGCCTTCGGTGTTGCCGATATCGAGCGGAACGAGGCCCTGACGCCGCGGCATCTGTTCCGGATTGCCAGCGTCAGCAAGATGATCACGTCGGTCACGATCTTCCGCCTGATCGAGGCGGGCCGCCTCAAGCTGACGGACCGGGTGTTCGGCCCCGGCGCGCTGCTCGGCACCGAATACGGGCCGCCGCCCTACTCTGCCGGTATCGACCAGATCACGCTCGAGCATCTCCTGACGCACACCGCCGGCGGCTGGAGCAACGACAACCGCGATCCCATGTTCACGCATACCCGGATGGATCATGCCGGGCTGATCACCTGGACGCTCGCCAACCGGCCGCTGGACCTCTTGCCGGGCCAACGCTACGCCTACTCGAATTTCGGCTATTGCGTGCTGGGGCGCGTCATCGAGAAGCTCACTGGCCAATCCTATGCCGAGCATGTCCGCAGCGAGGTGCTCGCACGCTGCGGCGTCACCGACATGACCATCGCGCGCGACACGCGCGAGCAGCGCCAGGACGGCGAAGTCGTCTATTACGGCCAGGGCGAAAATCCCTACGGCATGAACGTCCCGCGGATGGATTCCCATGGTGGCTGGATCGCGACGCCGGCGGATCTGGTTCAGTTTCTGATGCATGTCGACGGCTACACGAAGCCCGCGAACATCCTACGGCCGCGCACCATAGAGATCATGACCACCGCACCCGCTGACAGCCCCAACTACGCCAAAGGCTTCTGCGTCAACAAGTCAGACAATTGGTGGCACAATGGCAGCCTGCCGGGCACCAGCACGATTGCGGTACGGACCCATGGCGGCTTCTGCTGGGCCGCCTTCACCAACACCAGACGCAGGAGTTCCGACATGGACGGCGAACTCGACAAGCTAAACTGGAGCATGGCGCGTCAGGTCGCCGAGTGGCGGGTCGCATGATCCGGGAAGGCGGATGCCTGTGCGGCGCGGTGCGATTCAAGGCCGAGGGCGAGCCGCTCAACGTCCGCATCTGCCATTGCCGCCTCTGCCAGAAGGCGATGGGCTCGCCCTATTTCGCCCGTGCGCAATTCGACCAGCGCGCGCTGACCGTCGAGGGCGACACCGACCGCTATGCATCGTCCGAGCGCATCGACCGGGTGTTCTGCAAACGCTGCGGCACGCGCCTGTTCGCCTGGCGGCGCAATGGCACACTGGCGGGCGTCGCGCTGGCGACCTTCGACGATCGCAACGCGTTTGTGCCGACCGAGCATATCTGGGTCAGCGAAAAGATGGGCTGGGTGACGATCGAGGACGGCATGATCCGATATGAGGGGACGATCCCGACGTAGCTCATCCGGCGCCAAGGCTCGACGTCATGGCCGCCGGTCTCGCCGATTATTTGCGGCGTGGCATTTCGGAACCGCCCACCCTATGTTGAGGTGAAGCGTTGCTGCACCACCGGTTGGCTGGGTCGGCTGCAAGACCGCAGGCAAATCGGGACGGACGAGCCGTGAACATTTCTTTGTATGACCTCTCGGTGTGGGTGCTGCCGCTGGTGCTCGCCATCACCTTCCACGAGGCTGCGCACGCCTTCGTCGCATATCGTCTCGGTGACGACACGGCATGGCAGCTCGGCCGTGTCAGCTTCAACCCTATCAGGCACATCGACCCGTTCGGCACGCTGATATTGCCGGCGATGCTGCTGTTCGCGCATTCGCCGTTCCTGTTCGGCTATGCCAAGCCTGTGCCGGTGAATTTCCGCAAGCTCAACGACCCCAGGCTCGGCATGGTAGGGGTGGCGCTGGCCGGGCCCGCCACCAACATCCTGCTGGCGCTGGCCGCAGCTCTTGCCCTGCACGCCCTGCCCTGGGCTCCCGCGAACTCGGCGCAATGGATCTTCGACAATCTCAAGAACGCACTGCTGATCAACGCGGTGCTGGCGGTGTTCAACATGATGCCGATCCCGCCGCTCGACGGCGGGCGCGTCGCGGTCGGGCTGCTGCCGCGGCCGCTCGCCCTGCCCCTGGCGCGGCTCGAGCCGTTCGGGATGCTGATCCTGATCGGCTTGCTGATCCTGCTACCGCTGGCGGGCTCCCAGTTCGGTCTAAATCTTGATGTTATTTCAGCAATACTGCGAACGTTGACCGGTTATGTGATTCAGGCTGTTCTCATTCTGACCGGCAATGCGTAGTTGAACAGCGACACACCCGAACACAAGCCGAAGGGCTCGAGGCCGACTTGGTCAAAGCTGCCGATATGCTGATCGCGCGACGCGCCGATACCCGCGCCCGCGCCGATTTCGCCACCTGGAAGATGATGGCCAAGCTCAACGGGTCGTCCGCGCTGCCTCCTGGGGCGCAGGAGTTCCTCGTGAGCTACAAGAACCTGCAGGCGCAGATGAACGAGGGTGAGGCGACCGAGGCCACCATCGGCGCCATCTACAAGGCCTACTATGCCGAGATGGGCGGCGCGGGAACCCCGCCTGATGTCCGCCCTCGGGCGGCCGAACCGGCTGCGGACAATGTTACCGCTTTCCGCCGCCCAGAACCGAAGCCGAAGAAGACCAGTTTCTTCGGGGCAGCGACCGCGGGCACAACCCAGAAACGGCCGCTCCCGGTGGCCCTGATCTTCGCCTGCCTTGTCGTGGTCTATGTCGGGATCAGGCTCTACTGGCGCTGAGCCGTCTTCTTCTTTTTCTTTGCGTCCGGCGGCGTGAAGATGATGTCGACGGTGCGCTCGAACCGGTCGTCGGTCAGGCTGGCGGGCGGCTGCGGGATGGGATCGGACTTGCGGACAATCGAGATCGCGGCCGCATCGTAAGCTGCATCCCCGGACGACTCGACGACGTCGACTGAAAGCACGTTGCCCCGCCGATTGATCGCGAAGCTGACCTTGACCTTCTGATTGTTGGGCTCCTTGCCCTCCGGATTGACCTTGTGGGCCGTGAGATGCGCGCTGATCTTGCGATTCCAGTCGGCTGTCAGCTTCAAAATATCCTTGCCGATGCCGAGCACAGGCGCCAGCGCCTTCTCGGCCTCGCGCGCGTCCTCGTCGAGCGTCTGCCGCGCCGTCGCAACGGACTTCGGCGAAGCTTCCGCAGCGGGCGTTTCGACCGCCGCAATCTTCGGATCCTCGTCCTGCGGCTTCTTCGAGATGTTCTCGGTGACGACCCGATCGGGATCGTCGACCTGTTGCGACTGATCCTTTGGAAGCTCGGTTTCCTTGGTCTCGGCCTTTTGCTCGGGAAGCGCCTGCTGCTCCTGCATCGCCTCACTATCCGGTCCCGGCGGAAGGTCGGTGTCAGGCGCCTTCGGCGAGGCCATCTCGACAGCGAACTCCGCGCCGGCCGCGCCGAGGCCATCGTCGCCGTCGTCGGCCCGCAGGTGCGCCAGCGCGAGCGCGGCACCACCGAGATGCAGCGCGAGCGCCGCCAGCGCTGCCAAAATCCAAAGCGTCCGGGCTGGTCTGGACTCATCCGACATCGCGGGCCTCTAAGGCTGAGCGGCGCCTGCCGCAGGCGCTCCCGGAGCGCCTTCCAGCGCAACCAGCTTCACCCGCGAATAGCCGCCGGAGCGCAACAGCTCCATGACGCCCATCAACTCGCCATACGGCACCGAGCGATCGGCGCGCAGGAAGACGTACTTGTCCTTGCTCATGTCGGACAGACCATCGAGCGTGCCGATCAACTCGGCGCGGTGGACCGGGTTCTCTCCGATGGCAAGCGTCAAATCGGGCTTGATGCTGAGATAGGTCGGCTTGTCCGGCTTCTTCTGCGGCGTCGCGCTCGACATCGGCAGATCGATCGGCAGGTCGACGGTCGAGAGCGGCGCTGCGACCATGAAGATGATCAGCAGCACCAGGATGACGTCGATGAACGGCGTGACGTTGATTTCATGCGTTTCGCCGAAATCGTCGTCGTCATCATTGTCTGCGAGCGAAACGCCCATGGTTCACTCCGCCGCGCGCGAATGCACGCTGCCGTGGCTGCGGTCGAGATCGCGCGAGAGCAACCGCCCCGCAGCGCCCGAGGCACGGCTGACGAGCTCGAGATAGCTCTTCGTCACGCGCGAGAAGTAATTGTAGATGATGACGGCGGGAATGGCGGCGACCAGACCGATGGCTGTGGCGAGCAGCGCCTCGGCGATACCGGGCGCGACGACGGCGAGGTTCGTGGTCTGCGACTTCGAGATGCCGATGAAGCTGTTCATGATGCCCCACACGGTGCCGAACAGACCGACGAAGGGCGAGGTCGAGCCGATGGTGGCGAGCACGCCCATACCGACGCGGATGCGCCGCGCCTCCGCCCGCATGATCTCGGAGAAGCTCGAAGCCGCCCGCTCCTTGATGGCGGTGTCGCTGGAGAGGCCGGCCGACATCCGCGCCTCCCGCAGCGCCGCCGCCAGGAAGGACGGCAGGATGCCCGCCTTGGCGCCGAGCGCCATCTGCGCTTCCGCGAGCGAGCGCGCCTCTGCGATCTTCTTCAGCGCCGAACGAAGCTTGGTCGCGGCGATCGACAATTCGATCGACTTCGCGATCAGCACCGTCCAGGTCATCAGCGATGCAAAGGCCAGCCCGATCATCACCGCCTTCACGATGATGTCCGCCGACATGAACATCACCCAGGGCGACAATTCCTTCATGGCGGGCGCGATGCCGGCTGCCGTATCGGACTTTGCAGCCGCCGGCACGGCAGCTTGGGGCGCCGCAGGCGGAGCAACAACCGGGGCCGGGCTGACCGCTGACGGCTGAGCCGTCGATTGAACCGGTGCCGCGGGCGCGGCTTGCGTCTGGGCAGAAACAGGGGATGCAAGCCAGGCGGCCGCCAGCACCAGAGCTGCGGCAAGGCTTGCTTGGAAGGACATGATCTTCATACTTCGGCCCAGTAGCGAATGAGGTTGTGATAGATACCCGTCAATTTGACCGTTTCGGGATCGTCACGCCCGAGCCGTTCCACCAGCGCCTGTATCGCGGTGTCGAGGTCAAAGATCATGCTCCGGGCTTGATCGTCCCGTATCATGCTCTGAAGCCAGAAGAAAGATGCAACCCGCGTTCCCCTGGTCACCGGGGTCACGAGATGGAGGCTGGTCGAGGGATAGAGCACGCAGTCCCCGGCTTGCAACTTGACTTCGTGCGAACCGTAGCTGTCCTCGATCACAAGTTCGCCACCGTCGTACTCCTCCGGCTCGGCCAGGAACAGCGTCACCGAGAGGTCTGTGCGGATGCGAAGGCCGGTCAGGCGGTCGCCGCGGATGGCATTGTCGACATGCAGGCCGAAATGGTGGCCGCTGCTGGCTGCATAGCGGTTGAACAGCGGCGGGAAGATCTGGAGCGGGATCGCCGCCGCGATGAAGCGCGGGTTCGACGTCAATGCCGAGATGATGCGGTTGCCGAGCTTGCGCGCGACCTCACTGTCCGGCGGCAATTGCTCGTTGCGCTTGACCATCGCCGACTGCGAGCCCGCGGTGGAGCGCCCGTCTTCCCAATTGCTGGCGTCCATGATGCGGCGGAAATCCGCCACATCATCTTTGCTCAGGACGCCAGGAAGGCAGGTCAACATGATCAGAACTTCGCCGTCGTGATGAGGTAGAACGCCCGCCCCGGCGCGACCGCGACGAAGGGAACCGCGCTGCGATAGAGCGTGTCGTAGTAGAGCTTGTTGGTGAGATTCTGGGCGTAGAACTTCATCGTCCAGTTCTTGTCGATCTTCTTCTCGACGAACGCGTCGAAGCGCCAGTAGCTCGGCAGCTCGTTGCCGGTGTTGGCGGCGAACGTGCCGCCATACACCTTCGAACGGTACACCGCCTGACCGCCCAGCTCCCAGCCGTCGTCGAACTTGTACTTGGTCAGCATGCTGAACGATTGATGAGCCACGTTGGCAAGCTGCAGGCCGAGATTTGAGGCGACACCGCTCTGCGTGACCTTCGATTGCATCAACACCAGGCCGCCGAAGATGCTCCAGCGATCGGTGATCTTGCCTTCGGCCTCGATATCGATGCCCTGGATCCTGTAGGCAGCGCCCGAAGTCAGCAGGCCGCTGACGGTTTCGCGCGCATTGTCCTTCGTGGTCTGGAACAGCGCGGCGCTGACCAGCAAATGGCGATCAGCTAGCTCCCATTTGGTGCCGAGCTCGGCTGCCTTATTGCGCTCCGGCCCGAGCAAGATAGCCGTGTTGGCAGGAATGCCGCCGTAATCGGTGGCGGTCGCATCAAGCTCCGATCCGAACGGATTGGCGGAGGTCGCATAGGCCGCATAGAGGCTGCCGATCGACATCGGCTTGTAGACCAGGCCGACGTTGTAATTGACGAGATCGGCGTTCTGCTTGAGATGGTCCGCGTTGGTCGACGAACTCTGGCTGTAGCCATCGTAGCGCACGCCACCATTGACGATGATCGTGTCCTGCCAGTTCGCGGTGTCCATGACGTAGACGCTGCTGGTGTTGACGCCATAGCGCGTCGGATTTCCAACCAGCGACGGCGTGTTGCTGAAGGGAATGTAGGTGTACTGCGGCGAGTAAAGGTTCACCCCCGTGACCGCCCCGCTGCTGGTCGAGCCGCCGCCGAACAGTTCCGACGAGAGGCCGGTGTAACGGTCGATCGAGATATTCTCGTTCGAATATTCGACGCCGAACACCGCCGTGTGCTTGACCCCGCCGGTGTCGAGCTTGAAGGTGGCCTCGTTCTGGTTGGCCCACACGTCCACGTTCTGGTAGCGGCTCTGCGCGCTCGCCGTCGTCGTCCAGAGCAGCGGATTGGGGCTCGTCGTAACCGGGTTCTGCGGCAGCGTGCCGATATAATTCAGCAGCGAGTGCTCGCCGCGCACCTTGCTGCTCAGCGTGATGGCCTCGTTGACCTTGTACTCGATCGTGCCGGTGCCGAAATCTTGCCGCGCGGTCTGGAAGTCGCGGTTGAGGAAGCCGTACCAGTTGCCACGCGGAATGCCCGCCGACGTCACTGGGACGTTGCCCTGCTTGTAGTAGGGCACGCCGAAATCAGGATAGCCGCTGAGGTCGGTGTGGACGTAGTTCGTCGTGATCTTGATGTCGTTGGTCGGGGTATACCTGGTCGAGATGAACGAACCCCAGCGATTGTCGGTGACGTAATCGCGGCCGGCGACGTTGGCGTCCTGGAACAGGCCGCCGGCGCGCACCGAGAACGTGGGATCGATGACCTGGTTGACGTCGAGCGTGACCCGCTTGGTCCGGTCGGTGCCGAACTCGGTGTCCATTCGCTTGAAATTGACGTCGCCAGCCTGCTTGGTAACGATGTTGATGGCACCGCCGGCGGTGCCGCGGCCGGCGTAGGACGAGGCCGGCCCACGCAGAATCTCAATCTGCTCGGTGAAGAAGTTCTCGCGGATCGAGACCGCGGGATCGCGGATACCGTCGATGAAGACGTCGTTGCGCGCATCGAAGCCGCGGATGAAGAAGCGATCCCCGAACGCGTTGCCGCCTTCCCCAGATCCCAGCGTCACGCCGGCGGTCGAGCGCCCGATCTCCTTCAGCGTCGTGGCGTTCTTGTCCTCGAGCACTTCCTTGCTGAGCACGGTGATGGTCTTCGGCGTGTTCAGCATCGGCTCCGGAAACTTGCCGGAGGCCTGGACGTGGTCAACCTTGTAGGGCGCCGCCGGATCGGAATACGGATTACGGTCGACTTCGCCGGACGGCGTGGTGGGAGCGGTCTGCTGCGCCGCCTGCTGACGCTGCGCGGCGCGGCGAAGCGCATTGCGCGCGCGGACCTGGTCCGCCGTCGGCTTCGAAGCCGCCGGGCGCGGACGCGCGACCGGCGCATCGACCGTTACCGGCGGCAGGTTCGACTGCTGCGCCTCCGCACCGCTCGACACCGATGCTGCTGCGATCAGGCCGGCGACTGCGGAGACCTTCTTGCCGGAAACGCTCGTAAACTTCTCATCGAATGCTGCGACCGAACGCAACGACTTCGGTGCGACCACCTGCCCCATTACCAACACGCCCCATATTCCTGTTCGCCCATTCACTTCGACGAGCGATTGGAGTGTTGGTATCGACCGCAAAATAGCGGGTCAATGCGAGTAAGCCGCGAGAACCCTTGAATAAGTCCAGATCAAAGCGATTCTAAACTGCAGTTTGAAATCGTTCTAAAGCACGATTGGATTCGTTCTAAAGAGCGCACGAAAATGCCGCGAGATCGGCGATCGCGCGCGCATCGTCAATCGCTACTTGGCGGCTTCATCAGCGAGAACAATTCGTCGACGGTCTTCTGCGCCACGGCGCGCACGCGATCGCTGTTGTCCATGCCGGCAATGTTGACGCCGCCGACGACGGCTCTGATCTCGTCGCGGAAGTCGGTGAGAAAGCGCAAGGGATCACGCTGCTCGTTGGCGACGCGTGCGATCAGTCCCGTGATCAGGATCTGACACGCGATCAGCTTGCCGTTCAGTTCGTCCATCCTGCGCTCCCGTTGTGGCGCGCCGATATGACTGATGCCGGTTTGCCTGACAACCGAAACGGCCTCCGCGCGACTTAGAACCGTTCTTGCGAGCCGCCCCGCGCAGCGCATCCCTATCCCGCGCACACCGCTTCCGAGCATTGCACAAGATTTACTCGCGGATCGTTCGTCGCGGGGGAATGCAGCACTGCACACCGTAGTGACACGGAGCTGCCTAAGCAGTGCAAAGCTTTCCAATTGTTTAGGATTCTCAGCCGATAGTGCTGTTTACACTGGAACTTGGCGTGTATTATACAAGCGCGCTGGAACCCTATGATTGCCCCAAAATTCGTAACTAAGGGCATACCAGCTGACACGAGACGAAATGAAAAAGTCCCGGCTGATCCTCTGGATTCTGATCGTCGCGGCCGTGGCCTCCGCGGGTTACTATGGTTGGCAGAAATTCGGCTCGCCCGACGCCGGAAAAACCCAGACCGCACAGAAGGGGCCGCAGCGCCCGCCCGCCGTCCCCGTGAGCGTTTCGCCGGTCCAGAAGGTGGACTTTCCGGTTTACCTGACCGGTCTCGGCACGGTTGCGGGCTTCAACACCGTCCAAGTCCGGACCAGGGTGGACGGCCAGATCGACAAGATCGCCTTCACCGAAGGCCAGATCGTCAAGGAGGGCGAGCTCCTCGCCTCGATCGATCCCCGCCCCTATCAGGCCACGCTCGACCAGGCCAAGGCCAAGAAGGCCCAGGACGAGGCAAATCTGGCCAACGCCAATCTCGAGCTCCAGCGCGCCATGAAACTCGGCGAATTCGCCACCGCACAGCGGGTCGACACCCAGCGCTCCACGGTCGCCCAGCTCACCGCGCAGATCGCCGCCGACGAAGCTTCGATCTCCAACGCGCAGACGCAGCTCGACTACACCCAGGTCAAGGCGCCGATCACCGGCGTCGCGGGCCTGCGCCAGGTCGACGTCGGCAACATCGTCAATTCCTCGACGCAGACCGGCATCGTCACGATCTCGCAGGTCGAGCCGATCTCGGTGATCTTCACCGCGCCGGAAGATCAGTTGCCCTATATCAGCGAGGGCCAGAAAACTGGCGCGCTCAGGGTGATCGCCTTCACCACCGACGGCAAGAAGACGCTGGCCGAGGGCAAGCTCGCGGTCATCAACAACCAGGTCGACACGAGCAGCGGCACGATCCGGCTCAAGGCGGTGTTCGAGAACAAGGACCACGCGCTTTGGCCCGGTCAATCGGTGTCGACGCGCCTGCTGGTGCGCACCCTGAAGGATGCGACCGTTGTCCCGGATGACGCGGTCCAGCACTCCACCAACGGCCTCTACGCTTATACTGTCAATCAGGACAACAAGGCTGAGGTGCACAAGATCAAGGTCAGCTACGCCATCGACGGACGTTCGGTCGTCGACGAAGGGCTCACGCCCGGACAGCAGGTGATCACCGGCGGCCAATTCAAAGTCCAGCCCGGAAGCCTCGTCTCCACGGCCGTGGCGAGTACGGATCCGGCCCAGAACAAGGTTCGACGGGAATGAACGCGGGCGGGATTTCGGCACCTTTCATCCGTTATCCCATCGGCACCTCGCTGCTGATGGCCGGCATTCTCTTCGTCGGTCTCGTCGCCTATCCCCTGCTGCCCGTCGCGCCCCTGCCGCAGGTGGACTTCCCGACCATCCAGATCACCGCCAATCTGCCGGGCGGCAGCCCGGAGACCATGGCCTCGTCGGTGGCCCAGCCGCTCGAACGGCAATTCGCCCAGATTCCCGGCATCGCCCAGATGACCTCGACGAGCTATCTGGGCACCGCGTCGATCACCATCCAGTTCGACCTCAACCGCAGCATCGACGGCGCCGCCAACGACGTGCAGGGCGCCATCAACGCCGCGAGCGGTCAGCTGCCGAAGAACCTGCCCTCGCCGCCGACCTACCGCAAGGTCAACCCGGCCGACGCGCCGATCCTGCTGTTGTCGGCAACCTCCGAGACAATGCCGCTGACCAGCGTCAGCGACGCGGTCGATGCCCAGCTCGCCCAGCAGATCAGCCAGCTTTCCGGCGTGGCGCAGGTCTTCATCGGCGGCCAGCAGAAGCCGTCTATCCGCATCCAGATCGACCCGGCGAAACTCGTCGCCAAGGGCCTGTCGATGGAGGACGTGCGCAGCCAGATCGCGATCACCACGGTCGACAGTCCGAAGGGCAACATCGACGGCGACAAACGCGCCTACACGATCTACGCCAACGACCAGCTGACCCAGTCCAAGGACTGGAACGACGTCATCATCGCCTATCGCAACGGCGGTCCGTTGCGGATCCGCGACATCGGCCAGGCGGTCAGCGGCCCCGAGGACGCCAAGCAGGCGGCCTGGGCCAACGGCAAACGCGGCGTGTTCCTGGTGGTGTTCAAGCAGCCCGGCGCCAACGTCATCGAGACCGTCGACCGGATCAAGGCGACATTGCCTCGCCTCGTCGCAGCGATCCCTCCCGCGATCAAGATCGAGGTCATCAGCGACCGCACCACGACAATCCGCGCCGCGGTCGAAGACGTCCAGTTCACGCTGCTGCTGACCATTGCGCTGGTGGTCATGGTCATCTTCATCTTCCTGCGCAGCTTCTGGGCGACCGTCATTCCCACCATCACGGTGCCGCTAGCGCTGCTGGGCGCCTGCGCGCTGATGTGGGTGTTCGGCTATTCGCTCGACAATCTGTCGCTGATGGCGCTCACCATCGCGGTCGGATTCGTCGTCGACGACGCCATCGTGATGCTGGAGAACATCACGCGCTACATCGAGGAAGGCGAATCGCCGATGGCGGCGGCCTTCAAGGGCTCGAAGGAAATCGGCTTCACCATCGTGTCGATCAGCATCTCGCTGGTTGCGGTGCTGATTCCGCTGCTGCTGATGGGCGGGATCATCGGACGCCTGTTCCGCGAATTCGCCGTCGTGCTGGCGATGACGATCTTCGTCTCGATGTTCGTGTCGCTGACCCTGACGCCGATGATGGCCTCACGCTTCCTACGCGCCCATGGCGAGGTCACCCACGGCAAATTCTACCAGTGGAGCGAGCGCGGCTTCGATGCGATGTTGCGCGGCTACGAATGGGTGCTCGACCATGCCCTGGCCTGGCGCCGCACCACGCTCACGATCTTCTTCGCGACTCTCGCCCTGTCGGTCTATCTGTTCGTGCTGATCCCGAAAGGGTTCTTCCCGCAACAGGACGTCGGCCTGATCACCGCGACCTCGGAAGCCTCCCAGGACATCTCGTTCGCGGAGATGCAGCGCCGCCAGGTCGAGCTCGGCAAGATCGTGATGGACGATCCCGACATCGCATCCATCGCGATGAACATCGGCGGCAGCGGCCGCGCCGGCAACAACGGCAACATGTTCATCACGCTGAAGCCGCGCAACGAACGCGAAGCCTCCGCGCAGCAGATCATCGCCCGGCTGCGTCCCAAGCTCGAGAAGGTGTCCGGCGCCCGCCTCTACATGCAGGCGGCTCAGGACGTTCGGCTCGGCGGCCGCCCGACGCGTACGCAGTTCGAGTTCACTCTACAGGACGCCGATCTCACTGAGCTCAACGACTGGGCGCCGAAGATCCTCGCCAAGATGCAGACCTTGCCGCAACTGCGCGACGTCGCGACAGACCAGCAAACCCAGGGCACCACGGTTCAGCTCAAGATCAATCGTGATACCGCAGCGCGTTATGGAATCCAGCCGCAGCTGATCGACGACACGCTGTACGACGCCTTCGGACAGCGTCAGGTCACGCAGTATTTTACCCAGCTCAACACCTACAAGGTGATCCTCGAGATCCTGCCGGAGATGCAGGGCAGCCTCGAGAGCCTGAACAAGCTCTACCTGAAATCTCCGCTGACCGGCGACCAGGTGCCGCTGTCGACATTTGCGACCTGGAGCACCGATCCGGTCCGCCCGCTCTCGATCAGCCACCAGGGCCAGTTCCCGGCGATCACGATCAGCTTCAACCTCGCCCAGGGCGTCGCGCTCGGTCAGGCCACGGAGGCCGTGCAGAAGGCGATGGCCGATCTCGGCGCGCCGCCGACGCTCAATTCGAGCTTCCAGGGCACGGCACAGGCGTTCCAGCAGTCGCTGGGCACCGTGCCGCTCCTCATCCTCGCCGCGCTGGTCGTGGTCTATCTGATCCTCGGCATCCTCTACGAGAGCTACATCCATCCGATCACGATTCTGTCGACCCTGCCCTCGGCCGGTGTCGGCGCGCTCGCGATCCTGATGGCGGCGGGCTTCGAGTTCAGCCTCATTGCTTTGATCGGAGTCATTCTGCTGATCGGCATCGTGAAGAAGAACGGCATCATGATGGTGGACTTCGCCATCGCTGCGGAGCGCGACGAGCACAAGACACCGGCGGAATCGATCCGGCAGGCGGCGCTGTTGCGCTTCCGTCCGATCATGATGACGACGATGGCTGCCCTGCTCGGCGGCGTGCCGCTGATGCTCGGCCACGGTACCGGCGCCGAGATTCGCCAGCCGCTCGGCTACGCCATGGTCGGCGGTCTGATCGTCAGCCAGGCGCTGACGTTGTTCACCACCCCGGTCGTCTATCTCTATCTCGACGAGCTCAACAACTGGTTCTCGGGCTGGGGCCGTAAGGGTGACGGCGAAGGCGACGAGACAGTCGAGCACGGCACCGTTAAGGAAGCTGCCGAGTAGCAGCTTGCACCGCGCGCCTCACGACGTTACAGCGAGGCCCTCGCTTCACGTCAACGCGGTTTTGCCATGCCCATGCAATCCAGACTTGTCGCCCTTATCGCCGCTGTCCTGTTGTCGGCGGGTGCCGCGCATGCCCAGCAAGGCGCCAAGAAGAACGCGGCTCCCTCTGCCCCGGCGGCACAGCCCGCACCGGCTCCGGCGCAACCGCAGGCTGACGGCGCTCCGGCGCAGCAGCCCGGCTGGGTCGTGCGCTGCACCAGCGTCAGCCGCGACGCACCGCTCGAATGCGCGATGGAGCAGAACGCGGTCCTGACCAAGACCGGCCAGACCATCGTCCTGATCAACATCCGCATCGCGCCCGACACCCGCACACCGGTGGCGCTGCTGCAATTGCCGCTCGGCCTCAACCTTCCCATCGGCGCCAAGCTCCAGGTCGACGACGGCAAGACGATCGATCTCCAGATCCAGACCTGCGAGAACCGCGGCTGCTACGCCTCGACGCCGATCGCACCGGACCTGCTTGCGACCTTGCGGTCTGGCAAACAGCTCAAGGTCTCCTTCCAGAACATGGCCAAGGAAACGATCGCGATCCCGATGCCGCTCGGCGATTTCGCGGCGGCCTACGACAAGATCAAGTAGCTCTTTCGCGCGTTCACTGCCGCGCCATCTGCGCGTTGCCGACGGCGTCGCCGTCGAGCTTCTGGTCGTCGTGCATGGTGACGGTGACGCGCGAGAGCCGTCCTTCGAATTCGAACGGCGTCACGCAATGCGACACCGGGCTGCCTCGGTCGCGGCCGACGGCATCTTGCGCTCCGAGCGGACGATCTGATGACTGCCGCCGATGTTGAGGTCGTGCACGAGATGGCCGGCCTTGACGTAAAGGCTATATCGGCAAGTGACGGCTTGCCACGAGGCTGCATTGACAAGCAGCGACGTGTGGGCTGGTCAGCGCCCTCACCACACGGGGTCGCTCGCCCTCAGCAGCGTCGTGAAGCCGCCATAGATCATGCGTTTGCCGTCGAACGGCATGCCGTCCAACTTCAGCCGCGGGTCCGCCATCACCTTCTTGTTGACGGCGTCGCGAGTCTCCCGGTCGCGATAGACGATCCAGGAAAACACCACGATCTCGTTCTCCTTCGCCATCACGGCACGCGGAAACGAGGTGAGCTCGCCATAGGGCACGTCGTCGCCGATGCATTCGACGTAATCGAGCGCACCGTGCTCCATCCAGATCGCGCAGGCCGTTTTCGCCAGCGCCTTGTAAGCCTCGATCTTGTCCTTCGGCACGGCCAGCACGAAACCATCGACATAGGGCATCACGGATCTCCTTGGTGTGTGTGTCCGAAGGACGATGCGGCGCCTGACGATCCGACCAGGAAGCGTGATTTTCGGATGAGGCAAACGGTCGCGCGCCGCCGGGGCGCGCCGCCGGAGTCCGCGATCCCACGGCCCGCACGCCCCAAGTGGACCGCAAAACACCCTGCCTCGCAGCGCTTGCCAGCCCACAGCCGAGCGGGTAGAAACCCTCCCACGCCTGAGCCGTGATTTGCGCGATAAGTGCCATCGGCCACAGCCGGACAAATCAACAAGTCATTGAATTTGTTCGGCTATTCCGTTGGGGAATGGTGTAACGGTAGCACAACAGACTCTGACTCTGTTTGTCTAGGTTCGAATCCTAGTTCCCCAGCCACTCCAGATAGGCAGCTCACAATCAGATCGTCAGAGGTTGCGCTCTATTTGAGCGGCCGCTAAATCACGATGCGATCGAAGTCGGCGGCGATCCGCGTGTTCGGAAAAATCATGGTCGCTTCGGCCAAAATCTCTTCGTCCCGATAACGCCCCGACATGTGATTCAGCACGAGTTGCCCGACATTGTTCGCAGCGGCAAATGAAGCCGCCTCGCGTGCGGTGAGGTGGCCATAATCCCGTGCGGTCGCGGCGTCTCGATCGAGGAAGGTCGCCTCGATCACCAGCAGATCGGCGTTGGCGACATGTTCGGACAGCCCGTCGGTAGTTTCGGTGTCGCCGATGACCACGAGCTTCCTGCCGCCGCTCGGTGGCCTCAGAACGTCTTCCGAATCGATCGTACGGCCGGCGATCACGACTGGTCGTCCCGCGGCCAGTTCTCCACGTAGCGGCCCATCGGGAACACCGAGTTCGGCGAGGCGCTCCCGCTCAAGATGGCGACGTGCGGGACTCTGGAAGCAAAAACCAAAGCTGTCGGTGTCGCGGTGGCGAACCGGAAAGCAGTCGATGGTGAAGTCGCCGGCGTCGATAACCTGTCCTTCGGCTAGCGGTGCGAACTCCACAGGGATCGGCGCCCTGCCCGCGCCCCACAGGCCGGCAAGCATGCGGGTGACGATGTCGAGCGTGCCCTGGCCTCCATGGACGGTCATCACGTCCGATTGCTGGCGCAACCCCAGCGTCGAGAAGAGACCGGGGATGCCGAGCACGTGATCGAGATGGGCATGCGTCAGCAGGATGCGGCCAAGCCGTCGAAAGCCCGCGCCGCTGCGCAGCAACTGGCGCTGCGTACCCTCGCCGCAATCGATGAGGACGCGCTTGCCCGCCGCCTCCACCAGGAGAGCCGGATGGTTGCGCTCCGCCGACGGAACGCTGGCGGAGGTCCCAAGGAATGTCAGGGCGAACATGCTCGTCAGTATCCAGGCTTCACCGCCCCCAATGCCACGTGAGTAGCAGCGCGTACAGAGCCCATAGAGCGCCGCAAGAGTGCGTATCCCGCGATCTGATGGCCGGGCGCCGCCTTCGGCCCCCGACCGGCGGACAGATCTGGTTCCCGTTGCGCGGCCTCCTCATCCCATCTGCCAAATTGCATGCTCGATACTCGGATCGATTTGCAGCCGAGCGACATCGACGCGGCGATGCAAGACAATGGAGATCGTGATGCCGCCCGGATCGACCGCCACTGACTGGGACTATGGTTCGATCAGCACATTGCTGAGCGCCCTACACGCGCGCAACATTTCTGCGTCGGAGTTGATCGAGCATACGATCGCGCGCATCGAGGCGCTGGACGGGCGGATCAATGCCGTCATCGTTCGCGATTTCGATCACGCACGAGACGCCGCGCGCGCCGCCGATGCCGCGCTTGGCCGCGGCGAGCGGCAGCCATTGCTCGGCATCCCCGTGACGTTGAAAGAACCATTCAACGTCGCCGGCCTGCCGACGACATGGGGCTTTCCGCAGTTCAGGGATTTCCAACCGGCGGAAGACGCCCTTGTCGTCTCGCGGTTGAAGGCGGCGGGCGCTGTCATCATCGGCAAGACCAATATCCCGATCGGTCTGCGGGATTTTCAGAGCTACAATGAGATCTACGGGACGACGAACAATCCGTGGGATCTCGGCCGATCGCCCGGCGGCTCCTCAGGCGGATCGGGCGCGGCGCTGGCCGCAGGGTTCGGTCCGCTCTCGATCGGCTCGGATATCGGCGGCTCGATCCGGGTGCCGGCACATTTCTGCGGTGTGTTCGGACACAAGCCGAGCCACGGCCTGGTCCCGCTGCGCGGATACAACCTGCCGCCGGCGCCGCCCGTGCCTGGCCAGGGCGATCTGGCTGTCGTCGGGCCGATGACGCGCACCGCCTCGGATCTCGCACTCGCGCTCGACGTGATCGCGGGGCCGGATGAGACGCGCGACGGGATCGGCTATCGTCTTGCGCTGCCGGCCCCGCGACACGACCGGCTCAGGGATTTCAGGATCCTCGTGATCGATACGCATCCGTTGATGCCGACGGGCGATGCCGTGCGTTCCGCCATCGGGCGGCTGTCGGAACGGCTCGAACGATCAGGCGCACGGGTCGCGCGCTCGAGTGCGTCACTGCCCGATCTCGCCGAATCCGCGCGGCTCTACATGAAGCTGTTGAACGCGGCGCGAAGTCCACGCCTGACACCGGCCGCCTTCGCAGAGGCGCAAGGCGTTGCCGCGGCACTCTCGCCCGACGACCGCAGCCTGCAGGCCGAGCGCGCGCGCGGCTGGGGCATGATCCATCGCGAATGGCTCGCGACCGATGCGACGCGCTTGCGGCTGCAACAACGGTGGCAGGAGCTGTTCCGCGATTTCGACGCAGTGATCTACCCGGCCGCCGCCGTGCCGGCCTTTCCACAGGACCAGTCCGAGCCGTTCGACGCGCGGCAACTCGATATCGATGGACAGCTCTATCCCTATGCCGATGCGTGCTTCATCTGGGCAGACCCCGCTTCGACCTGCGGACTGCCTGCAACGGCCGTTCCGATCGAGCGCACGCCATCGGGCCTGCCAATCGGCGTCCAGATCATCGGGCCTTATCTCGAGGATCGCACGACGATTGCGCTCGCCGGACTGATCGAACGCGAGTTCGGCGGCTTCGTCCCGCCGCCGTTGTTGGCTGCAAAGTAATGGCGAGCTGATCGAGGGCGATTAAGTTCTGTCGGCCGACTGTGCCTCGACCGCCTGCACGGCCACGCTCGCGACCTGCTGCAATGCCTCGCGATCGGAGCCTGAGGACGCCATCACGCCCATGCCGACCGAGACGGCCGAGACGTAGCGCGCGAGTGCCGCGGGATCCGAGGTCGGCTTGAGATCGCCTTCGGCCTTGGCGCGGATGAAACGGTCGCGAAGCTGGTCCTCGTTCTCCGCGCGGCGGGCGGCGAGCTCGAAGGGGACGCTCTCTGATCCGGTGCCGCACGCAATGCCGCCCTGCACGAGCAGGCAGCCGGGCGGGTTGGCCGGATCGGTCTGCTTGTCGGCGATGCCCATCAGCATCCGTTCGGCGACGTCGCGGGCTGTGGGCGCGGCCACCACCTCGTCCATCCAGACGTTGCGCAGTTTTGTATAGCGGTCGAGCGCGGCCTTCAGCAGCCCTTCCTTGTTGCCGAAACAGGCATAGAGGCTGGGCGGATTGATGCCCATAGCCTCGGTCAACTGAGCGATCGTGGCACCCTCATAGCCATGGCGCCAAAACACTTCCATCGCCTGATCCAACGCCGTCTCGGCGTCGAATTCGCGGGGGCGTCCCATGCCCATGTGCCTGTTCTCCTCGAAATCGGCGTCGTCCCTGACCTAACGCCTGATCCTATCTATTTGTTCTCGCTTTATTTTCTCTTCCACTTGCCAACTCTTGCGGTAAGCGGCTACAATTTTCTTAGCGGACGGTACATAAGTATCTTGCGCTGCGGTATCCAGCTCCACATCTGTAGTGAACACTACATATCTGGAGCGCGCAAATGCCCCCCTCCCAAAATACCTCTCGCCCTGGCCGTGTCCGCCGCCTTCTCGGCGGTATCGCCATCGTGGGCGCTCTCGTCGTAGCCGGCTCGATCGCGACCGGCCATTACTTTCGTGCCGCGCAGGCGACCGCGACCGCCGCGGCCGAGCAAGCCGTCCCCGTCACTGTCGCGCTGATCGAACCAAAGCAGACGGTGCTGTGGGACGATTTCTCCGGCCGGCTCGAGGCGATCCAACGCGTCGAGCTTCGCCCGCGCGTGGCTGGCGCGATCCTGTCGGCCAACTTCACCGAAGGCGCGCTGGTGAAGGCCGGTGACGTTCTGTTCAAGATCGATCCGGCGCCTTACGCGGCCGAGGTCGACAAGGCCGCCGCCCAGGTCGAAGCGGCGAAAGCGCGCGTGGTGTTCACGCAGAGCGAGCTCGAGCGCGGCGCGCAGCTGGTCGGCAACGCCGTGGTGACGCGGCGCGACTACGACCAGCGCGACAATGCCTACCGCGAGGCCATCGCCAACGTGAAGGCGGCCGAGGCGACGCTCCAGACCGCAAAGCTCAATCTCGACTACACCGAGGTGCGCGCGCCCGTGGACGGCCGCGTCGGCAAGATCGAGATCACCGTCGGCAATCTCGTCGCCGCCGGCACCGCCTCCCCCGTGCTGACCTCGCTGGTCTCGGTCAATCCGATCTACGCGTCGTTCGATGCGGATGAGGAGGTGGTGCTGCGGGCGCTGAACTCGATCGCAGATGCCTCCGGCAAGCGCGGCAATTTAGACCAGATCCCGGTGGAGATGACGACCTCAGGCGGCCTCTCGGCCAAGGGCCACATCCAGCTCATCGACAACCAGGTCAACGGCCAGAGCGGCACCATCCGTGTCCGCGCGGTGTTCAGAAACGAGGACGGGCGTCTCATCCCCGGTCAGTTCGCCCGCGTGCGCATGGGCCAGCCAAAGCAGCAGGCGCTGGTCATGATCGACGAGCGCGCGATCGGCACCGACCAGGACAAGAAGTTCGTGATGGCGGTCGGCGACGACAGCCGCGCGGTCTATCGGCCGATCACGCTCGGGGGCGCGGTCGATGGCTTGCGCATCGTCACCGCGGGCCTGAAGTCCGGCGACCGCATCGTCGTTAACGGCCTCCAGCGCGTGCGCCCGGGCGCCCTGCTTAAGACGGAGATCGCGGCAATGGGCGCGCGCGGGCCGCAGCAGGCCTCCAACCACAGTAATCAGGACGTCGTGCAGCGTTAGCGTCTCCGCCATGCCGGAACGCGCGGGCAGCGCGAGCCGGATTGTCGAATTGGTTGAACTACCAAGACATCACTTCTGGATTTCCAGGTTTGCGGGCTTTGCCCGCGCCCGGGAATGACGGGAGAGCTGTCTCTCGCGCAGGGGCAAAGCCATGAATCTCTCGAAGTTCTTCATTGATCGTCCGATTTTTGCCGGCGTCTTGTCGGTCCTGATCTTCCTCGCCGGCCTGATCTCGCTGTTCGCGATGCCGATCTCGGAATATCCCGACGTCGTGCCGCCCTCCGTCCTCGTGCGCGCGACCTATCCCGGCGCCAATCCCAAGGTGATCGCCGAGACGGTGGCGACTCCCATCGAGGAGCAGATCAACGGCGTCGAAGGCATGCTCTACATGTCGAGCCAGGCCACCACCGACGGCGCGATGACGCTGACGGTGACGTTCCGGCTCGGCACCGACCCCGATAAGGCGACGCAGCTGGTGCAGAACCGCGTGCAGCAGGCCGAGCCGCGCCTGCCCGCTGTGGTGCGCCAGCTCGGCATCATCACCAAGAAGTCGTCGCCCGACCTCACCATGGTCGTGCATCTGTTGTCGCCCAACGGGCGCTACGACATGACCTATTTGCGCAATTACGCCGTGCTCAACGTCAAGGACCGCCTTGCACGGATCGACGGCGTCGGCGATGTCCAGCTCTATGGCGCCGGCGACTATTCGATGCGGGTCTGGGTCGACCCGCAGAAGGCCGCCGAACACGGACTGACTGCGAGCGACATCGTCAAGGCAATCCAGGCGCAGAACGTCGAGGCGGCCGCCGGCGTGGTCGGCTCCTCCCCGAACGTCAAGGGCATCGACCTGCAGCTGTCCGTCAATGCGGAAGGGCGGCTCGCGAACGAAGAGCAATTCGGCGACATCGTGGTCAAGACCGGTACGCGTGGCGAAGTCGTGCGCTTGCGCGACGTCGCCCGCATCGAGCTCGGCGCGTCCGAATACGGCCTGCGCTCGCTGCTCGACAACAAGCAGGCGGTGGCGATCCCGATCTTCCAGGCGCCCGGTTCCAACGCGCTGGAGATATCCGATCACGTCCGTGCCACCATGGCCGAGATCAAGAAGAACATGCCGGAAGGCGTGTCCTACCAGATCGTCTACGATCCCACCCAGTTCGTGCGCTCCTCGATCGAGGCCGTCATCCACACGCTGCTGGAGGCGATCGCGCTGGTGGTGCTGGTGGTGATCCTGTTCCTGCAGACCTGGCGCGCTTCGATCATTCCCCTGCTCGCGGTGCCGGTATCGATCGTCGGCACTTTCGCGGTGATGCACGTGTTCGGCTTCTCGATCAACGCACTCAGCCTGTTCGGGCTCGTGCTCGCGATCGGTATCGTGGTCGACGACGCCATCGTCGTGGTCGAGAACGTCGAGCGCAATATCGAGGGCGGGCTGTCGCCGCGCGATGCGACCTATCAGGCGATGCGTGAAGTTTCCGGCCCGATCATCGCGATCGCGATGGTGCTGATCGCGGTCTTCGTGCCCCTCGCCTTCATCTCCGGCCTCACCGGGCAGTTCTACAAGCAGTTCGCGCTGACGATCGCGATCTCAACCGTGATCTCCGCCATCAATTCGCTGACGCTGTCGCCGGCGCTGTCGGCGCTGCTGCTCAAGGGACACAATGAGCCTAAGGACCGGCTGACGATCATCATGGAAAAGGGCCTCGGCTGGTTCTTCCGCGGATTCAACAAGGTGTTCACACGCTCGTCAGAGAATTACAGCGGCACCGTCACCAAGGTGATCTCGGGCAAGGCTGCGGTGATGGGGCTCTATGTGGTGTTGGTCGGCGTGACCGCGCTCCTGTTCCAGCAGGTGCCGAGTGGCTTCGTGCCGGGCCAGGACAAGCAATATCTGGTCGGCTTCTCGCGGCTGCCTGACGGTGCAGCGCTCGATCGCACTGAAGAGGTGATCCGCAAGATGAGCGACATCGCGCTGACCCAGCCCGGTGTCGAGAGTTCGGTCGCCTTTCCGGGCCTGTCGATCGCCGGCTTCACCAACTCCTCTAATGCTGGCATCGTGTTCTCCACGCTCAAGCCGTTCGACGAGCGCAAGGATCCTTCGCTCAGCGGCCCCGCGCTCGCGGCCGAGCTGAACAAGAAATATGCCGGCATCCAGGAAGCCTTCATCGCCATGTTCCCGCCGCCGCCGGTCAACGGCCTCGGCACCATCGGCGGCTTCAAGCTGCAGATCGAGGACCGTGCCGGTCTCGGCTATGAGGCGCTGAACGAGGCGACCAAGGCGTTCATGGCGGCGATGCAGAAGGCGCCGGAGATCGCCGGCGTGTTCTCGAGCTTCCAGGTCAACGTGCCCCAGCTGTTCGCCGACATCGACCGCACCAAGGCGCTCCAATTGGGCGTGCCCGTGACGGAGGTGTTCAACACGCTGCAGATCTACCTGGGCTCCTACTACGTCAACGACTTCAACAAGTTTGGCCGCACCTATTCGGTCCGGGTGCAGGCCGACGCGCCGTTCCGCGCCCGCGCCGACGACATCCGGCAGTTGAAGGTGCGCTCGTCCTCGGGCGACATGGTGCCGCTCTCGGCGCTTTTGAGCGTTCGCCAAAGCGCGGGTCCCGAGCGCGCGATCCGCTACAACGGCTTCCTGTCCTCCGACATCAACGCGGCGGCTGCGCCCGGCTTCTCCTCCGGACAGGCACAGGAGGTCGCGACGCGGATCGCGGCGGAAACGCTACCGCCCGGCTTTGCCTTCGAATGGACCGACCTGACCTATCAGGAGTTCATCGCCGGCAATTCCGGACTGTGGGTGTTCCCGCTGGCGATCCTCCTGGTGTTCTTGGTGCTGGCCGCGCTTTATGAGAGCCTGACCCTGCCGCTCTCGATCATCATGATCGTGCCGATGGGCCTGCTGGCTGCGATGTTCGGCGTCTGGATCTCCAAGGGCGACAACAACGTCTTCACCCAGATCGGCTTGATCGTGCTGGTGGGCCTCTCGGCCAAGAACGCGATCCTGATCGTCGAATTCGCGCGCGAGCTCGAATTTGCGGGACGCACGCCGATCCGGGCTGCGATCGAGGCGAGCCGCTTACGGCTTCGTCCAATCCTGATGACGTCGATGGCGTTCATCATGGGCGTGCTGCCGCTGGTGCTCTCGACCGGTGCAGGCTCGGAGATGCGGCGCGCCATGGGCGTTGCCGTGTTCTCCGGCATGATCGGCGTCACCGTGTTCGGCCTGTTCCTGACGCCGGTGTTCTATGTGCTGCTGCGGACCGTTACCGGCATGAAGCCGCTGGTCCATCACGGCAGCGACATCAGCGCGGCACCGGTTCAGGGCGCCGGGCACTAGATCAGGGAAATCCCCGACAGCAACAACAGAACGAGCACGGTCTTCCGAAAGACCGTCTCGTTGACTCGGTGAAAGGCGATCACGCCGAGCGCGGAGCCTGCGAACAGCGCCGGCAGGCTGACCGCGAGATCGACGAAGACTTTCGACGACAGGTCCTGATGTCCGACCAGCAGCGCGATCGCGAACAGCTGCATCGCGGCGATGAACGGCTGCACCAGGCCGCGCTGCTCGCTCTTGGGCATGCCGCGCATGTCGCACCAAATCGTCGGGATCGCGCCGGGCATCGCGGTCAGCCCGCCGACCAGCCCTCCCCCGAACCCGATCAACGCGACCCAGTGCCGCCCGACCGCCTCGCCGGCCGTCACCAGCGTCGGCCGCAGCAGCATGTAGGCCGCATAGAGTGCAACGATAATGCCGAAGCCGCGCCGGAGCAGATGCGTATCAGTGCTCTGGAGCAGCGATACCGCGATGGGAACGCCGATCAAGCCACCGACGATCAGCAGCAGACTGCCTTCCCAGCGAATATTGCGCCGAAGCGCCCACAGATTGGTGGCCTGCACGCCGATGCTGCACGCCATCATCAGCGGCACGGCTTCGAGCGGCTGAAACACCCGGAGCAGGATGGCGCCCGCCACTGCGGAAAAGGCAAATCCCGAGAGCCCGGAGACGAAGGCACCGGCGAACACGGCAACGCTGAGCAGCATCAGAGTCGTGACATCAGGCACAATCCGCCCTCCGGTCAGTCGTAGGGAATTTGCGAGACAGAGATATCGGCGCTCTCCGTGCAAGCGGCCGGCTCGAGTGGAGCCGACGGATGCGCGTAAGCGTGCGATCGCTCCAGCATCGCGAGGCCGACCAGTTGGAGAGCAACGAGCGCCGCGGTCAGCGCAATGGCGACGATGCTGACGTTACGCACGCTCGAATTTGGGATGGCCGGTCGTGCGCTCGCGCGGATCAACTCCGTTGGCATTTTCAAAAGTATCCTCTTCGCGGGAGACGGGAATAATTTCATTCAAACACGGCGCTTCGTGCGGCTGGTCCAGCAGGTGGCGATAGCGTTGCAACACGCGCTGCGCGTCGATTTCCCGCTGCGCGCGGAGTATCGCGCCTATGCGGGCGACGATATCGCGGAACCTGCCTGTCAGAACCGGTGACGTCGTTCGCATGACAATCTCCTCTCAACCTGTTCGAGAGATTGACGGGATCCACTTCCGCCTGCAGTGAGTTGCTTCACACAAATGCCTGACGCGTCGAACAACAGACCGTGTGATGTTCAGTAGAATAGCGCGTGGAAAATCGCGTCATTCGATCGAACGACGTGCGATAACTTTCTAATGATGCTTCTGATTGAACCTATTGCGAGCTGCAGCGACTCGCGTGTGTTGTTGAAGGCGTCTCAGTGCACGAGCGGATTGGAGAATCCAGCTGCGAGCTTGACGAGATCGGCCTGACGAGAAACGCCGGTCTTGGCGAACACGCGATGCAGATGCGTCTTCACCGTCGTCTCCGCGATACCGAGCGCAACCGCCGTCTCCGGCACGCCGCCGACATCGACGATCGACTGCAAGACCCTCAGTTCCGCAGGCGTGAGTTCGAAGGTCCGGTCAATGAGACCGGCACACGAGCGGCCGTCGAGCTCCGCTTTCCAGATGAACAAGGCTCCGACGGCCGAACTGCGCTCGGCCCTACCCTCGCGCAGCAGTGATGGCAGCGCGATGATTTGCGCGACGTAGTAAGAACCGTCATGCGACATCAGCGGAATTTTCCGTCCCGAAGATGCCGCCAACGCGACCTCGCTTGTGTCACGGAAAATATCGCGCAGGGCCGAATTAGCAGCGGAGGATCTTGCCACCAGCCGGCCCGAGACAGACCGCAGGACATCGTCGACGGCCAGGATCGTCGCCGCGGCCGGATTGCTGTGGACGATATGACAGGTCGAATCGAGCAGGATGACACCGGCATTCAGTTGGTCCACGACGTCGGCGAGCGCGATCGCGCGCTGCTGCTTCCGCTCGATCGCCCGGTTGATCAACAGCGCCCGGCTCGCATGCGGAGCCAGGAACTGCATCCGCGCCCGTTGCTCGGCATCGAGCATCTCCCTGCCCGGGATCACGGTCATCAGCATCGGAGACGGCGACTTCGACTGCTCCAGCACCACGTTGGCGACGTCGACGCAGCCCTGGGGGCGCAGCCATTCCTGGTAGAAGCGGCCGCGGCGATATTCGTCGAAATCCACGAGATCGGGGATGTTGCGCACCTCGCCATAGCGCGGAAGCCGAGCAAGCGGGTCGTACCGGGAGTAGGTCTCCGCATAGAGCTGAATGTAGTGCGGATCGACCCCGCAATAATAATGCGTCGCGCCTGATTTGCTGACCGGGTCCTTCGAAATCAGACCACAGGCCTGGCTGCCGATGAAGGCATTGAGCTTGACAACGACCTCGCTCCACAACTCCGGGTGGAGACCTGCGTCATAGATAGTCTCGATCAACTCGGACGGTTTTGGAAGTCGGGGCATCGGAAGAGCCAGTAGTGACACATGGAGATGGCGACATGTTCTTCATGCCCGGCGGCTCCTGTGAGTCTGGCGAGGGAGGGAAAGGTTCAATCCTGAGGGCGCAATGAGCCGCCTAGTTGACCAGCGGATTGGAGAATCCTGCCGCGAGCTTGACGAGATCGGCCTGACGCGAAACGCCCGTCTTGGCGAACACGCGATGCAGATGCGTCTTCGCCGTCGTTTCTGCGATACCGAGCGCGACTGCCGTCTCCGGGACGCCGCCAACCTCGACGATCGACAGGAAGACGCGCAGCTCGGCCGGTGTAAGGTCGAAAGTCCGCGCGATCAATTCGCCGTAGGACTGTCCGCCGAGCGATACCTTGCGCAGGAGCAGCGCACCGACGGCATCGACCACCCGCTCGCTGCCGTGCCGCAGGACCGAGGAGAGCGGCAGGATGTGCGCGACGTAGCGCTCGCCCGAGGGCGAAAGCAGCGAAAACGCCTGCTCCCTTGCGGCAAGCAGGGCAATTTCATTGCGCGTCGCGAACGCTTCCCGCAGCGTCTGATTGGCCTCCGCACTGCTGGTCACCAGTTGCCCGGCAACGGACCGAACCAGATCGTCGGCCGCAAGCAAGGCGTGCCCCGCGGAATTCGCGTGCACCAGCCGGCAGAAGCCATCGAGCAGGAAGATGCCGCAGGCAAGATTGTCCAGGACCTCCGCCAACGCCGTCGCCAACGTCAGTTGCGAGGTCATGGCGCGGTTGATCAGCAACGCACGGCTGGCGTGCGGCACGACCAGCGAGAGCCGGTGCTTCATCACCGGATCCACCATCCGGCGGCCCGACAGCACCGTCATCATCACGGGGCAGCTCGCATTCGAATTCTCGAGCACGACGTTGGCCGCATCGCTGCAACCCTGCGGCCGCATCCATTCCTGGTAAAAGCGTCCGCCCCGGTATTGATCGAAATTGACGAGATCGGGAATGCTGACGATCTGGCCGTGCGGCGGCAGGACCGTCAGCGGATCGAACTTCGAATGCGTCTCGGAATAGAGCTTGATGTAGTGCGGGTCCGCCCCGCAATAATAGTGCGTGACGCCGAATTTGCTGATGGAATCCTTGGAAAACAGTCCGCAGGCCTGGCCGCCGACGAAGTCACGAATGCCGGTGACGACATTGTTCCACAGCGAAGGATCGAGTCCGGCATCGTAGATGGCTTCGACGAGATCGGGCAGCTTCCGCGGTCCGTGCATAGCTATAAATGGCCTATGTGATCAATATCACCAAGCATACCACAACCACAGCATGCGGCATCCTCCGATCGGAGGAGGCGCCGGCCGGGCAACGAACGGATATCCGTTTCGGGTGCTACTGATGCAGAGTCGCGATAGCGCACCGGGCCGCTCACACCTCGTCCCAGCCGACCTTCTCCAGATTCTCCGACCAGACGGCGGCGCGATAGATCTCGCGCCCGTCGGTGTCTCTGACCCGGATGCAGGCATCGCGGCCGCGCAAATCGTCGCGCCAGACGAACAGGTGGCTTGCCATCTCGTTGGCTACCACGAATGTCGCTTCGGGGCATTCGAACACCATGCCACCCGGATCGATCTTCACGATATTGCCGAGCATAAGATCAAAGAAAAAACGGCGCATGCAACACAACACTCCAACTGCGGGCGGCGCACGCCCGTGCCGTCTCCAATCGGCATTTGACCTGACATTCAATCGCGCGCGTTCACGACATCTCGCGGCTCCTGACGTCACTGGGCGTGGCGCCATAAGTCCGCCGGAAGCAGCGGTTGAAATAGGAGAGATCGCCGAAACCGACATCGTAGGCGATCGAGCTGACCGTCCGCTCGGCGTGTCCGGGTTCGCGCAACATGCGATGCGCACGCTTGACGCGTTGTTCGATCAGGAAGGACGAGAACGTCTTGCCGTCGGCCTCGAACAGGCGTTGGAGATAACGCGGCGTCACGCCGAGTTCCTGGGCAACCGTGGCCACCGACAAGTCCTGCCGCCAGCAATTGTTGGCGATGGAGACTTTGGCCTTCTGCAGCCGTGCCGCCTTGACGCCGCGCCGCCCGGCCAGCTCCCGCGGCTCGTTGGTGGCACCGAGGACGATTGCCAGAAGATCGTGCAGATGCCCCACGCCGAGCTTGCGCAAATTGGGCATCGCGAATGCCTTCTCCCGCACCAGCGTCACCGCGTAATCGACCAGCAGCCGAAGTCCCGTTGAACTCTCCGGCATGACCCGCATCACGGCGTCATCGACATCCACGATCATCGGCGCCAGCACGCGTCTCGGCACACGCAGCGAGAAACAGCTACCCAGCGACAATCGCTCGAACGTCGTGACGTCCTCCGCGCTCGTCAGGACAGCCTCTCCGGCACGGAGGCTCAGATCGTGCCCTCGCTCGGATATCCCAAGCACGCCGGATCGATTCACGATCAGGGCCAGACTATCATCGCCATCGGCAATCAGGTGCTTGGTGCGAATGATCCGCGCTCCGCACAATCCTCCGATCAGCAATTGGGCTTCCGGCAAGACGTGGGACGTGAAGCTCGCCGCGAACGGCTTTCCTTCCCTCACCTCGACCTCCGCCTTCAACACCCCGCGACAGTAGAAATCGCGAAGCAGCGGGATACGCTCGTTTTCGGGAATTTCGTTCGTTGAAACATTGATAACGGAAAAATCAAACTGGGTCACTGCAATCCTCCAACCGACGAGCAGGTCCGGCCGCGCGCTGTCGTTTCCTCACACTCGCGTTCGACGCCGTCGCGGCATCTCTTCGCCGGCGCTCGCTGCTCTTCACTTTTCTAGAACGCGATATACGAAAGTCTCAAATGACTCGCGTCCTGCATTCGGAGGACACCGGAGCTCGGCTCATCACAATGGATTGAGATTGCGGCACATAGCCGGCGAACCATGTGAAATAAATCACAAGGCATCGTCACCGTCGTTCGTGCGGCGCGCGAATGGAACGGCAAAGCCGGTGGCAATCTTGACCAAGTCGGCCTGCCTGCCGGCGCCAGTCTTCTCGAACAGGCGGCCGAGATGCGTCTTCACGGTCGTTTCGGCGATGCCGAGCTTTGCCGCAATGTCGGGAACGCCGCCAATCTCGATAATTGCCATCAATACGCGCAATTCGGACGGTGTCAGCCTGAAGGCCGCAGCGATCGCATCGGCTGCGAGCCATGTCGCCGCCGATGCCTTCTGAACGAACAGCACCGTGGCTGCAGCATCTCGCGATGGAGTGCGATCGCGCTTCAAGGGAAAAGCGTGGAGCAGATAGTGCTGCCCATCAACTGATGTCGCAAGCTCGATCTGACGGGGGGCAGCGGAACGAGTTTCGTTGCCCGCATCGATTTCGCACAGGCCGCGGAATATTTTGTCCGTCTGGGTGTTGCGGGCCACGATCCGGTCACCGACCATTGCGAGCAGGCTGGCATCGGCGAACAGCCCGCGGGATGCTGCGTTGGCATGCACGACCCGGCCATCTGCGTCGAGCAGGCAGATCGCCGTGCTCAGCCCATCGAGGACATCGGCAAGGTCGTCCACGGTATGCGAGCGTGCCCTGATCTGCCGGCCCATGATTCTGGAACGCTGGAGGTGCGGAGCGAGCAGCCGCATGCGCTCGCGCATCGGCTCGTCAACGAGTCCGCGCGAGCGGTGGCGCAACACCTGCAGGATGGTGGTGCGTGTCTCCGACTTCTCGAGCGCGACGGTTGCAAGGTCAATCGCTCCTTGTGGTTCCACCCACTCGCGATAGAAGCTCGTTGCCAGGAAATCCGCCTGAGGCATGATGTCGGCTACGCCGATCGTCTGCTCCGCCGCGAGCGAGAGATGACGATCGAGCAGAGGGTCCAGCTCCACGTATCGGTCGCGATAAAGCTGGCGGAAGCGGGATTCGGTGCCAAAATGCTCGTGGATCTCGATCGAGAGCCGGGCTCTGTCCCTGGACAGGATGGTCGCGGCACATCCGCCGACGAAATGCGAAATCTGTTCCAGCACCCCGCTGCGCAACGCGGGATCGACCGCCGCGTCGTAGATCTCGCCGACGAGGGACGAAAATCGATTTGCGTGGAGGATTGTCATCGGCCGGACGATGCAATCTGCGTATGGCTCGCGCGCGAGAGAGAGATCGCGATCCGGGGCCAGCCGGAGGAGACGGGCCGGTCAATCGCCGCCTTCGACGCGGAGAAAACGTTGCAACGAAATGCTGGAATATCGAACATCGTCCTTGCGTAACGTCAACCGCAGAATGCGGCTTGGACGTTTTCGCCAAAGACTAGGATAAATGCGAACAGCGCGCGGACTGTGTGCGATGAGTCACGTGTGCGATACGTCAGGCGCCGGTCGCGCTGCAGAACCCTTTCGCCACCGATCCCGCCGGCCTCGCATCCGGCTCCGGCAACCTACTTGCGATTCTCCTCGCAGAATTTCAGCGCCGCCAGCGCTTCACCGGCACGCGGCACCTGTATCTCGATGCTGTCGTCGTCATCGTCCTCGAAATCGAGCGAGAGGCGCTTGGCCCTGGACAGCCGGTCCATCATGGACTGATCGTATTCGAAAATGCCGCGCACGGTGGTCTTGTCCATGACCTCCCACTTGGCCTTCTTCATGATATCGGCGTCATCGGTTCCGACATCGGCTCGGAGGATCTCGCCCACCTTGTCCCACTCCCAGCCGTCATAGATCATGACGATGACGATCGCCTTCTCGGAATAGGTGATGACGATGACGTAGTCCCGGTTCTCGTCTTCCTTGTCCTTGTAGCCGCGGCTCGCATTGCAATGTGCGTCCTGCGTGCGCTTCTCGATGGTCCAGTCGCCGACTTTGGATTGTTGCGCCTGCACCGGTCTTGCGGTCAAAGCGACTGCGCTCAAGGCGCCGGTCAGCAACCCGGCGGCGAGAAGAGATCGTTTCATGTCAGCCTCCAGCGTGTTCCCCGGACCGAGATGACCACCTCTGCCGGTGACCCGCAAGGGCTTCTGGCGGCTGCGTAGGGCGCCGACCCTGCCCTACTCCCGCCGCGGCACGATCGCGATCGGGGTGAAGGTGTAAACCTCCTCGCCGTTCTGGTTGAACATGGTCCATTTCACCAGCGCGATGCCCTGCGGCTTCGACTTCGACGGCGTGAGGCTGATGACCTCCCCGACCAGATGCAGGCGGTCATCGGGCCGTACCGGGATGGTCCAGCGCAGCCCGTCGACGCCGGCGCCGATCAGCGGATGCGGGCCGAAGGGGCGGGTCTGGATCGCGAGGCTCATGGCAATCGCGGCGGTGTGCCATCCCGAGGCAGCGAGACCCCTGAACAGGGTCCGCTTGGCGGCTTCATGGTCGAGATGCATCGGCTGCGGATCGAACTCGGCCGCGAACCGCTTGATGTCGGCCTCGGTGACGTGAACTTCGGGGGATTTGAACTGCATTCCAATGGTGAGATCGTCGAACCACTCGACCTGCGCCATGATTTCGCCTCGCAATGTGATGCGCCGCCTCGCGGCTAACAGGGTTGAGCAAGAGCGGGATGTAGCGGCTCCGCAGCGCACAAACTAGCCTGGGACTCCCCCAAGAAACCCGTTTCCAGATGCGACGAAACACGCCTGAAACAGATGGTCGGTTATCTAGTTGTCAAAATCATACAGGGACGGCCATCATGCAATTCTTCCTCGACCTGATCTGGGATTACTCCTGCTGTCAGCACCTCGTCGCCCTACCGCTGCAGGAGGACGAGCTATGATCGAACTGATCTCGGCCTTGCTTGCGCTTTGCAGCGTCGGCGTTTTTGCAGCGCACGCGGTAGATGCCTATCGCACCACACATTACTGATGGGCACTGATAGGCCCACCCTAGAACGGCCGCCGGTAGAAGTGCTCCGAATGTGTTGCCGGCGGAAACCTGTTGGCGAGCGCGAGAGCTCCCCTTTCGTCGGTCTCGAGCGCGATCTTCTGTGCGAGCATGACGTCGCCGGGGACGAGAAAGCCTGACGGGACGAAGCACCACCCCATCGTCGCATTTCCGGCCGCGTCGATCTCATGGACATTTGCGGCGGTGCCATAATGGATGCGATACGTCTTGCCGGTATCGCAGCCGACGACATCGAAATGCCGGTACTGCTCGAATTGCGCGCGCTGCGCCGGTGACAGCCATTCGGCCAGGAGCCGGCGACCCCGGGCATCCGGCGTGTTCTCGCCGAAGAAGCGCCGATAGAGTTCGCGTAGCGCATGCAAACGCGCACGCGCCGGCGCGCGGAGCCAGACTGCCGCGATCATGAGCAGCTCAGATCAACCGCCGACCAGGCGGGGATAGAACAGCGTTTCCTGCGCGGTCGGGTCAAACGATCGGATCCGGGTGACTTCGCCAGGTCCGGTTCGCAGCGCGGCGGTGAAGCCCGCTCCGGTCAGCTCCCGAAAGCGCCGTTCGGCCCGCGCCAGCGCTTCGGCATTGCCAGGATCAAACTCGTGGCGCGTGTCGCCAGTCTGGTCCATCACGATCTGGGTTGCCATGTTGAGTCTCCTCATGCCCAGCCCTGTTCGATCAAAGCAAACCTCGTGCCGTCGGTTCCAGTTGGCAACAACTTTCTCTTGCCCGCGCATCACGCCTTGCTGAGCAGGAGCGTGTCCAAGCGAAGTGGATGCCGGTTCGCCTGAGGAAAACGCGCCAAAACAAGGAGCCAGAGCCCCGTTGGAAACGGGGCTCTGGTCAGCGCGAGGCGGCCGTACCTCCGCCCTCATCGATCTGCCGTCCCATCAGGGCGATCGCCTTCTGATAAACGCCGGCGGCATTCCAGGCTTCGATGGCGGCGAAATTCGGCTCGCCCGGCTGGTAACCCGCTCCGGCACGCCAGCCATGGGCTTTCAGGAAATTCGCTGTCGAGTTCAGCGCATTGGCGGCAACTTCGAGATTGCCGGTGCCGTAGGCCAGGATGTTCTTGGGCATGAACTGGGTCTGACCGACTTCGCCGTGCATCGAGCCGCGGGTTGCCCCCGACAGCGTGCCGCGATCGATCAGCTTCAGCGCCGCATAGAGCTGCTCGGTGAAGAATTCGGGACGGCGGCAGTCATAGGCGAGCGTCGCAATCGAGGAGAGCATGTTCTGGTTGCCGCGCTGGCTGCCGAATCCGGTCTCCATGCCCCAGATCGCGATCAGCGGCCCCGGCGGGACGCCATAGCGCTGCTGGATCGAGGCGAACAAGGCGGCCTGCGAGTTCTTGAGCTGACGCCCCTTGGCGACGATGGTGGTGGCGCCGCGCTTGGCGAGGAACTGGTCGAGCGACAGCGAGAAGCTGCGCTGGCCGCGGTCGGCCGCGATGGTGGCACTCGCGTAATTGGTCTGCATCAGCGCCGCGAGCGCGGTCTGGCCGATGCCCTTGCCCTGCGCTTCCGCACTGAACTCGCGCTTCCAGGTCTCGAAGCCGGCCGACGAACTGCCGCATTGCGCGGCTTGGGCGGCGGGCGCCAGGCAGCCGAGCAGCGTCATCGCCCCGAAAACCGCCGCAGCTACAGTTCTGCCCCTGATCATGTCTAATGTCCTCTCTCTGGCGCGATCCAATGCCCGAGTTTACCCGGACGAAGGCGCCGACTCCATGGCGTGATCATACGACAGTTCCAGTCCATCCAAATTGCCCTCCTTGCGCCACTTGTCGAGCAGCCGCAGGAATGCCACCGGCCCGCGCCAATACTGGCTGTTTCTCGCCGCGATCGGATCGAACACGCCTTCATTGTTGTAGTAGCCGGGCGTGCATTCAGCGAGATAGGTCTGGCGGCCGAGCGCGGCTTTGACCACCTCCTCGACCCAGGCGTTCTCGGCATCGAGCGTCGGCTCCAGCGTCCGCGCTTTGCGCTTGCGCGCCTCGGCGATCACATAGGCGATGTGCTGCGACTGCTCGTCGATGATGTGCGGAAAGTTGGCGCTCTGGCCGGCCTGCACCATGACGATCAGGAAGCAGTTCGGGAAGCCGCGGCTGTAGAAGCCATGCATCGTCTTGACGCCGTCGCGCCAGCGCTCGGACAGGCGCGTGCCATCGCGTCCATAAATCTCGAAGCCCATACGACGGGCGTAATCGGTACCGACTTCGAAACCGCTGGCATAGATCAGGCAGTCGAGTTCGTAGGCGTGGCCGTCGACCACGACGGCATTCTCGGTGATGCGATCGACGCCCTGTCCCCTGGTATCGACGAGATGCACATTGGGACGATTGAACGTGTCGAGATATTCGTCGTGGAAACACGGCCGCTTGCAGAAGGCCTTGTACCAGGGCTTTAACGCCGAAGCAGTCATCTCATCCTTGACGATCGCATCGACGCGCGCCCGGATCTCTTCCATCTTGCGATAATCAGCCTGCTCGATGACCTTGAGCGCCTCCTCGATCGAGGTCACCGGCTGGGGCTGGCGGCGCGGCGCCAGCAGGATCTCGCCGAGCAGGCCGGTCCAGCCGTCCTGCACCAGATCCTGTTCGAATGGCTCGCCCGAGATCACGGCGGTGAAATTGTCCATGCGTTCGCGCTGCCAGCCAGGCCTGAGCCCCTGCGCCCAGCTCTGATCCGTCGGGCGGTCGTCGCGCACGCCGATCGCCGACGGCGTACGTTGGAAGACGTAGAGCTCCTTGGCCGAGCGGCCGAGATGCGGCACGCATTGCACGGCGGTGGCGCCGGTGCCAATGATCCCGACGCGCTTGTCGCCAAGACCGGTCAGACCACCTTCGGCCGTGCCTCCGGTGTAGGCGTAATCCCAGCGGCTGGTGTGGAAGCTGTGTCCTCTGAAGCTTTCGATGCCGGGAATACCCGGCAGCTTCGGACGGCTCAACGGGCCGCCAGCGAGGATGACGAAGCGCGCGCGGATGCAATCACCGCGATCGGTCTCGACCAGCCAGCGTGCCTCGTACTCCTGCCATTCCATGCGCGTGATGACGGTCTGAAACAGAGCGCGCTCATAGAGGCCGAAGTGACGGCCGATGCGGCGCGAATGTTCGTAGATCTCGGGTGCTCGCGCATATTTGCGCACCGGCATGTAGCCGGTCTCTTCCAGCAACGGCAGGTAAATGTAGCTCTCGGTATCGCAGGCCGCACCAGGGTAGCGATTCCAGTACCAGGTGCCGCCGAAATCGGCGGCCTTTTCCACGACCCGGAAATCATCGATGCCGGCTTCGCGCAGTCGCGCGCCACACAGAAGGCCGCCGAAGCCGCCGCCGACGATGAGCACCTCGTTCTGTTCGCTGACGGCCTCGCGCGCGAATCCGGAATTGGCCCAGGGATCGTCGAGATAGCGCCCGAACTCGCCGGTCATCTCGACATATTGCGCCTTGCCTTCGGCGCGCAGGCGCCGATCGCGCTCGTCGCGATAGCGCGCACGGAGTGCGTCAATGTCGAGTGTAGATTCGCCGGCTGCACCGGTCTTGTGTCTTTCCGCTGACATTCATTTCCTCCCGGGCGGAAACTGCTTCGCCGGCAGCTCGCATCACTTAGCCCTGAAAAAGAGACGCATGCAATCACGTCCCTCGCTTTTTACGTGAACGTCGCGTGGCGTTCCGCTAACCTCAAGCGCACATCACAAGCGCACGCCATGCAACGACATGGCGGTCCGGAGGAGACGATGCAGGGATTGATGATGGACATGCCGCTCCTGATCAGCGGCCTGATCCAGTATGCGGCCGATTATCACGGCGAGGCCGAGGTCGTCGCCCGCGAGATCGAGGGCGACATCCATCGCTACACCTATGCCGACGCCCATCCGCGCATCAAGCGCATGGCATTGGCCCTCAAGAGGCTCGGCATGATGCCCGGCGACAGGGTCGGCACGCTGGCCTGGAATACGCACCGTCACTTCGAGATGTTCTATGCCGCGCCGGGCATGGGCTACGTGTTGCACACCGTCAACCCGCGGCTGTTTCCCGAACAACTCGTCTACATCGTCAATCACGCCGAGGACCGCCTGCTGTTCATCGACCGCGCCACGCTGCCGATCGTGGAGGCAATCGCGCCGCAGCTCACATCGATCGAAGCCTATGTCGTGATGTCCTCGCGCGAGCGGATGCCGGAGACCAGGCTTGCCAACGTCCATTGCTACGAGGACCTGCTGGAGAACGAGCACGACGCCGGCTTCGTCTGGCCGGAGTTCGACGAAAAGTCGGCGTCCACGATCTGCTACACCTCCGGCACCACCGGCAATCCGAAGGGCGTAATCTATTCGCACCGCGCCGCGATCCTGCAGACCATGGTCTCCTGCAATTTCGACTTCCTGCCCGGGCACCTGGAAGGCGTGCGCGAGGTGATGATGCCGATGGCGCCGCTGTTCCACGGCAACGGTTGGAACATGCCGTTCACCGCGCCCTATACCGGCTCGAAGCTGGTGCTGCCCGGCCGCAATTACGAGCCGGACAAGCTCTACGAATTGCTCGAAGGCGAGAAGGTGACGCTGTCGGCGGGCGTGCCAAGCTTCTGGCTGATCCTGCTCGACTGGCTCGGACGCACCAGCAACAGGTTCTCGACGCTTCGTGCAACATTGTCGTCTGGCTCGGCGCCGCCGCGCGCGATGGTCGAGAAGCTCAAGCGTGAGTATGACATCGACTACATCCAGGCGTGGGGCATGACCGAGGCGCTCGGCTGCTCAATGCCTGGCCTGCGGCCGGGCTCCGAGCATCTCGACGACAAGGAGAGGTTCGACCGCCGCCAGGTGTCCGGCCGCGCCTGTTTCGGCACCGCCTTGCGCATCGTCGACGACGGCGGCAACGAGCTGCCGCGCGACGGCAAGAGCGTCGGCCATCTGCGCGCGCGAGGACCGTGGGTTGCGTCCGGCTACATGAAACTCGAAGAAGGCCTGGACCGCGACGGCTGGCTGATCACCGGCGACATGGCCGTGATCGACCCCCAGGGCCACGTCACGCTGACCGACCGCTCCAAGGATGTCATCAAGTCCGGAGGCGAATGGATCTCCTCGATCCAGCTCGAGGACGTCGCCTTGTCTCACCCCGATGTGCTGCAAGCCGCCGTGGTCGCGATCAACCATGAGAAATGGCAGGAGCGGCCTCTGCTCCTCGTCGTCCGCAAGAAGGGCACGACCGTCGACGGCAAGACGCTGCTCGACCACATGCGCCCCAAGATCGCGAGCTGGTGGATGCCCGACGCCGTCGAATTCATGGACGAGTTCCCGATGACCGGCACCGGCAAGGTGCTCAAATCCGCGCTGCGCGAGAAATTCAAAGAGTATCGCGTCGCCTGAGCCGATTGCGCACCGGCCTGTCCATCGATTGAGGAGACCAAAGATGCTCTACTCGATGTCCCCCAAAATCGTTGAGCTCAAGCGCAGGCTCGAAAGTTTCATGGACCGGCACATCTATCCGAACGAGGAACGCTTTTATCGCGAGGCGGAGGAGCTGGGCCCCTGGAAGGTCTATCCGGTCGTCGAGGAGCTGAAGCCGCTGGCGCGCGCCGAAGGCCTCTGGAATCTGTTCCTGCCGGACTCCGGCTACGGTGCGGGCCTCACCAACCTCGAATATGCCCCGCTCTGCGAGGTCATGGGCCGCTCGCATCTCGCGCCCGAAGTCTTCAACTGTTCGGCGCCCGATACCGGCAACATGGAGGTGCTGGAGCGCTATGGCACGGAGAACGACAAGGAGCGCTGGCTGAAGCCGCTGCTCGCTGGCGAAATCCGCTCCTGCTTCGCCATGACCGAGCCCGCCGTCGCATCGTCCGATGCGACCAACATCGAAAGCTCGATCGTCCGCGACGGCGACCATTACGTCATCAACGGCCGCAAATGGTACACCACCAACGCGACCGACCCGCGCTGCAAGATCTGCATCTTCATGGGCAAGACCGATCCTGACAATGCGGACCGCCACAAGCAGCAATCCATGATCCTGGTGCCGATGGACACAGCGGGCGTCGAGGTCAAGCGTCCCCTGCCCGTGTTCGGCTTCTACGGCGTGCCCGACCGTGCCTCCGAGGTCGTCTTCACCAATGTGCGCGTGCCCAAGGAGAACATGCTGCTCGGCGAGGGCCGCGGTTTCGAAATCGCGCAGGGACGCCTCGGCCCCGGCCGCATCCACCATTGCATGCGGCTGATCGGGCTCTCCGAGCGCACACTGGAGAAGATGTGCCGCCGGGTGCGCAGCCGCGTCGCCTTCGGCAGGCCGGTTTCCGAGCAGACGGTGACGCAGGAGCGAATCGCTGAAGCCCGCATCATGATCGAGCAGGCCCGGTTGCTGACGCTCAACGCCGCCCACGCGATGGACACCGTCGGCAACAAGGTGGCGAAAGCCGAGATCGCGATGATCAAGGTCGCTGTGCCCAACATGGCCTGCCAGATCATCGACTGGGCGATCCAGGCCCATGGCGGCGGCGGCACGTCGAACGATTTCGGATTGACGCAGGCCTACGCGACCGCGCGCTTGCTGCGTCTCGCCGACGGCCCGGACGAGGTCCACAGGAACCAGATCGCGCGGTTCGAGCTGAAGAAATATTCGAACGCGTAAAACACTGCACTCGCCGGAAGCACAGTGCCATCTTCCCTTCTCCCCTTGCGGGAGAAGGTGGCGCGAAGCGCCGGACGAGAGGTATCTATCCGCGGAGACAGACCCCTCACCCGAGCGAGTCTGCGTCCACCAGCGGAGATGCCCTCTCCCGCAAGGGGCGAGGGCACAATGACACGCAGCCGATTGCAACCAGCGCCTTGGCGCCCTCGCCTCAGTTGACCACGTACACATCCGGATCGAAGCTGGAGCTCGGCTTCTTGAAGGCGTTGCGCAAGGCGCCCGACATCGGGACGTTGTAGTTGAGGCCGTTCGGCGGCGTCGGCGATTCCAGCCACTTCTTGTAGAGGACCTCGATCTCCTGGCTGGCGTACAGCTCTGCAGTCGCGCGGTCGGCGAGCGCCTTGAACGGCGCGTCCTCCCGCCGCAGCATGATCCCGTAAGGCTCGGGCTTCGAGAACGTCTCCTCGCTGATCATGAACAGCTGCGGCTCCTTCGAGCGCGCGATCGCGACCGCGAGCTGCACGTCGTCGAGCGCGTAGGCCTGGGCGCGGTCGGTTTCCAGCAACAGGAAGGCCTCGGCCTGGTCCTTGGCCGGCATCACGTTGATGCCGAGATTGCGCTCGGTGTTGACCTTGGCGAGCTGCGTCAAATTGACCGAGCCGGCCACCGCGGTCACCGCTTTGCCCTTGAGATCGTCGATGGTGTTGATCTTTGCGGCTTTCTTGGCCGCAAATCGCGTTGCGCTGAGGAAGTGCGTGTTGGTGAAGGCGACCTGCTTCTGGCGATCGGCATTGTTGGTGGTCGCCGAGCAATGCAGGTCGAGCGTCCCGTTGACCATCAGCGGAATCCGGTTCGACGACGTCACGGCGAGAGTGTCGACCGCGATGTCGGGCATGCCGAGCTGCTTCTTTACGGCATCCACGATTCTAAGGCAGATATCCATGGCAAAGCCGACCGGCTTCTGGTTGCCATCGAGATAGCTGAACGGGACCGAAGCCTCCTGATAGCCCAGCGTGATCTTCTTGGTCTCTTTGACTTTCTGAAGCGTACCCGACAGGTCTTCGGCGGAGGCGGCAGTTGCAAGGCATGTGAAGGCCAGGACAACAGTGGGTAAACGCATTGGGAACTCCTCGAGGAGGCTCGCGCCTCCATGCCGGGCGCAGCAATCGCACCGTTGATAACGCAGGGGCGCGGCAGCCGCCAGACGAGCTTGCGTCTACCAGCTATCGCGGCTTGCGATATGGTGACCGGCCGTTTGTCTCTGTGGAGTCAGGGCAGCTCAAGCGCCAGGATGGCGCTTACGCATCGATACCGCGCTGGACCAGGATGCGCTCGGCGCTGTCGTTCCAGACATCCATCTTGGTGATCTGGCCATTCCGGACCACGAAGCGGTCGACGTAGCGGTTGCCCTCGAATGAGGTCCCATCTTTCCATTCGCCGTAGAGCGTGCCGACACTATAGACCACGGTCTCGCCGTCGCCGGGGCAGACGTCGAACCGATCCATCTTCTTCTTGACCCAGCGGTAGCGCTTGGCGTTGAACCCGGCCGGGCCCCGCGGATGATCGAACTCGCGCCCGCCGGTAAAGGTGATCACCGTGCCCGGCGCCATATAGGCCGCCGCGGCGTCCGGATCGGGGATCATCGACGCCGTGAGATAGGCTTCAACGATCTCGGCGTCGGACGACGGACCGGCTTCGGCTTTTGCGGTAGCGGACATGGTCATTCTCCCGGGGTTGCGGAATACTAACGCCGCTCTCGGGGAATACGTGCATATATTTTGAACATTTCCGTCGCTACACTGCCGACAATCTGGAGCCGCCAAACGCGGCCGAATGCACTAAATTCCTTCCCCAAGAGCCATGACAACGCAACCCGCCTTTGACCTCATCTTTCGCAACGCCTTGCTGCGTGGTGCCGCCGACCCGATGGACATCGGCGTCACGCGCGGCCGGATCACCGCCATCGAACCGACGCTCGCCTGCGAGGCCGTTGAGGTCGATGTCGGCGGGCGTCTCGCCCTGCCCGGCTTCGTCGACAGCCACATCCATCTCGATAAAGCCTGCCTGCTCGGCCGCTGCGGGCATGATCACGGCAGCGTCTCCGAAGCGATCCGCGCCGTCTCCGGGATGAAGAAGGATTTCTCGGTCGAGGACGTCTACGCGCGCGGCGCCCGGGTGCTCGAACGTGCCATCGTCCACGGCACCACGCGCATGCGAACCCACGTCGAGATCGATCCGCGCATCGGCTTGCGCGGCTTCGAGGCGGTGAAGGCGCTGAAGCGTGACTATGCCTGGGCGATCGACCTGTCGCTCTGTGTCTTTCCGCAGGAAGGCCTCACCAACGATCCCGGCAGCGAGGAGCTTCTGATCCAGGCGCTGCGCGACGGGGGCGCGGTGATCGGCGGCTGTCCTTACACGGACACCGATCCGAACGCCCATCTCGCACGCATCTTCGACCTCGCCGAGGCGTTCGACGTGGACGTCGATCTCCATCTCGATTTTGATCTCAATCCCTCCTGGTGGCACCTCGACGAGGTCTGCCGGCAGACCGAGCGGCGCAACTACGGGGGCCGCGTGGCAATCGGCCATGCGACGAAGCTCTCCGCACTGCCACCGGAGCGGCTGAGGGCCGCCACTGCGCAACTGGAGAAGGCCGGCGTAGCCGTCACCGTGCTGCCGGCAACCGATCTCTATTTGATGGGGCGCGAGGCGACCCACAACGTGCCACGCGGGCTGACGCTCGTCCACAAGCTCGCCGGCGACGGCGTGCTGTGCTCGATCGCGACCAACAACGTGCTCAATCCCTTCACGCCGTTCGGTGATGCCTCACTGCTGCGAATGGCGAATTTCTACGCCAACGTCGCGCATGCCTCGGTCAACGACTTCGATACCTGCCTTGATCTCGTGACCGAGCTGCCGGCGCGGCTGATGAACCTCGGGGATTACGGCATCGAGGTTGGGAATCCGGCCGATCTCGTTGTGCTCGACACGCAAGACAGCCGCTTCGCCATCGCCGAGCTGCCGGATATCGTGATGGGCTTCAAGAGCGGCCGACAGACTTTTGCACGGCAACGGCCCACTCTATTTCGCCCTGGTTCCTGATCCGCTCTCAATGCATATCTGCATTGAAGGGCGTCTGATTCCCCCGCAGCTTCCGTTCGATGTTACCGCCCATCGTTCCGCAATTCCGAATCCGGTAGATTCCCGGATAGTAGATTCTTGCTGATTCTCGATAGCTGCGCGCATTGCAAGTCCCGCGGTGCCCGTCATAGTAGGATCGGCACTGATGTCTGCATTCAACGGGGAAGCATCGACATGTTCAGCGCATTCAGCGGCATCGAGCACCAATCCAATCGAGCGAGAACGCCCAGCGAGGCCGCGGTGAAGCGGCTCGACGGCATCGGGCACGTCCTGTCGGACCTCGATCTGGCGGGCGTCCGGACACAGGATGAGCTAACGCGCATGCTCCTGACGCTCGATACCGCCGACAAGTGTATTCGATCGATCCGCGCAGAATTCCGGACCGAAGCCGCGAATGATCGGCTGGCCCGCAAGACGGAAGACCTGATGGCGTTGATCGAACGCGCCCGCGACGAGCTCACCGGCAGTCGCACGGCAAAGTCCTGAGCAGGAGCCGCCCTAGCTCTCGCGATTGATCTTCGCCAGGATTCGGTCCGCCTCGGTGCGCCAATCAGCGCTGCAGGCGAACTCCTTGGTGCCTTTCGTTCCGAACAGGCCCTCATCGGCGAGGTCCGCCACCCAGGCCTGCCGCTCGGCGGTGCCCTGCGCGGACCACGGCGTCAGCCCCGCTTCACGCACGGTCTCGGCGACCTCGCGTACTTCCTCGGCGCGGCGGCGGCCATGCTCGATCACGCGCTGGAAGCAATAAGCGCCCTGCTTCTCCCAATCGATCGTGGGAAAGGTTTCCGCCAGCGAAGCCAGTACCGCATCCTCGACGCCATAGGCGCGCGCGGTGGTGAAGCTCTCGATCACCATGGCTTCCAGGCCCTTGATCATGATGCTGCGACACATCTTCACCGCCGAGGAAACCCCGAGCTTGTCGCTCGCAACCTTTGCCGCAAAACCGATCGCGTTCAAGAGCGGCTCGAGTTCCCTGGCGTCGGGACCACCGAGCAGCAACGGCACCTTGATGCGATAAGGCGGCACCGACGTCATCACCGCGCCCTCGACATAACGTCCGGCGGCCCCATCGATCAGCGCGGCAGCGCACTGCTTGGCGCCGGGAGACGCCGAATTGAAATCCAGGAACCAGGTGCCTTGATTGATCGCGGCCGCGCAGGCCTCTGCCACCGGCACGGCCTGGCTCGCCGTGACCGCGGAGATGATGAAATCGGACTTCGCGGCCAGCTCGGCGTGAGACACCGCCAGCGCCACACCGAATTTCGCCGCATGCTCCATCAGCGGTGCGCCCTGCTCGCCCCCGAGCTTGATGTCAAAGGCTGTGACCGTGATGTCCTGCTGGCGCAAATCCTCGGCCAGGATCCTGCCGACCTCGCCGTAACCGACCAGTCCGATCTGCCATCGCCTGGGATCGCCCGCCATCAGTTCAGTCCTCGTGTTGTTGCGTCGAACAGCTCCTCGACAGCATAGCGGCGCGGGATCAGCGCCTGCTGGAACGCGTAGTCGACGATCAGCTCCAGCGACCTTCTGTTCGCTTCGATTCCGAACGGAACAAGGTCCGGCGTTGCCGCAGGCCCCGCCTGCGCCTTGTTTTGCTTGAGCAGATCATAGACGCCCGAAACCACGTCAGGACGCGATTTCGCCAGCTGCTCGGTCACGACCACGAGATGGTTGACCGGGACCACGCTGCGGCGCGCGTACCATATGGCGGCTTCCGCGGCCGGATCGGGGAACAGCGGCCTCAGTTTCGGATCGCTCGAGGCCTCACCGAGGACGGCGTCGAGCTCGCCGTCGAGCAGCATCTGCAAGATCTTCTTGCCCTTCGGCGCGCGCTCGGTGGTGTCGACATATTCGGCGACGTGCGGATCCTCGAAGGTGACCCAGCGGATCTTGCCGAGGTTGACGCCGTAGTCGTTGGCGAGGATGCCCCTGATCCAGGCTCCGGTCGTGGTCGTGAAGGAGCGGATGCCGATGCGCTTGCCTTCCAGATCGGACGGCCCAAGCGTTCCACGCGCAGGATTATAGAGCGCGTAGGAGTGCTGAAAGCGGCCGAGCATGGCTGCAGGCAGCAGCACCAGCGGCTTGCCATGCGCCTTCGCCATCAGATAGGTGACGATTGCCATCTCGCAGACGTCGAAGGCCTGCTCGCGCACCATCGGTTTGAACGCAGTGTTGGTCGGCGTGTATTCGATAAAGTCGAGGTCGAAGCGGTCGGAGCGGAGCTCGCCGCTCTTCACCGCCTCGACATGGCGGTGACTGCCGAGCACGGCCTTCAGCTTGAGACGATCCATCGGCCCACTCCGCTTCTCGAGAGCATGATCCGGAAAAGTGTGAAGCGGTTTTCCGAATAGATCATGCTCAAAAAATACTACGCTCAGACATCCTCGGGATCGTCGACGTAAACGAGCCCCGCTTTCGCCAAGGCCTCACGCATGCGGTACATGTCGAGGCCCAGCTCGCCCGAAGCCAGCCGCTTGCGCTTGCCGCCTTCGTCGGCGTTGCGCTTCTTCGCCTTCTCGGCGACCTCGGCTGCGTAGCGCTTCGGCACGACCACGACGCCGTCGTCATCGGCCACGACGATGTCGCCGGGATCGACGTTGACGCCGGCGCAGACCACGGGGACATTGACCGAGCCAAGCGTCGCCTTCACCGTGCCCTTCGCCGAGACCGCGCGCGACCACACTGGAAAGTTCATCTCGTGCAGCGCTTTGACGTCGCGGCAGCCGGCATCGATAATCAGCCCCTGCACGCCGCGCGCCTGCAGCGAGGTTGCGAGCAGCTCGCCGAACATGCCGTCGGTGTTGTCGGTGGTGCAGCCGACGACGAGAATGTCGCCCTTCCTGCACTGCTCGACCGCGACATGAATCATCCAGTTGTCGCCGGGTTGCGCCAGCACAGTGACGGCGGGACCGGCAATCGCGGCGCCAGCCCAGACCGGCCGCAAATACGGCTTCATCAGGCCGAGCCGGCCATAGGCCTCGTGCACGGTCGAGACGCCGTACTCCGCCATGGCGGCGGGATCGGCGCGCTTGATGTTACGAACGACGACGGGCTTCATGCCAGCTCCTCCGCTACCGTCGGGAACAGCCGCTGATAGGCCTCGCCATAGGTCATCGGCACGCCGGTGTTACGGCTGCCCTGGATGCCACGATTGAGCGCGACGCGCTCGTAATAGCCCCAGAGATGCTTCTGCGCAGCGAGGATCTGGAACGCCTCGTACTTCTCCTTCCAGACCTCGTCGATCTTGAGAAGCAGGTCCGGCTTGTAATTGCATTGCTCCGGCTGGTGCGGCTCGAACAGGAACACCGGCGGCGCCGAATATTTGTACTGCGCTCCGGGCTTGTGACCCATGGCCTGCGCGACCACGCGGGTTTCCTGCGCGAAATGCGCCGCGTTCGGATGGTCGAAATTATAGGGGTCCTCCAGCGCATGCGTCAGCACGAAGCTCGGATTGAGCTCGCGGTAGATGTCGACCATGCGGTTGAAATGCGCCTCGGTCAGCTTCAGCGGATAGTCGCCGCAGTCGAAGAACTCGATCTCGGCGCCGAGCAGTTTTGCAGCACGCTCCGCCTCGTCCTTGCGGCCGGCCTTGACCGATTCCAGCGTCGCGCCCTTCTCCTTCCAGGCGAACTGGCTCTCGCCGCGCTCGCCGAAGGACAAGCAGACGATCTTCATGCGATAGCCCTTCTTCGCATGCAGCGCGATGGCACCTCCAGCGCGCCAGACGAAATCGCCCGGATGGGCCGTGATCACGAGACCTGTTTTCATGGGACAAACTCCCCTCTTCTGTTCGTCAACGTCATAAATTCATCGAGCCGCGGCCGCGGGCTCCTCGCCGTCGAGCACCCGTCGCAGGCGCTCGTGATCGAGCGCGCCTTCCCATTTGGCAATCGCGATCGTCGCGACCGCGTTCCCGATCAGATTGGTCGGCGTCAACCCCTCCGACATCAGGCGGTGGATGCCGAGCACGAGCGCCACGCTCGTCACCGGAATGCTGCCGGTGGCGGACAGCGTTGCCGCCAGCACGACAAAGGCGGCGCCCGCGATGCCCGCCGCGCCCTTGGAAGTCACGAGCAGGATCAAAAGCAGCTCGATCTGTTCGGTGAGCCCGAGCGGCGTGTTGGTCGCCTGCGCCAGGAACACCGAGGCGGCGGCGAGGTAGAGACAGGTGCCGTCGAGATTGAAGGAATAGCCGGTCGGGATTACGAGGCCGACGACACTGCGCTCGCAGCCGGCCTGCTCCAGCTTGGTCAGCATCCGCGGCAGCACTGTCTCGGACGACGTCGTGGCGATGCAGATCAGCAGCTCTTCCCAGATGTAGCGGATCAGCTTGAGCAGCGAGAAGCCGCACAGCCGCGCGACGGGACCGAGCGCCACGACGATGAAGATCATGCAGGTGAGATAAAAGCCGCCCAGCAGCTTGCCGAGCGAGGCCAGCGATCCCACGCCGAACTTGCCGACCGTGAAAGCGATGGCGCCGAAGGCGCCGATCGGCGCGGCCCACATCACGAAGCCGACGACGGTGAATACCATTTTGGCGGCGATGTCGATGAGATCGACCAGCGGCGCGGCGCGCTCGCCGAGCTGCACCAGCGCAAATCCGCACAGTACGGCGATGAAGAGCACCTGGAGGATGTTGCCCTCGGCAAAGGCGCCAATGAACGTCGCGGGCACGATGTTCATCAGGAACGGCACGAAGCCGATCACGCCGGTCTGCTTGACATAGGGTTCGATCGCGCTGGCATTGATGGTGGCTGGATCGATGTTCATGCCGACGCCGGGCTTGAGCAAGTTCACCGCAACAAGGCCAATGATCAGCGCAATCGTGGTCATGATCTCGAAATAGACGATCGCCTTGACCGCGACGCGGCCCACCCGCGCCATGTCGGCCATATGGGCAATGCCATGGACGACCGTGCAGAAGATGATCGGTGCGATCAGCATCCGGATCGCCTTGATGAAGGCGTCGCCCAAAGGCTGCATCCTGGCGCCCGCCTCGGGATTGACGATCCCAAGCGCGACGCCGGCGGCCATGGCGATGAGCACCTGGATCCAGAGCTCCTTCCACCAGGCCCGTCCACGCGGCTTGTCGATCGCCAGCGCCGTCATCGCTCGAACTCGAACAGCCGCGCTGGATTATCGACGAGGATCTTCTGCTGATACTCCGGCTCCGGCGCGAACAGCGGGATCAGGTCGACGAGGTCGCCGTCGTTCGGCATCGCCTTGACGTTGGGATGTGGCCAATCGCTGCCCCAGATGACGCGGTCGGGCGCGGTCTCGACGATCTTTCGCGCGAATGGCACGGCGTCGGTGAACGGCGGACCGGCCGATGACACCCGCTCCGATCCGCAGATCTTGACCCAACACTTCTCGTCGCGCTGCATCAGCTCGATCAGGATCTTGAACGGAAGCTGATCGAGCCCTTCGGACGCCTTCACCCGTCCCATATGGTCGATCGTGTAGCTCAGCGGCAGCCTTGTCAGCATGTCCGCATATTCAGGCAGATCGATCGCGTCGAAATGCAGGTCGATGTGCCAGCCGAGCGGCGCGACCATCGCGACGATGCGGTCGAACACACGCTTGTCGGGAACGCCGCCGAGATGGTGGACGAAATTGAAGCGGCAGCCGCGGAAGCCGCCCTCGTGCAGCACGCGGAGCCCGCGCTCCGTGATGGTGTCATCGATATTGGCAACCGCGCGATAGGCGCCGTTGCTCTGCGCGATGGCGTCGAGCGCCACCGTGTTATCGGTGCCATGCACACTGGCATTGACGATGACGGCACGTTCGACGCCGAGCTTGGCATGCAGCGTGCGGAAATCGGCGAGCGGCGCATCGGGCGGCGTGTAGGAACGGACCGGCGCGTAAGGGTATGTCGCGCCGGGCCCGAAGATGTGGCAATGCGCATCGCAAGCCAGCTTCGGCAGCTTGAACTTCGGCGTGCGCGTGTTCGGATCGGGCGGCGGGATGGTCGGTGTGTACATCATTGCCATCGGATAAACCGCCGAACGAGACCGAGTGTTCAAGTCTTGCTGCTGACGACCGGTCGTCGCCGTGCCGGTGCAGCCTGATCGAGCGCCGGCGCCTGGAACGCGGCCACGGTGGCTTGCACCAATTGTTCGATGGCGCTTGCGGCATCGCTGCCGTCGGCCTCGCCGCGCGACAGGCGCGAGACGCGATCCGGCGTCACCAGCGAGTAGTAGAGCGCGCCGAGCAGGAAGTGGCTGCGCCAGACGATGTCGGTGCGCGGAACGTGCGGCAGGCTTTCGTGGATCGCGTCGATGAAGGCGTGGCTGGTGTCGTCAAACGTCTGCGCGATGATTTTCCGCGCGACCTCATTGCCCTCCGCAGACATCACCGCGCGCAGCCGTGTGAACCGCGCTCCGCCCCCGGCAAGATCGCTGCCCGAGGTGAAGGCCGGCACGACATAGGCCCGCACCACCGCTTCGAGCCGGTCCTGGAGATCGCGCACGCGCTTGGCGGCCGCGAGCAGCTCGGAACGGCGCAAATTCATCGGCCCGCAATGGCGCCGGTAGATCTCCAGCAGCAGGCCGTCCTTGGTCTTGAAATGATAGGTGACGCTGCCGGGATTGGCGCCGGCGGCCTGTGCAATATCGCGCACCGACACGGCGTTGAAGCCGTTGGTGGCGAACAGCTCCTCGGCCGCGGCGAGAATTGCCTCACGCATGTTCGGCTTGCGGGCCGTTTCCTTGCTGGCGGGGTTGCGCGTCATGTGATTTGTACTATCGTACAAAAGATCAGGTCTCGTCAACAAGCACCATGGGCGGCGTCCGGACGGCTCGAAAGACCGACGGTCCGCGCGCAGACGCCCGCAAGGAGTGCTGGAAATGCTGGGTTTGAACAAGAAGATCGGCAGCTTGATGCTGGGTGCCGGCCTGCTGCTGGGAGGCGGCGGCGCCGAGGCCGCCGACAACTATCCGACCAAGCCGGTTCACATCCTTGTCCCTTATGCCGCCGGTGGCGCGGTCGACGTGCTCGCGCGCACGCTCGCACAGGCATTGGCGAAAACCTGGGGCCAGCAGCCGGTGATCGACAACCGTCCCGGCGCCGGCGGCATCGTCGCCTCGCAGGCGCTGACGCAAGCCGCCCCCGACGGATACACGCTGATCCTGGTCGCGAGCGGTCATCCCCTCAATCAGTTCATCTATCCGAGCGTGCCCTACGACACGTTTAGGGATTTTACCGCGATCACCGAAGTCGCTTCCTCGCCGCTCGCGATCGTCGTCGCCAAAGACAGCCCCTACAAGACGCTCGGCGATCTCCTCGCTGCGGCGAAGAAGGACCCTGACAAGCTCTCCTACGGCATGTCGGGCAACGGCACCTCGGCGCATCTCGCCGGTGAGCTATTGAAATATATGTCCGGCACCAAGATCGTCGCGATCCCTTACAAGGGCGGCGCCCCCGCGCTGACCGCCGTAATCGCCGGCGACATCCCGCTCAGCATCAATCCACTTGCAGAAGCCATCAGCCAGATCGAAGGCGGCCCGGTGCGCGCGCTCGCAGTAACCTCGGCCGAACGCTCCAAGGCGCTGCCCAATGTTCCGACCGTCGCCGAGTCGGGTGTGCCGGGTTACGACGTCTCCGTCTGGTGGGGCGTTCTCGGCCCGGCGAAAATGCCGCCGGAGATCGTGGCGAAGCTCGAAACCGATCTGAAGGCGGCGTTGCAGGACTCGAACGTACTGTCGACGCTCGGCAAGATCGGCGCAGCCCCGGTCGGCTCCTCCTCCAAGGATTTCGACGCCTACATGCATGCCGAGGCGACCAAATGGGAGCCGGTGCTGAAGGCCGCCGACATCCGCGCGCAATGAGGTGCTTCGCATGAGGACCGGCGCGCTCGACACGATCCAGCAGCGAGCGGGCTTGCGCGGCGCGACGAAGGCGGCGCGCGAGTAGGTCAATTGCGTGCGCTCGCCCGCCTCTTCTCCGGCGGCGCGGGACGCCGCACGAAATCGGCGTCATCGTCGCCTCCCCCCGACGGGATCAGGATCGCGCGCTCGCGCGGCAGCGCTTCCGGCATCTCGTCGCGGATGAAGGCGATGAGCTTCTCTCTCATCTCGCAGCGCAGGTCCCAGGACTGTGGCGCGTTCCTGGCGCTGACGAGGGCGCGAAGCTCGATGGTGCGAGCATCCGCGTCGATCACCTGGAGATTGACCACCTCGCCGTCCCAGAACTTGGATTCCTTCACTGCTTCTTCCAGCCAGCGCCGGATCCGCGGAACGTCCGCGCGGTAGTCGACGTGGAGCGCGATCACGCCGATCAGGGACGCGGTGTCGCGGGTCCAGTTCTGGAATGGTTTTTCGATGAAATAGGACAGCGGCACCACCATGCGGCGCCAGTCCCACAGACGGATCACGACATAGGTCGAGGCGATGTCCTCGACCCAGCCCCACTCGTTCTCGATGATCACGGCATCCTCGATGCGGATCGGCTGTGTGATCGCGATCTGCATGCCCGCGATCAGATTGCTCAGCAGCGGCCGGGCGGCAAGACCGACGATGATACCTGCGGCACCGGCGGAGGCGAACAGGCTGACGCCATATTGCCTGACCGAGTCGAACGTCATCAGCGCGGTAGACACTGTGATGATGACGATGATGATATCGGTTACGCGCTTGAAGACGCGGACCTGGGTGACGTGCTTGCGCGCGACGAAATTCTCGGTGACGTCGCGAAAGTTCAGGAGATACCGTGCCGCGCTCATATCCACGATCCGGATCGAGATCCAGCCGATCAGCGCGATGAAAGCAACGACGAACAGGCGCGTCAGCGGCGTGCGGAAGGCGTCGTCCAGCGGCGCGAGCGGCAGCACCAACGCCACGGCGGCAAGACAGACGGCCAGCTGAGCAGGGCCCGCCGTGCGTTCGATGAACACGCTCACGAGCGGGAGACGGGTTCCGAACGCGCGGTTGAACAGCCAAACCGCGAGACGGTAGATCGACAGGGCCATCAGGATCGCGCCAACGACCAGACACAGGCCGACGAACCACGACGGTATCCACCCGAACATCCTGTCGATGTCGGCCAAAAGGGTCTGCCGATTCATTAAAGTCCCCGTATTTGCATTCGCGCTTGCCGTTCAACGCGTCGCAGCGTGGTTCGCTCCCCCGCTCTGTGCAACGCAGCATCCCTCTGGTGCAATCATCGCCGAACTGCGCTATTTGTGGTCAATCATGACTCGACGGACCGGCAGCGCCGATCTTCCCCTTCACACCGGCCGGGTTCCACCCTGGCTGGCCACCCGCATGTCTTCGCTCGGCGCGATCGTCACGCAGGCGATCGTCCATCATTACGGGCGCGATGCATTCCTCCAGCGGCTCTCGCACCCGTTCTGGTTCCAGTCCTTCGGCGCCGTAATGGGAATGGACTGGCACTCCTCCGGCATCACGACGTCGGTGATTGGCGCGCTGAAGCGGGGTTTGGGCCCGCTGCAGGATGAGCTCGGAATCTACGTCTGCGGCGGGCGCGGCCAGCACTCGCGCAAGACCCCGGACGAACTGATGCAGCTCGGCGACCGCGTCGGCTTCGACGGCGCAATGCTCACGCGTGCGAGTCGCCTCGTTGCGAAGGTTGACAGCGCCGCGGTCCAGGACGGCTTTGACCTCTACCTGCACGGATTCTTCGTCACCGCCGACGCCAAATGGACGGTGGTGCAGCAGGGCATGAACGGCGACAAGCGGCAGGCCCGCCGCTATCATTGGCATTCCGAGGCACTGAAGAGTTTTGTCGACGCACCGCACAGCGCGATCGACGGGCCGCTGCAAGGCGAGATCGTCAACCTCACCGATCATCGCGCTGATATCTCGCGCTCCGCGCAGCTCGAACTGTTGAGTGATCTCGGCCCCGATCGCATTCTTTCCGAATTCGAGCGGCTCACCGGGACTGCGCCAGAGCCCGCGCAGGCGATGCTGCCGCACCTGATCATGCCCGCGCATCACGACGTCCGGCCAAAAGATGTGTTCGCGCGCCGCCTGCACGGCACACTCGCGGCCGCGGCCGAGCGCGGCCCGGTCGACTTTCCGGAGCTGCTGCTGACGCCCGGCGTTGGCGCGCGCACGGTGCGTTCGCTGGCGATGGTCGCCGAAGTCGTGCACGGCGCGCCCTACCGCTTCAACGATCCCGCCCGCTTCTCGCTTGCCCACGGCGGCAAGGACCGGCATCCCTACCCTGTTCCAATCAAGGTCTATGACGAAACCATTCGCGTGCTGAAGGGAGCGATTCAGAACGCAAAGCTCGGGCGCGAGGAAGAGATGCAGGCGATCAAGCGCCTCGACGACCAGGCGCGGCGGCTGGAGCGCACCGCGCACGGGCCATCGGTCGATACGTTCATCGCCGGAGAGCGTGCCGCCTCGCCCGATCTCGACGGCCGCTCCGTGTTCGGCTGGGAGCGCGATCTCGGGCCGGCAAAAAAGCGGACCGGCTGAAAACCGGTCCGCGAGTTCAGCGGAAAGGAGCGCCGCTCTCAGGTCTCGTCGCTGCCCGGCTCCTCATCGAGTCGGTTGGCCGAGTGATCCTGATATTGATCCGTCTGGATCGACTTGCCGTCCATGCCGCGAATGTCCGAATGCTGCTTCTTGTCGCGGTTCGAAAGGACCATGTTGTCGCCGATCTTGTCCTTGGACACGTCCGTCATGGCGCCGGTGCCGTCGCCCTTGCCGTGCATGCCCGATCTGAAATGCGTCTTGCTGCCATGACCACCTGGCATCTTTTTCTCCTCTTGCTTTGATCGCCCGTGAGGCTCAGTGCTTCTGCTGGGCCGGCGTCGGTTTCGGGGGCTTGTGGCCGCTCTGGCCGGTGTCGTTGTGCTTGTTGTGGTCGCTCTCCTGGTTGAGGCCGCCCCGGCTCACCGGAAATTCACTCTGCCGCGCCTCGGGTCGCGCGCGATGGACGGCCGTGTCCTCCGGATTGTGGCCGATGGCTTGGTCAAGCTCTCGCGCGTCTGGAACATCCGGCTTGCGCTCGAGGATGCGAACCTGTTGCTCGTGGGTCTTCTTGCCTTGCATGCTCGTCCTCCGGAGCTATCGGTCTCGTCGGTGCGTGCCACTGCGCGCGACGTCCTTGTCGATGCCGCCAGTGGCGTTCACGTCGTTCTCGACGTCGCCTTCGATCGTGTTCTCGCCCAGGGCGTCCTCGAGGTCCTCAGGCGAGATACCGGCCATCGTTGCGCCCTTCGATCCGCCGATCAGGGGATTTTCGTGCAGATCCTTTTCGGTCGGTGCGTAGAGTTTGGGTTGCCTATTGGTCATGCCTCACCTGCCTCCGCCCTTTCCGGCCTCGTCATGCCTGTGGTGTGAATCGTGCTCGCCACCTCCGCCGGAGACGCGGCTGTGGTTGCGCTGCGGGTCGTCCGCCGGTGGCTTCTTCACTTCGAGCGGTGCCTTCGCATTCTCATGCGAAGCGCCAGGTCCGCCCTGACGGATGCTGTTCGGTGTCTTGGTGGATGTCGACATGTCACCTCCTCAGCGATCCTGCTGATAGCCTTGGTTGGTGGTGTTCTGCTTGATGTTGCCCTGCTGCCCTTGCTGGTCTGGATTTTGCGCACGCTGCTGGCCGTGCGGGGCAGTCGAGGACACTTGCTTGCTGTCGCCGGTTCCCTTTGGGCTTTGGTTCTCGGCCGGAACAGGTGGCATCTTGCCGGTCATGATGCTGTCTCCTGTTGTTGACACGACATCGACCGGAGGAACTCATCGCGGCTTTCGATGTCGCAAAAACAACTAGAGCAACGGCATGCCGTTCCTACCGACGAGTGCAGAGAAAATTTTCCGCAAGGCGTAAGTCTCAGCAGGCCACTGGCTGGGAACGAACCGTCATCGATCCAGCTGACGCTGTCGCCTGTGCTCCGTGGCCGTCGGGCACGACAGGGAGGTTCGCGATCGCACGCATGCCCGGTCGCTTGCGCCAGTGGATCTGAGACACGTCCACAGCAAAACCAAGTTTCGGCCATCGCACAAACAGCGCTTGCAAGGCACACGCTGCCTCGATCCGGGCAAGTTGATGACCGAGGCAGAAATGGATGCCCGTTCCGAAGGAAATGTGACGGTTCGGCTTGCGCGCGAGATCGAGGCTGTCGGGACGATCATGCGCCGCCGGGTCCATGTTCGCCGCGGCGAGCATCACCATGACGCGATCGCCCTTCTTGAGACGCACGCCCGCGAGCTCGATATCCCGCCTCACATAGCGCGGCTTGGAGAACTGCACCGGCGACACGAAGCGCAGGAATTCCTCCACCGCAAGCCCGACGCGGCTCCAGTCCTGTGCCAGCCAGTCGCGGACGCCAGGATTTCTGAGGAGCTCGTAGACGGAACCGCTGATGAGATGCGTGGTGGTCTCGGAGCCCGCCGCGAGCAGCAGGAACACCATCGACACCATTTCGTCCGGCGTGATCTGGCCGCCCTCGCGCTCGACCTGGACCAGCTCCGAGATCAGGCCCTCGCCGCCCCGCGCGCGCGCAATCTGAAGCTGCCGTTCGAGGTAGGCTCGCATCTTGCGGAACGCGAACAGCAGCCGGAAGAAGCTGGCGACGTTCGTGAGCGAGGACATCGTATTGGCCCAGGCGATGAAGCGAGGGCGATCGGCCAACGGCAACCCAAGCAGCTCGGAGATCACCGCGAGCGGCAGGATGCGGGCATAGCGCTGGACGAGATCGGCCGGGCTTCCTGCCAAGAACAGCTCGTCGGCGAGACCCTCCGCGATGGCGCGGATACGCGGCTCCATCGCGACGATCGCGCGGCGTCGGAACGCCTCGTCCACGATGCTGCGCAGCCTTGTGTGGTCAGGCTCGTCCATCGTCAGCATGTTGTTGGCGATGGTTCTAACGTAGTTCGGCATCCACCAGCGCAAACCTGCGACGTCGCCATCCTCCTTGCGCAGCGTGAAATTGCTGCCCTCCTTCAGGACTTGCGCCGCGGCCTCATAGGTCGTGGTGATCCAGACATCGCCGACGAGAGGAAATCGCACCGCGACAACAGCACCGGACATGCGCAACGTCGCGATCGCCCTGGGTGGATCGCGAAAGAAGGCCTCGCTGGTGAAATCGAGGCGTGGCGCCATGTGATCACCGAAGCGGTTGATGGCGTCTCACCGAGATGGTGCACGACGCCGCCCGCGCAAGGGGTGCGGAACCTGCGCTTCGGCGGTGCAGGCGTAGAGAGACGAATCTACCCCCGCCCCGGCGAACGCGGGCTGATCTTGCGCTGCTGCTGGTTGGTGTAGGCGTCCCAATTGCTCCAGCTGCCCTTGCTGAGGCTTTGCAGGTCGGTGGTGAGCGGACGGCGCGTGCGCTTGTCGTGATCGGCGATGGCGCGCTCGGATTGCGCGATCTTGCGCCTGAGTTCCCCGACCGCCTTCTGGGTTTGGCCGTTCCGTTTCGAAGACGCGATCTCGCCCATCGTGAAGCGCGCGGTCTCGAGCGCCTTCAGCTCGGCGCGGTTCTTCTTCAACTGAACCCGGTGCCAGGCGATGTTGCTGTCGCTGTCCGCAACCATGTGGGAACTCCGCTGATTCGTTCCCACAGTGTATCGCGCGCCGAATCGGCGCCGCAACGGGCGTCCGGCGGCGAAAATACGGTCTTATTGCGCGAAAATTCCGGGCCTAGCGTTCGGCGAAGGCCTTTTCGACCACGAATTGGGCCGGCTCGCCGTGATTGCCCTCGACAAGCCCTCGCTCGCCGAGGAGCACGCGGGTATCCGCCACCAGCGCCGGGCTGCCGCAGATCATGACGCGGTCGTGGGCGGCTTCCAAGGCCGGCAGGCCGATGTCGGAAAACAGCTTCCCCGAGGTGATGAGGTCGGTGATGCGGCCGCGATTGCGGAAGGGATCGCGCGTCACGGTCGGATAGTAGATCAACTGACTACGGATGTACTCGCCGATCAGCTCGTCCTTGGGCAGCGTCTCCGTGATCATCTCGCCATAGGCGAGCTCCTTCACGTGCCGGCAACCGTGCAGCAGCACGACCTTCTCGAACCGCTCGTAGGTTTCGGGGTCCTTGATCACGCTTAGGAACGGCGCAAGGCCCGTGCCCGTGCCGATGAGGTAGAGGTTGCGGCCGTCCTCCAGATTGTCGATCACCAGCGTGCCGGTGGCCTTGCGGCTGACGATGATCTCGTCGCCTTCCTTCAGATGCTGGAGCCGGGAGGTGAGCGGGCCGTCCGGCACTTTGATCGAGAAGAACTCCAGCGTGTCCTCGTAATTGGCGCTGGCGACGCTGTAGGCCCGCAGCAGCGGCTTCTCGCCGACCTTGAGGCCGATCATGGTGAATTCGCCGTTGCGGAAGCGGAAGGTCGGGCTGCGGGTGGTCTTGAAGGAGAATAGCGTGTCGGTCCAGTGGTGGACGCTCAAAACGGCTTCCCGATTGAAATTGCTCATCTCACCCTTCCGTGGTGTGTCGTGGCGGTTTTCAAGGCGGCAGCTATGCGTCGTTTGTACACGATCATTTGTATACTAATGAATAATCCGGCTTGATCCCGGGGTCAAGGCTGCCCAAGATCGGAAGCGTTGCAGTTAAGGATAAGGACCCATTCCATGGCGCATGACGCACCCCAGGCCGCCGGACCCTCGAAGCTCGTGATCCGCAATATCGGCCTGATCCTGTCCGGCGCGCTGGAAAAGCCGATCCTGGACGGCGACACCATCGTCGCCGAGAACGGCAAGATCACCGCGATCGGCCGCTTCAAGGACCTCAACGCCGAAGGCGCGACCACCATCGTCGAGGCCAACGGCACCACGGTGGCGCCCGGCCTGATCGACAGCCATGTCCACCCAGTTGCGGGCGACTGGACGCCGCGCCAGAACCAGATCGGCTGGATCGACAGCAATTTGCATGGCGGCGTCACCACGATGATTTCCGCCGGCGAGGTGCACATGCCCGGCCGCCCGCGCGACGTCGTCGGGTTGAAGGCGATGGCAATCTTCGCCCAGCGCGCATTCTGGAATCTGCGGCCTGGCGGCGTGAAGGTTCACGCCGGCGCGCCTGTGATCGAGTGCGAGATGGTGGAGGAGGACTTCAAGGAGTTGGCCGCAGCCGGCGTCAAGCTGCTCGGCGAAGTGGGCCTGGGCGGCGTCAAGGACGGCCCCACAGCGCGAAAAATGGTCGGCTGGGCCCGCAAATACGGCATCCAGAGCACGATCCACACCGGCGGTCCCTCGATCCCCGGCTCCGGATTGATCGACAAGGACGTGGTGCTGGAGGCCGACACGGACGTGGTTGGCCACATCAATGGCGGCCACACCGCGCTTCCCGACGACCAGATCCGCTGCATCTGCGAGGGTTGCAAGCGCGGCCTCGAGCTCGTCCACAATGGCAACGAGCGCTCGGCGCTGTTCACGTTGCGCATCGCGCGCGAGATGGGCGATCTGCACCGCGTCATCCTCGGCACCGACGCGCCGGCCGGCTCCGGCGTGCAGCCGCTCGGCATTCTCCGCATGGTGTCGATGCTGTCCTCGCTTGGCGACCTGCCGGCCGAGGTCGCGTTTTGCCTTGCCACCGGCAACACCGCGCGGATGCGCGAATTGGATTGCGGCCTGATCGAAGTCGGCCGTTCCGCCGATTTCGTCATCATGGACAAGGCGCAGCATTCGGCCGGCAAGAACATCCTGGAGAGCGTCCAGCTCGGCGACCTGCCCGGCATCGGCATGACCATCATCGACGGTATCGTGCGCACCCAGCGCAGCCGCAACACTCCGCCGGCCGGCAGGGTGCCGGAGGTGGTGGCGAAGTGACGCAGCCGGAGCGGCTCGCCGCTCCGCGCGGTCCCTCGGGAAAAGCAGATCACCCAATCAACGGCGCTTAGCGATTTCACAACGCACGTAGGTCTGGCGCTTGCCTTGCCCGACCGGGCTGTTGTCCATCACCAGCTTGCCATCAGCGGCAATGGAAACCCGGGGACTAGAGCGATACTTCTCGCCCTCGCCTTCGCAGGCGAGCTTCATTTTCCAGCTGAGCTTTCCATCGGCGGTGATCTCGCTGGCGCGGCACCTGGTCTCGTACCAATAGAGGCGGTTGCCGCCCTCGATGCTCATGCGGTTGGCGCTGTCCTGGTCGCGGCAATCCTTTTTGGTTGACGCCCAGAACCCCTCATAGGCTTGCGCCGCGAGGGCTGGAGCACACTGGCCCGCAAGCACCGCGCTCATACTCAGAACCGTCGCAAACTGCGTCGCCGCTCTCATACCGAAAAACCTCGACAAGACCTTCATCGAGGTTAGTCGCGCCTCACCGCAGCTTGTTCAACAGCGCCATCAGCATCTCGCGCTCCTTTGCCTCGAGCGGCGCCAGCGTCTCCCGGGTGATCGCGAGCGCATTCGGCGCGACCTTTTCCGCCAGCTGCTGGCCCGCGCGCGTCAGGCTGACCAGAAGCCGCCGTCCGTCCTCGGGATCCTGGCTGGTTTCGGTCAGGCCGCGCGCCGTCAAACGATCGATCACGCCCTTGATGGTCGCCACATCCATCGCCGTCAGGCGCCCGAGCTGGTTCTGCGAGCATGGCCCGGCCTCGGCGAGCTTCGACAGCGCCGCCCATTGCGTCGGCGTAATATTGGTGCCGATCTCGCGAGAGAAGATCGCGCTGTGACGCTGCCAGACCTGTCGAAGGATGAAGCCAACCTGCTCATCGAGCACGTAAGGCGGCTTTGCCGGTTTGACGCTTTTCTTCGCCGCGACGCTTCTCGCCATCCGCTCCCCGCCCCCTACAACGACAAATGTGCGTCGCGGATATCCGGACGCGCATCGAGCTCGGCCATGGTGCCGCCGAAACAGATGCGGCCGCGCTCGATGATATAGGCGCGATCGGAGATCAGCCGCGCAAAGTGCAGATTCTGCTCGGAGACGACGATGCTGACGCCCTCCTTCTTCATGGTCAGGATGGCCTCAACCATCTGCTCCACGATCTTCGGCGACAGGCCTTCCGAGGGCTCGTCGAGCAGCACCAGCGACGGATTGCCCATCAGCGTGCGTGCGATGGTGAGCATTTGCTGCTCGCCGCCGCTCATGCGGCCACCCGGGCGATTTTTCATCTCGCCGAGGTTGGGGAACAGCGAAAACAGCTTGTCGCGGGTCCAGTGCGGCGCGTTCGGGCGCTTCGGCTGGCGGCCGACTTCCAGATTCTCTTCCACCGTCAGATCGGTGAAGATACGCCGCTCCTCCGGCACGTAACCAAGCCCATCGCGCACGATCTCATGCGTTGGACGCGCCGAGACATCCTTGCCTTCGAACATGATCCGTCCTGAGCGCTGCGCGACGAGCCCGACGATCGAGCGGAACGTCGTCGACTTGCCGGCGCCATTGCGGCCGAGCAATGCCACGACTTCCCCCTCGCCGACCTCGAAGCCGATGTCGAACAGGATATGGGCCGGGCCATAATGACTATTGAGGTCTTGCACCGTGAGCTTCATGCCGATGCTCCCTCGCGATGCCCGGCATCGTATAGCAGGCCCTCGCCAAGGTAGACCGCCTGCACCTGCGGATTGCCGCGGACCTCGGCCGGCGAGCCCTCGGCGATCAGCGTGCCGCGGTTGAGCACGATGATGCGATCGGCGTGCTCGAACACCACGTCCATGTCGTGCTCGGTGAAGAGAACGCCGATCGATTTTTCCCGGGCGATCTGCGCGGTCAGTCGCATCAAATCGACGCGCTCGCGCGGCGCCATGCCGGCGGTCGGCTCGTCCATTAGCAGCAACTTTGGCTGGTTGGCGAGCGCGACGGCGAGCTCGAGCCGCTTGAGATCGCCATAGGCAAGCTCGCCACAAGGGCGATCCGCATAGCCGCCCATGCCGACCAGTTCGAGCAGTCGCCCGGCTTCGCCGCGGTCGAAGTTCGGTGCCGAGCCCCAAAGATTGTACAATTGCTTGCCGTGCGAGATCAGCGCGACCTGCACGTTCTCGCGCACCGTCATGGTCGCGAAAGTCGCGGTGATCTGGAAGGTGCGGCCCACGCCCATCCGCCAGATCTCGCGCGGCTTCCTGCCGGTTGTGTCCTCGCCGAGCAGGCGGACGTGGCCGGTGTCAGGCTTGTTCTGTCCGTTGAGCATATCGAAACAAGTGCTCTTGCCCGCGCCGTTCGGTCCGATCAGCGCCAGGATCTCGCCTGATCGCAGCGAGAACGAGACGCCGCGCACGGCGTGGACGCCGCCGTAGGATTTGGTCAGTCCTTCGACCGCGAGAAGTGGGGGGGCGACGCTCATTCGGCGGACTCGATCGGCTTGGCAAGCAAGGGGGAGCCCGGCGGCGATGCCTTCCTGCGGCGCTGCGCCAGCATCTCCAGCATGCCGACGATGCCCTTGGGGAAGACGACGACGATCAGAACGATGAAGCCGCCGAGCACGAGTTTTGACAGATCGGTCTGGCTGACCAGCCAGATGTTCAAGGCCTTGTAGACGATGGCGCCGATCACCGCGCCCGACACCGTCTCGACGCCGCCGAGCAGCACCATGACCAGCGCATCGACCGAGAGCGAGATGCCGAGATTGTCCGGGAAGACGCTACCCTTGAGGTAGGCGAACAGCGCGCCGCCGATGCCCGCGGTCGTGCCCGCGATCACGAAGGCCGTCCACTGGATGCGCTTGGCGTTGATGCCGACCGCTTCGCTGCGCAGCAGCGAGTCGCGCGTTGCTCTCAGCGCATAGCCGAATGGCGAGAACACCATTGCCCGCAAAGCGATCGTCACGAGCGCAGCAACACCGAGCGACAGCCAATAGAAATGCGATGGGCTCGCGGCCCAGCTCGCGGGCCAGACGCCCAGGATGCCGTTGTCGCCGCCGGTGACGCTCACCCACTGGAACGCGATCGACCAGACGATCTGCGCGAAGGCGAGCGTCAGCATCGCAAAATAGACGCCCGAGAGCTGTACCGCGAAGAAGCCGAACACGGCAGCGCCCATGCAGCCGAGCAGCGGACCGAGCAACAGGCAGACGATCATCGGCAGCCCCGCCATCTTGGCGAGGAAAGCGACGCCGTAAGCGCCGAGGCCGAAATAGGCGGCGTGGCCAAAGGACGCGAGCCCGCCGACCGACATCAGGAAGTGCAGGCTGACGGCGAAGATCACGGAGATCGCGATCTCCGAGCCGACGGTCAGTGCATAGTTGCCGGCGAACAGCGGCAGCGTCGCTGCGATGACGAGCGCTGCAAGCGCAGCCAGCCGCTCATTCGACATCAGCGGCCGCCAGGGATTGACGGTGAGACCCGGCGTCTTGCGCGCGGGGGCCTCTGGTTTGCCGAACAGGCCCCAGGGCCGCACGATCAGCACCGCCGCCATCACCAGGAACACCAGGATGATGGAGATTTTGGGAAAGATCAGGATGCCGAAGGCGTTGAGCTCGGAGACCAGCACCGCCGCGACGAAAGCACCGATGATGCTGCCGAGGCCTCCGATCACCACGACAACGAAGACCTCGACGATGATGCGCAAATCCATCGCATGATGCACGGCATCGCGTGGGATCTGGAGCGCACCGCCGAGAGCGGCGAGGAAAACGCCGACCGCAAACACGCTCGTGAACAGCCATTTCTGATTGACGCCGAGCGCTGCGACCATGTCGCGGTCCTGCGTCGCTGCGCGCACCAGCACGCCCCAGCGCGTGCGCTGAAACAAAAGCCAGAGAATGCCGAGCACGACCGGGCTGAGCACGATCAGGAATAAATCATAGCTCGGGATGTTTTGGCCGAAGAAGTCGATCGCCCCCTTGAAGCCGGGTGCACGGCGCCCGACGAGATCGTCCGGGCCCCAGATCAGGACGACGAGGTCTTCGACCATCAAGGTCAGGCCGAAGGTCGCAAGCAGCTGGAACAGCTCGGGCGCGTGATAGATCCGCCGGAGCAGCACCATCTCGACAATGACGCCGATCACCGCCACGGCAAGCGCAGCGATGACGATCCCGCCCCAGAAGCCGAACGTCCCCGATAGGCGCTCGGTGAGCGTGAAGGCGATATAGGCACCAATCATGTAGAAGGCGCCGTGCGCGAAATTCACGATCCGCGTCACGCCAAAGATGATCGACAGGCCCGACGCCACCAGGAACAGCGACGCTGCGCTGGCGAGACCGGTCAGAAACTGTACGACATAAAAGGCCATCGGCGGTCCGGGTTAGTGTTGCATCACCTCTCCCCGCTTGCGGGGAGAGAGAGCTTCGTAGGGTGGGTTAGCGCAGCGTAACCCACCTCTTCTGGTTCTGCGGGTACAGACCGTGGTGGGTTACGCCTCCGGCTAACCCACCCTACGGCAGCGGAGATCAATCCTTCGGACGCAGCTTCTCGACTTCGGCATCACTTGGCAGATAATCCGCGCCCTTCTTGTAAGACGAGTCCACCATCACGCCCTTGCCGTCCTTCAGCGCGGTCTTGCCGACATAGGCACCGAGCGTCGACTGGTGATCGATCTTGCGGAAGGTGATCTCGCCCAGCGGCGACGGCATCGACAGCCCTTCCGCCGCAGTGATCAGCTTCTCCGGATCGGTCGAATTGGCCTTCGCCAGGATCGCCGCCGCCGACTTGATGGTCTGGTAGCCGACGATCGAGCCGAGGCGCGGATAGTCGTTGTACCTGGCCTGATAGGCCTTCAGGAACGCGTCGTGCTCGGGCGTCTTGATCGAGTACCAGGGATAGCCGGTGACGATCCAGCCCTCTGGCGTCTCCTCCTTGAGCGGGTCGAGATATTCGGGCTCGCCGGTGAGGAACGAGACGACCTCGCGTCCCTTGAACAGGCCGCGGGTGTTGCCTTCACGCACGAGCTTCACGAGGTCCGCGCCGAAGGTGACGTTGAGGATCGCTTCGGGATTGGCCGCGGCAACCGCCTGCACCACCGGGCCGGCGTCGATCTTGCCCTGCGGCGGCCACTGCTCGTCGACCCACTGGATGTCGGGCCGCTTCTCCGACATCAGCTTCTTGAACACCGCGACCGCGGACTGGCCGTATTCATAGTTCGGCGCAATCGTCGCCCAGCGCTTTGCCGGCAGCTTGCTGGCTGCTTCCACCAGCATCGCCGCCTGCATGTAATTGGAGGGGCGCAGTCGGAACGTGTACTTGTTGCCCTTCGACCAGGTGATGGCGTCCGTCAGCGGCTCGGCCGCCAGGAAGAACACCTTCTTCTGGTTGGCGAAGTCGCTGACCGCAAGACCGATGTTCGACAGGAACGTACCCGTCAGCATCGCCACGCCCTCGCTCGACACCAGCTCGTTGGCCGCGGTCTGCGCATCCGCCGGCTTGCCGCCGTCGTCCTTGGACACGACGATGAGCTTCTTGCCGTTGATGCCGCCGGCTGCGTTGATCTCTTCGACCGCAAGCTGCCAGCCCTTGCGATAGGGCTCGGTGAATGCCGGCAGCAGCGAGTAGCTGTTGATCTCGCCGATCTTGATGTCTTCCGCCAGGGCCGAATGAGCCATGCCGCTTGCCAACAGCGCGAACGCCGCGCCGACAAAATAGTTCTTTGCTCGCATCCCAACCTCCACTTTTCTGAAAAGATTAACGCAGTCCGTCTTCGCCCTTGATCTCCGCAACGGTCAGCCCGCCGACGCGCGGCAAAGGACGGCCGCTGTCGGTGACGGCGACCGCGACCATGATCTCGTTGGCGCGCGGCGCGTCGTTGATCTGCACTTCCATGCCGTCGAAATGACTGCGCACGAAGGCTGCATCCTTGTGGCCCAACGGAATGTCCAGCGTCGTGCCGGGTCCACTGCGCTTCTTCGACGACGGGATCAGCGCAGCGCCCTTGCCTAGCACTTTGCGCACCGGCGCACCCATTTTCGGGTGAAGGATGGCGGCTGCATGCTCCAGCTCGCCGTTTTCGCCGACGGCCGCGGCCTTGCCATAGCTCTGCGCCTTGGACCCGTCGATGCCAAGCGCCGCCACCGCGCGCTTCGACAGCAGCTCGCCGAGCTCCTCGCCGATCGCGATCAGCGGCGAGAGATCCTCGACATATTTTCCGGCAAACGGGTTCTCGATCACGGCGATTGCCGCCGCACGCCGCGTCGCCGGCGAGACCTGGCGGCCCATCTCCATCTGCGTCTCTTCGACAACGGTGACGATCTTGCGGATGATCGCGCTCATGATTTTTTCCTCGAGCCGCTTCCCTGTTCAGGCATGAACCGCGTTCTCTTGTACAAGCGGGCGCGATCGTTGCCGTTCAATATCCTTGGTCCCGATGACAAGCATATCACCACAAAGCTGCAACACGGCACCCTCGATCAATCCGCGATCGAATAATTGCCGTGCACATTCCGCGCCAGATTCGAGCGCGGTGGCGATCTCGTTCTGCGACAATCCACCAACGTTGCGGGTCACGAGCCGCGCGCCGAGATCGCTGTCGGGCTGAAGCTCGCACGCTGGCTTTCGGATGATCGCCGAATGCCCCGGCAGATCGACGGCATTCGCAACGATCGTCGCGGCGGCATCGGCTTGCGAGGCCGTTCCGGCCAACACGGTCACCGCATCGGCAATCCCGAGCGAAAAGCTGCGGCCGTGCCTTCCGCTGGTCGCAATGCCCCGCACGGTATCATCGGCATCCACCCTGATTGCCCGCATCACGCCGCCGCGATCGGGCCGGTCCATCAGGCCGACCGAAAAATGCTGGCCGTCGCCGAGATGCAGGGCGATGTCGCCGCCATTATTGACATAGGCTCGATCGAGCGCCGCAGCGTTCAGCATTGCGCCGAGAATCTCCTCCGCCACGCCGCCGGCAACCGCCGCCATCGGCGTAATGAAGTCATCAGCGGCATAGGGCGCCACCGCGGCGTGCATGCGGCGCGCCACGACGCCTACCAGCAATGTCCGCTCCGGCTCAGCTGCCGCCCGCAGTTCTGGCAGTTCCGCGCAGAGCTCGTCCAGCAAACCCGTGAAGCGCCGGGCCGCAGCCTCATAGGCCGCGCGCACTGCGTCGGCAGCCCCCCTCGCCTCGACGATCAAATCAATCGGTCCATCCTGCAAATGCAGCCGCCGGCCATCAGACAGCAACGCGATTTGCGGGAGCCTTGTCATGCCCGAGGCCCCGGAATCGGGTTCTGCCAGGGCAATTGGCGGACATCCTCGCCGCCCTGAACTTCGGAGAGCGGTTTCACATAATCCATGTGCCCGCCGAGTGCCGCATAGTCCGACAGCTTCATCGTGAATTCGATGGGCGCGACCAGCGCCGGCGTCGGCACGTAACCAAACGCCCCCGCCGGCATCTGCGTCACGTCGACCATGTAGGTGATGCCGCCGCCCGGCCAGACATAGACCGGCGCGCCGCCACTGGTGACGCGCGTCAGGGCGTCCTTCACCGAGCGCGTCAGCCGCACTGGATTGTCGGTCACGCCCGCCCGCAAGGAACCACCGGCGCCGGCCATGAACAGCACCGTACACAGCGCTGGCTCGCAATTCTCCTGAATGCGCTCGACCGAGAACTTGAGGTCGTCAGGCATTTCGGTCTCGACCGGCTTCAAGGCTTCGTCGAGCACGTAATAGGACGAATGCTCGCCCGTCGTGGAGACCATCAGCATGGTGAGGCCAGGCTTGGCCTCCTTCGCGTCGAACGGTCCCAGGATTGCGAGCGGATCGGAGATATTGGTGCCGCCCCAACCCGTGCCGGGATCGGCGACCTGGAAATAGCGGCCGGGCGTCGAGCGGCGCCCCTTCATCTTGATGCCGGTATCGGCGATGTCGAGCAGCTTGCCGGCCTGGTGCTCCGAGAGCACGCCGGTGATATGGTCGTCGACCACGACGACCTCGTCGACCTTGCCGTGCCATTGCTTGGCGAACATGCCGATCGTCGCCGAGCCGCAGCCGACGCGCATGCGCTCTTCTTTCATGCCGTTGACGATCGGCGGCTGGCCGGCTTGCACCACCACGCTCGCGCCACCGTCGATGGTGAGTTCGACCGCCTTGCAATTTGCGAGATCCATCAGCGTGTCGCAGGTGACGCGGCCCTCCTTCTTGGAGCCGCCGGTCAGATGATGCACGCCGCCGAGCGACAGCATCTGCGAACCGTATTCGCTGGTGGTGACATGGCCGACCGCCTCGCCTTGTGCACGGACGGTCGCGGTCTCCGGCCCGAGATAGCGGTCGGTGTCGATCTTCACCTTGATGCCGCAATAGGAGAAGATGCCCTCGGTGACGACAGTCACCATGTCGACGCCGTCGACCTCGGCCGAGACGATGAACGGCGCCGGCTTGTAGTCGGGATAGGTCGTCCCCGCGCCGATCGCCGTTACAAAGGTGGAAGGCTCGTGGACGATCTTGCCGTCCCAATCTTCGGTGCGGCTGAACGGAACGAGCTTGCCGCCATGCGACACGGTGCGCTCCAGGATCACATGCGGATCGACGCGGACGAGCTTGCCTTCGTGATTGGCATAGCGGTCGCAGGCGCCCGCCGCGCCCGGCTTGATGTAGCACATCACCGGACACGCATCGCAGCGGATCTTGTCGATGGCGGCGCTCGTAGGTTCAGTCACCATGTCAAAGCCAGCCGACAGTGCAGTTATCATTTGTACACGAACGATGTTGCGCGCCCTCCCGATGGCTGTCAAGCGGCGGTGCGGCGCAAAACATACGCCTGCCGCATAAAACCTCATTTGCCTACCCGCCCTGTCCACAAAGAAGGCATTCGCGCTGCACTGCGGCATGCACGGCTTGCACGTTTGTGTACAAACGGTATCGTCGCAACGTAGATTTTGAGCGGACTTGGAATTCGCGAAGCTTTGGCCGCGGCGCTCAACGAGTCGACTTGGGAACGAGGATGACGCAGACACCGATCCGCCTCACCGTGAACGGCAGAATCCACGAGCTCACTGCGGCGCGAGACACGCCGCTGCTCTATGTGCTGCGCAACGATCTCGCGCTCAACGGTCCGAAATACGGTTGCGGCCTCGGTGAATGCGGCACCTGCACTGTCCTGATCGATGGCGCGGCGGCGCGCTCGTGCGTCATTCCGATCAGTGGCTGCGCCGGCCGCGACATCGTGACGCTCGAAGGGCTCGGTATCCGCGACAACCCGGATGTGGTGCAGCAGGCCTTCATCGACGAGCAGGCCGCGCAATGCGGCTATTGCCTCAATGGCATGATCATGACCACCAAGGCGCTGCTTGCGATCAACCCGCGGCCCACCGAGCAGGAGGCGCTGGCGGCGCTGCGCTACAATCTCTGTCGCTGCGGCACGCATATCGAAATTCTTCGCGCCGTGATGCGTGCGTCTGGCCAGCTCGCCGAGGCCGGTGATTGATGGCCTCCCCGCATCCGAACGGAGCTGAGCTGCAATCCGGCTCGCTCGTCGTCGTCCGCACGGTGGACGAGTGCACCTCCGAGACCTTCGTCCGCATTACCGCGGAGGGTTTGGTCAGCGCCTACAATGGTCATGTCGATCTCGGCACCGGCATCCGCACGGCGCTTGGCCAGATCGTGGCCGAGGAGTTGGATGTGTCCTTTGCCCGCGTCGTCGTCGTGCTCGGCGACACCGCAACGGCGCCGAACCAGGGCGCGACGATCGCGAGCGAGACCATCCAGATTACCGCCGTTCCCCTGCGCAAAGCCGCCGCGCAGGCGCGACACTTCCTGATCGCACGTGCGGCCGAGCACCTGGAGCTGCCGGCAGCCGATCTCAGGATCGAAGACGGCCTCGTGCGCGGGCACGACAATCGCAGCATCAGCTATGGCGAGTTGATCGGTGGAGAGACCATTCGTCTCGAGCTTGCCGACGACGTCGCCCTCAAGCCGGTGGGCGATTACGCCATTGTCGGCCAATCGATGCCCCGTGTCGACCTCCCGGCCAAGGCCACGGGCGAGCTGACCTTCGTGCACGACATCCGCGTATCCGGCATGCTGCACGGCCGCGTGGTGCGCCCGCCCTATGCCGGGGTCGACGCCGGCCCGTTCGTCGGCACCAGCCTGATTTCGGTCGACGAATCCTCGGTGCGCGACATTCCCGGCATCATGGCCGTCGTACGGATTGGCGATTTCGTCGGCGTCGTCGCGGAGCGCGAGGAGAACGCGATCCGCGCGGCGGAGCAGCTTGCGGTGAGCTGGCGACCGACGCCTGAACTGACCGATCTCGCCGACGTCGAGAACGCGCTGCGCGCCAATCCATCGACGCCGCGGACGCTGATCGACAAGGGCGACGTCGACGCTGCCATTGCCGGTGCGGCCAAACCGATGCAGCGCACTTACGTCTGGCCATATCAGATGCATGCCTCGATCGGCCCGTCTTGCGCGGTCGCCGACTTCCAGGACGGTAACATCCGTGTCTGGTCGGGCACGCAGAACCCGCACGTGCTGCGCGCAGACCTGTCGCTGCTGATCGAGCGTCCCGAGAGCGAGATCGAGGTCATCAGGTTGGAGGCCGCCGGCTGCTACGGCCGCAACTGCGCCGACGATGTCACCGCGGACGCGTTGTTGCTTTCGCGCGCGGTCGGCCGGCCCGTGCGCGTGCAGCTGACGCGCGAACAGGAGCACGCCTGGGAGCCCAAAGGCGCCGCGCAGCTCATCGACGTCAATGGCGGCCTAGACGCGGCGGGCGACGTCGCCGCCTACGATCTCGCCACGCGCTATCCGTCGAATGCCGCCCCGACGTTGGCGCTGTTGCTGACGGGGCGGATATCGCCGAGGCCGGACGTCCTCCAGATGGGCGACCGCACCGCGATCCCGCCTTACGATTACGACCACATGCGCGTCGTCGCACACGACATGGCGCCGATCGTGCGTGCGTCCTGGTTTCGCGGCGTCTCGGCCCTGCCGAACACCTTTGCGCATGAATCCTATATCGACGAGGCCGCAACCGAGGCGGGCGTCGACCCGATCGAATATCGCCTGCGTTACCTGAAGGACCAGCGCGCCGTCGATCTCGTCCATGCGGTCGCCGAGCGGGCGGGCTGGACGCCGCGGCCGGTGCGCGAAGAGAAAGACGGCGAGATCGTGCATGGGCGCGGCTTTGCCTATGCGCTCTACGTCCACAGCAAATTCCCCGGCTACGGCGCGGCGTGGTCGGCCTGGGTCACCGACGTTGCCGTGAACAAGGCCACCGGCGACGTCAGCGTGACGCGCGTGGTCGCCGGGCAGGACTCCGGATTGATGATCAACCCGGACGGCGTGCGCCACCAGATCCACGGCAACGTCATCCAGTCCACCAGCCGCGCGCTGATGGAGGAGGTCTCGTTCGAGCGCGGCGCAGTCTCGGCGCGTGAATGGGGTGCCTATCCGATCATCCCCTTCCCTGACGTGCCCAAAATCGACGTGTTGTTGCTGCCGCGGCAGGACCAACCGCCGCTCGGCGTCGGCGAATCCGCCTCGGTCCCGAGTGCGGCCGCGATTGCGAACGCGATCTTCGATGCCACCGGCGTCCGATTTCGCGAGCCGCCGTTCACGCCTGAGCGTATCCTCAAGGGGCTGCACGGCGGCGCCCCGGCCACGCCGCAGGCGCTGCCAGCTCCCGCTACGCCACAGCCATCCCGCATCTGGGAAAATCCCTTCGCGAAACGCGCCGGCGTCTTCGCGACGATCGCGGCAGTCTGCACCGCGGCAATCGGCATCGGTGCGGCTCTTTTGCCGGGCCGGGCCATCGCGCCGATCACCCGACCCGATGCATCCGTCTATTCCGCCGCAACGATCGCGCGCGGGCAACAACTGGCCGCACTCGGCAATTGCGCGGAGTGCCACACCATGATCGGCGGTGCGCTCAACGCCGGTGGCCGCGCCCTGGGGACGCCGTTCGGCACGATCTACGCGACCAACATCACGCCAGATATCGAGACCGGAATCGGCGCCTGGTCCTATCCCGCGTTCGAGCGCGCGATGCGCGACGGGCTGCATCGCGACGGACGGCAGCTCTATCCCGCCTTCCCCTACACGCACTTTTCGAAGACTGGCGATGCCGACATGCAGGCGCTCTATGCCTATCTGATGGCGCAACCAGCAGTGCGCTCGACGCAGCCTACGAATACGCTCGCCTTCCCGTTCAATCTCCGCCCGCTGCTCGCGGGCTGGAATGCGCTGTTCCACCAGACGCGGGAGTTCAAGCCTGATCCCGCCAAATCCGAGGTCTGGAATCGCGGCGCTTATCTCGTCGAGGGCCTCGGCCATTGCAGCGGCTGCCATTCGCCGCGCAACGCACTCGGCGCCGAGCAGCGTGGCGCTTATCTCGCCGGCGGCTTTGCCGAAGGCTGGGAGGCGCCGCCGCTGACCTCGCTCTCGCATGCGCCGATCCCATGGAGCGAGGACGAGCTCTTCGCCTATTTGCGCACCGGCCACTCGCGATATCATGGCGTCGCCGCCGGACCGATGGCGCCGATCGTCAGGGATCTCGCGGCCCTGCCCGACCAGGACATCCGCGCCATGGCCGTCTATCTCAACTCGTTCAGTGACGCCGCGACCGACGGGAAAGCCCAGGATGCGATTGCTCTAAAGCTCGAAGCTTCAACGCAAGTCACGATGGCGTCCTCAGCCGGCGCGCGACTCTATCAGGGCGCCTGCGCCGTCTGCCACGAGGTCGGCGGCCTGCCGCTGTTCGGCAGCCGCCCCTCGCTCGCGCTCAACAGCAATCTGCACAGCGCGACATCGGACAATCTCGTTCAAATCATCCTGCACGGCATCGCCGAGCCGGTGTCGAGCGATCTCGGCTACATGCCGGCATTCAAGAACAGCATGAGCGACGCACAGGTCGAGGAACTCGTCACGTTCCTGCGCAAGCAGTTCGCACCGGACAGGCCAGCATGGACCGGCGTGCGCGAGACAGTCACGCGCCTCCGGACCTCAGCACATTAAGCGTGCTTCTTCACGTCCACCGGCGGCGTGCCGTGAGTATGGAACGACTCGATCGTCTTCAGGCCCCACGCCTGTCCCTTCTTGCGCTCCTCCTCGGTCCACACGATCGGCTTCCAGTCGGGCGCGAGGATGAGACGGGCGCCGGCATTGGCGACTTCGACGCGGTTTCCGCCGGGCTCGTAGACATAGAGGAAGAAGGTCTGCTGTATCGCGTGCTTATGCGGCCCGGTCTCGATGTGAATACCGTTCTCCAGGAAGATATCTGCGGCGCGCAAGATCTCCTCGCGGCTGTCGAGCGCGTAGGTGACGTGGTGGAAGCGGCCGGGCGTGCCGGAATGGTCGAGCGAATAGGCGAAATCGTAGCTCTTGTTCGACATCGTCAGCCACATCGCCGCTTCGCGGCCGTCGTTGAGCACGATCTGCTCGGTGAGCCGACAGCCGAGATAATTCTCGAAGAACTCGCGGTTCGCCTTGATGTCCACGGCGAGGCAATTGAGGTGGTCGAGGCGCCGGACGTTGACGCCACGCGCGGGAAAGCGCTGCGCCTGGTTTTTCAGTGCGGGCTTCAGCTCGGGTGGCGCCTGATACCATTCGGTCTCGTAATAGAGCTCGACGATGTGTCCATCGGGATCGCGGCAGCGGAAGGTCGGCCCCTGCCCCATATCGCCGTCGATCCAGCCGATGTCGAAGCCGGACCCTTTCAGCGCCGCAACGCGGCGCTCCAGCGCCTGCTGGCTGCGCGCACGCAACGCCATGTGCTCCATGCCTGACGTCTTCGACGCCGTCAGTTTGAGCGAATAGCGCTCGTAATCGTCCCAGCCGCGCAAATAGACCGACTCGCCCTTTTGTCCGCTGACGGTCATGCCCATGACGTCGACGAAGAATTTCAGGCTCTCGTCCGGCTTCGGCGTCAACAGCTCCATGTGGCCGAGATGAGCGAGATCGAGGATCGGTTCGGGCTGCATGGTGTCCTCCGAGGCGTGGCTTGCGATCCGCTGGACCGGATCCCGCGATCTGGCGCCGGCTGTAATCCGCTCACGCGCCGGCGGGCGGCACCGGGGTCGCCGGTTCATTTGTACTAATGTACAAATGATTAGGTCCCGTCAACAAATCAAACATCGCCCCCGAGCGAATGACGGGCCATCCAGGATGACAACTCGTCCCCCGAACGGCGGACCGACTGCCTGAATGGTAAAATCTTCCTTAAGCACTCCCAGGCCCGCCGGCCGGAAAAAAGCAGCATTTTACGGCCGTTTCTGCCCGCAAGTATGTATTGGGAACAAACCTCGCACCCGAATTGTCGCGGATTTAACGAAGCGCCGGCGCCTGCCGTTTAACCGTTTGTCCAGCGGCGGCCGTGCATAGTCCGGGGCAACCCGTTGCTCTTGCCAGGTTCATTCATTGTGACATCCTTTGGACGCGTGATTTCAGTTCGCGGGTCGCTCGCCCGGGTCGGGCTGCTGGCTGAAAGCCGGATGCCGGTCTCGGAAGTTCGGGCCACTGTCGGCCGCTTCGTCAGCATCCGCTGCGCCAGCTCGGTCATCGTCGCCATGATCACCGAGGTGTCCTGCGAGAACCTCTCGAGCAACGACAATTTGATCGCCATCGCCTCGGTCGACCTGCTGGGCGAAATCCTCAACGCGACCGGCAAGGCCAAATTCCAGCGCGGCGTCACCAACTATCCGACCATCGGCGATTCGGTCGATCTGATCACGAGCCAGGAGCTGCGCACGATCTACGCGCCCACCGGTTCCGACCAGATCAATGTCGGCTTCCTCCAGCAGGACAGCTCCGTCGTCGCCTATGTCGACATCGAGGAAATGCTCTCCAAGCACTTTGCGGTGCTGGGATCGACCGGTGTCGGCAAATCGACCGGCGTGTCGCTGTTGCTCAACGAGATCCTCAAGGCACGCCCGAACCTGCGCATCTTCCTGCTCGATGTGCACAACGAATATGGCCGCTGCTTCGGCGACCGCGCGCTGGTGCTCAACCCGCGCAATCTGAAACTGCCGTTCTGGCTGTTCAATTTCGAGGAAATCGTCGACGTGCTGTTCGGCGGCCGCGCCGGCGTGCCTGAAGAGCTCGACGTCCTCGCAGAAGTCATTCCGCTCGCCAAGGGCGTCTACACCCAATACCAGAACGCCGACCGCATCGGCTTGAAGCGCATCGATCCCAAGCAGATCGGCTACACCGTCGATACGCCGGTGCCCTATCGCCTGGTCGATCTGATGTCGCTGATCGACGAGCGCATGGGCAAGCTCGAGAACCGCTCCTCGCGCATCATCTATCACAAGCTGATCTCCCGCATCGAGGCGGTCCGCAACGACCCGCGCTACGCCTTCATGTTCGACAACGCCAATGTCGGCGGTGACACCATGGCCGAGGTGATCAGTCATCTGTTCCGCCTGCCGGCCAACGGCAAGCCGATGACGGTGATGCAGCTCGCCGGCTTCCCGGCCGAGGTCATCGATTCCGTCGTCTCGGTGCTCTGCCGCATGGCCTTTGACTTCGGCCTGTGGAGCGACGGCGTTTCGCCGATGCTGTTCGTCTGCGAAGAGGCTCACCGCTACGCCTCCGCCGATCGCAATGTCGGCTTCGGGCCGACCCGCAAGGCGGTGTCGCGCATCGCCAAGGAAGGCCGCAAATACGGCGTCTATCTCGGCCTCATCACCCAGCGTCCGGCCGAGCTCGACGCCACCATCATCTCCCAGTGCAACACGCTGTTCACGATGCGTCTTGCCAACGAGCGCGACCAGGCGCTGCTGCGCGCCGCGGTGTCGGATGCAGCCGCGAACCTGCTTTCGTTCGTGCCCTCGCTCGGTACCCGCGAAGTGCTGGCGTTCGGCGAAGGTGTCGCACTGCCGACGCGGCTGCGCTTCAAGGAGGTACCGCCGCATCAATTGCCGCGCGGCGAAGCCACCATCAGCAGCGTGCCGTCCGTCACCTCCGGTCACGACATGCATTTCGTCGGCGCCGTGCTCGAGCGCTGGCGCGGTGCCACCTCGCAGCGCGACGTGCCGAACGATCCGGTGTTCTCGGCGCCGCCCGCGAAGACGCTCTCCAACGTCGAAGCCCCGATGCTGCAACCGTCGATGGGGTTGGATCCGGACCGCTTCTCGCTGCTGAAGAAGCCGCTGCGGTAAAGCAACACTCGTTTTCCAGCTCCGGCATTGCCAGCCCGGCGTCACGTTGAGCATGGCACCGGCATCGACTATGGTTGCCGGCCCCAAGCCGGAATCCATGCCCATGACAAAGCCCGCGCAACGCTTCCCCGCTCCCGCCCTCGATGCGCTCCCTGACGACATCCGCACACGTCTCCTCGCCGTGCAGGAGAAGAGCGGCTTCGTGCCGAACGTGTTCTTGACGCTGGCCTACCGCCCGGACGAGTTCCGCGCCTTCTTCGCCTACCATGACGCGCTGATGGAGAAGGACGGCGGCCTTACCAAAGCCGAACGCGAGATGATCGTGGTCGCGACCTCGGCGGCCAATCAGTGCCAGTATTGCGTGATCGCGCATGGCGCGATCCTGCGTATCCGCGCCAAGAACCCGCTGATCGCGGACCAGATCGCCACGAACTACCGCAAGGCCGACATCACGCCGCGGCAAAAGGCGATGCTCGACTTCGCGATGAAGGTCTCGGCCGATGCGCAGCGGATTTCCGAGGACGATTTCACCGCGCTCGCGCCGCATGGCTTCAGCGACGACGACATCTGGGACATCGCCGCAATCTCAGCCTTCTTCGCACTGTCGAACCGGCTGGCGAATTTCACCGGTATGCGGCCGAATGACGAATTCTATCTGATGGGACGGCTGCCGAAGAAATGACCGACTGCCGCGAACGCGGTAAGGACCGGGTCGCCGACAAACGCAGTGGATGAGCTCCCGTTTGACGGGAACTCTGTGTTTTCGCAATCGCATACGTTTTATTAAGAATCTCACCCTCAACTAGCACAAACGCTTTGGCACAACTTGCGTAGTTTCCGTCACCGGAGACGTGGATGAGTCGTGCCTGTTGGGGGCTTCTCATGAACGTGCGGGCATTTGTTGTCGCGACCTGTATCGGCACGGCATTCTTCGCGGTCGGATACGCCTGGAACTATCAGCCGGAGATCATCAACGCGAACGAGATATGGAGCATGTTCGAATCGGAGCATGGCAAGGCACGGGCTGCCGTCTTACGCGTCCTCATTGCGCCGAATTCAGCTCACTTCAACGGCCTGCGAACGGTCGATGCAGACAAGGCAAGATACGTATGCGGCTCCGTAAAGGCGATGGATAAGGAGAGGCAGTATGTCGAGGCCGCGTTCGTTTACACCGTCGCGATCGATTTTGCCCGTATCGACGACGACGGCCGGATGACGTCGCAGCGCTCTGCTTACAGGCCCTGCCCAGACGCGGCCGACGACAAAATTGCCGACCAGAACACGCTGATATCCCCCGGCGCGCTGTCGATGATCAAGACCGTCGAAAAAATCATCCCCAAGTCCAGCGGCGGAACGATGGAACAACAGCTTGGCCAGCTGGCCGGACAGACAGCGGCGGTCGCGCCAGGTTCGGCGGTCCCGCGGAGATCGGCCGGCTCATCGGGTTCGGCAGGCTCAGCAGGGGCAGGATGGGCGCCAGCAGCCCAGCATTCGAGTTCGGGCGTGGAGTCACGACAAGCAGATGAACTGACGTGGCGTGTCGACCAGCCGCCGAACGCATGGCCGAATTTCCCGTCGGACCATCCGCTGGCGAAATCGACCCAGAAGCGGACGAGCGCCGAGGCCCTGGCTTTCGCGAAAGATATCGAGGGTCGATGGGAGGACGCCAAATCATCCGGCGTTCCGGCCAAGCGTCCTTCGCCTGAGGAGATCAAGGAAGCATGCCGCGCGCTTCTTACGATCGATCCCACGGACAAGGATTATCCGCGGGCCTGGGCCGCCTTTGTGCGGCTGCGCAAAATCGATCGCGACGCTGCTGGTTGAACCGGCGTGAATCTGTCCTAGCGGTTCGCCATCAACTCGAGCGCCGGGGCAAAGCGCTCTGAAAACGTCAATGTCTTGGCATGGTGAACTGCCGCGAACGATGCCGATATCCCGGCTGAAGCGACCACGAGCAGGGCAACGGCGAAAACCAGACGGCGCATTTCGGCCTCCTATGAGAGCTCGACAATCCCAACAGATGGCACGGTTTTGTTTCAGCACGGCTTCGCGCGGACGGAAGATGGTTTCGCTCAAGAGGCTGTGATCAGATCAGGTTTGCGCAGCTGCATGCCGTACTGCTGCGAGCGTTGCGTCTAATCATCCTCCGCTGGCCCACACCAGCCGGGCAGATAGATCGCATCCTTGCTCTTGGCTGAGGACATCGCCTTCTCAAGTGCCTTGTCGAAATTGGCATCCACAGCCTTGCGCGACAGCTTTCGCCGCAGAAAGTCGGCCCACAGGAATTCGGAGAACGGCGTGGTGTCCTTGGCGAAGCCGCCCATGCGGCGCAGCTCGCCGGCAAGGCTCCGGAAGGGATCATCCTTGAGATCGACGACGGATTTGGGCAAATCGCGGAACGGTCGCCGTTCACCCTTGGCGTCGTAGGGATAGACCCAGCGCTTGTTGTCCATGACGCCCCAGAAAGCTTCGCGCTCGACCATCCTGAGGTCGCCGACGATGGTGACCAGCACCTCCTTGACGCCCTCGTCGTGCAGCGCGCGACCGAGATGATGATGGTCGATCACGTAATAGCGCTCGTCGGGGCCGTGCACGACGGGGATCATATGCTTGCCGAGCAGATCGGCCTGCTTCTTCTTGTCGTGCTCGCGCCAGCGCTTGCGCTTCTCCTTGACCTCGCGCATTCCGACCGTCATCTGCGTCGGCCGCAGCGACAGGATCGACACCGGATGCACTCTCGGTTCGCGCGTATTGGTCATGGTCGAAAGGCCTTTAACATGGTTGCAACTGCGTGGTCAGGTTCCCTGGACTATGCCATGGGCATCGCGCCGGCAAATGCATTCGGTTCGGTGGGATTATTGCATCGCACCCTCTGCATGCCGGAACGACCACGGTTCCACGATCCTTCGTTCGCAGCCCTGCAGGATAGTGCGGACGCGCAATGCACGTGCGCGTTGAGAAGATTTTCTGCAACGCGTTCACCACGTATGCTATCTAAAAATCGCTGCTTCGGAGTGATCCCTGCACCATGACAACCCAGCGGCCCATAAGCTCGGATGACGAGCACCGGGTGCTCCAGTTCAGGCCGCGCACCTCGCCTTCCCCGACGGGCTACCGCGGCAACGGTAGCGTGCAGCAATTGCGCGTCGCGCCCGAGCCGCTCGACCTGTCGCGCTACGAGCAGCCCCGCACTGAACCGGACGATTTCCGCCATCGCATGCTCGCCAACATCGCGGCGCTGGCCTTCACCATCGCACTGACCGCGATCGGGATATGGCTCGCGGTGAGCATCGCCGACCTGCGTCGGACCCAGGATTGCGTGCTGATGGGCCGCCGCGACTGCGTGAAGATCACGACGCCGCACATCTAGGCAAGGCGTCTGGCGAGCAAGACGTCTGGCGAGGCCCGCCGGCGGTACTTCGGCGGAAACGGCTCAGCCGGGCATCCCTGCCCTGTCCCCACACCCGCCGGCTCCATTGAACTCAGGGCGGCGCTCCGATATACGGGCTTTCGACCCGGCCAGAGGGGGGTTGAGGGCGTCATCGGGGCGCGATGCCCACCCACCGTTCCACTCTGGACAATCTGACAAATATCTGCAAAATATCAAAGGCTTAGTGATGTCCTCCACATTCGATCAGGTCGCTACGATCATCGCTGAAACCTGCGACATCCCGCGCGACACGATCACGCCGGATAGCCATGCCATCGATGACCTCGGCATCGACAGCCTCGATTTCCTGGACATCGCGTTCGCGATCGACAAGCAGTTCGGTATCAAGCTGCCGCTGGAAAAGTGGACCCAGGAGGTCAACGACGGCAAAGCGACCACCGAGCAGTACTTCGTGCTGAAAAACCTGTGTGCCCGCATCGACGAACTGGTTGCGGCCAAGGGCGCGAGCGCCTAAGCGCGCGGTCATGCAACTCGAATACTTTCACATGATAGATCGCGTCGTCGACCTCAACGTCGACGCGAAGACGATTGTCGTCGAGGCTCAGGTCCCGATGGAAAGCACCATCTTCGAGGGGCACTTCCCGGGCTATCCCCTGATGCCCGGCGTGCTCCTGATCGAATCGATGGCGCAGGCCTCGGGCTGGCTTCAGCTTGGCGTGCTCAAATTCGAGCGCATGCCGATCCTGGCTGCCGTCAAGGAGGCCAAGGTCCGCGGCTCGGTCTTCCCCGGCGATCTCATGAGCATCGAGGCGAGCCTGACCCATCAGGGCTCGGGCTACGCCGTGACCGAAGCCAAGATCAAGGTCGGCGGCAAGCTGCGCGCGAATTCGACGCTGACCTTCACGCAGATTCCCTTTCCCCATGCGGATATGCGCGCCCACATGGACGCGGTCGCCAAACGCGTCGGCTTTCCGCAACAGGCCGTATCGCCATGACCGAGACTGCTTCGAAGCCCGCCCAGACGGAAGTCTGGATCACCGGCATTGGCCTCGCCACCTCGCTCGGCGAGGGCCTGGACGCCAACTGGGCCGCGCTTCAGGAGAAGCGCATCAATGTCGACGAGAAGGGGTTTGCGCCCTACATCGTGCACCCCCTGATGCCTGTTACCTTCGACAGCCAGATTCCGAAGAAGGGCGACCAGCGCCAGATGGAAGCCTGGCAGCGCATCGGCACCTATGCGGCCGGGCTTGCGCTCGACTCCGCCGGGATCAAGGGCAACAAGGACATCCTGTCGAAGATCGACATGGTGGTCGCCGCCGGCGGCGGCGAGCGCGATCTCAACGTCGACACCGGCGTGCTCACGGCCGAGGCCAAGGGCGCCAACGCGCCCGGCTTCCTCAACGAGCGGCTGATGAGCGATCTCAGGCCGACGCTGTTCCTGGCCCAGCTCTCCAACCTGCTCGCCGGCAATATCGCCATCGTGCATGGCATTGGCGGCACCTCACGCACCTTCATGGGTGAAGAGGTTGCCGGCGCCGATGCCGCCCGCATTGCATTGTCGCGGATCGCCTCCGGCGAGAGCGACATCGCGCTGATCGGCGGCTCGCACAATGGCGAGCGCAAGGACCTCATGGTCCTCTACGAATTCGGCGACTTCAATCTGAAGGACAAGTTCGCCCCCGTGTGGGCGCGCAAGGATCACGCCGGCTTCGCGCTCGGCTCCGCTGGCGCGTTCCTGGTGCTGGAGTCGAAGGCGCATGCGGAAGCGCGCGGCGCAAAGCCATTCGCAAAGCTGTCGAGCGTCGTTGCCGACCTTGCCCGGCGCAAGACCCCCGGCGACATGGCCGCGACGCTGGAGAAGCTTTGGGCAAAGTTGCCGAAGCGCGACGGCAAGGGCGCGATCATATCGGGTGCGACCGGCGCTGAGCCGGCGACATCGGAAGAGCGCGGCTTCCTGAAGGGCCACGCCGAGTTCCCGGTGCGCTCGACCGGCACGATGTTCGGCCACACCATGGAGACGCAATTCCCGCTCGGCATCGCGCTCGCCGCGCTGTCGATCTCGCGCGGCGCCCTGTTTCCGCCGAACGATTCCACGGGCACCGAGATTGAAATGCAGGGAGCGCCCACCCAGATTGTGGTGGTGGGGGCCGGACACTGGCGCGGCGAAGGCATGGCGCTGGTCGAGGCAGTAAGCTAAAGCGCGTTGCGCTTTGGCAGGTTATTGTTTGGGCATGATCTTCTCGAAAAACCGCGTCACGCTTTTTCGGATCTTGCTCCAGCTCAAGCGGGGATCGACATGACTGCACCACGCGACAAACTCGGGCGTCCCGTCGTCGTCGTCACCGGCATGGGCATCATGACCTCGCTCGGCAACGGCAAGACCGACAATTGGGCGAAGCTCGTCGCCGGCGAATCCGGCATCCGCACCATCACGCGCTTTCCGGTCGACGGCCTGAAAACCACGATGGCCGGCACGGTGGATTTCGTCAGCGTCGATCCGTTCTCCTCCACCGCCCTGTCCGAGCGGATGGCCGAACTGGTGACGCAGGAGGCGCTGGACCAGGCCGGCATCGGCGCCAAGGCGGATTTCCCGGGTCCTCTCTTCCTTGCGGTCGCACCTGTCGAAGTCGAATGGCCGCAGCGCCGCGAGCTCGGCCGCGCCGTCGGTAAGCTCGACTTCAACTACGACGATCTGCTGCGCATCTCCGGCGGCGGCAAGTACAGCGCCTATCACCACCGCTTCATGTTCGGTTCGGTCGCGGCCTACCTCGCCGAGACCTTCGGCACTAAGGGCTCGCCGATCTCGTTGTCGACGGCCTGCGCTTCGGGCGCGACCTCGATCCAACTCGGCGTCGAGGCGATCCGCCGCGGCGAAACCGATGCCGCGCTGTGCGTGGCGACCGACGGCACCGTGAATCCGGAGGCGCTCGTGCGCTTCTCGCTGCTCTCGGCGCTGTCGACCCAGAACGACCCGCCGCAGGCGGCCTCCCGTCCCTTCTCCAAGAACCGCGACGGTTTTGTCATGGCCGAAGGCGCCGGTGCGCTGGTGCTCGAAAGCTATGAAGCCGCCACCGCGCGCGGCGCAAAAATCCTCGGCGTGATCGCCGGCTGCGGCGAGCTCACCGATTCCTTCCATCGCACCCGCTCCTCGCCCGACGGCAAGCCGATCATCGGCTGCATGAACAAGACGCTGGCCGATGCCGGCATGACGCCGGACCAGATCGACCACATCAACGCGCACGGCACCGCGACGCCCGAGAACGACAAGATGGAGTACAATACGACATCGGCCGTGTTCGGCGAGCTCGTCTCGAAGATTCCGGTCACCTCCAACAAGTCGATGGTCGGCCACACCATCTCGGCCGCCGGCGCGGTCGAGGCGATCTTCTCGCTGCTCACGCTGGAGCATCAGCGCATCCCGCCGACGATCAACTACGACAATCCGGATCCCACGATCCTGTTCGACGTCGTCGGCAATAAGGCACGCGATGCCCGCGTCACCGCGGTGATGTCGAACTCGTTCGGCTTCGGCGGCCAGAACGCCTCGCTGATCCTGACCCGCGAACCGGCCTGACCGGACGCATGGCGCTGCTTCCTGCGAGGACGAAGGCGCGCGCGCGGCAGACGGCCAAATCGATCGGTGGAGGCCTGATCGGGGCTGCCACCGTCGGCATGTTGCGCACCACGCGTTACTTCGATCCGGCCAAGACCTCGGACTTTTTCGCACGCGTCACCAGGCTGATCGGGCCGCGCCTTCGCGAGCACCGCATCGGCCGCGCCAATCTCACCGCCGCCTTTCCGGACAAGTCGCCCGAGGAAATCGAATCCATCCTGATGGGCGTCTGGGACAATCTCGGCCGCGTCGGCGCCGAATTCGCCCACATGGACCACGTCTGGGATTATGACCGCGATCATCCCGACAACAGCCGGATCGAACTGCCCGACCGCAGCATCGAGCTGTTCGACCGCATCCGCGACGACGGCAAGCCGGCGCTGATCTTCGCCGCGCATCTGGCCAATTGGGAATTGCCGGCGCTCGCCGCCGTCGCACACGGGCTCGATGCGGCGATCCTCTACCGCCGCCCGAACATCGCCTCCGCCGACCGCATCATCCAGGAGATGCGCCAGGTCAACATGGGCACACTGATCCCCGCGGGGCGCGACGCGCCGCTGCGGCTCGCGCAGGCGCTCAAAGACGGCAAGCACGTCGCGATGCTGATCGACCAATATCTGACCGGCGGCGTCGAGGTCACCTTCTTCGGCCGCAAGACCCGCGCCAATCCAATGCTGGCGCGCCTGTTGCGCCAGGTCGAATGCCCGATCCACGGCGTCCGCGTCATCCGCCTGCCCGGCGGCCGCTTCACCGCCGAGATCACCGAAGAGGTCCAGCCGGTGCGCGACGCCGACGGCAAGATCGACATCCAGGGCACGACCCAGGCGATCACGAGCGTGGTGGAAGGCTGGGTGCGCGAGCATCCCGAGCAGTGGCTGTGGCTGCACCGAAGGTGGCGGTAGGCGCTCGATCGTCTTTCCGGGACGATGCGAAAGCATCGAACCCGGAATCTCGAGATTCCGGGTCTGGTGCTGACGCACCATCCCGGATGACGGAGAACTCACCGCTCCGGCAGTTCCGCGCCGACTTCGGCCTGAACGACGCGATCCCAGGCTGCGATACAGATCGGACTTGCGCGTTCTTCATCGGCGGCGAGACGTTGAGCCAGGTCGTGCCGGGCCGCAGCCGCGCAGTCGGTCGCAATCAGGCTCCGGCTTGTGCCTTGGCATCGGCGGCCAGAAGTCTTTCATCAAAAGTGACACCTGCAAGCTCGGCAATTTCGGCAAGTGGCCGCTGATACCGAGCATACTGACCGGGGGCAAACTCGATGCCGAAATCGTCGACCACGTTCTTCTGACTAAGAAGGAAGCCGTAGGTTAAGAGCCGCGATCGGCTTCCAGCGTCCTTGGCGGCCACCGCCACAACCTTCCAGAACAGAACAGGGTAAGCGATCGGTCCTGAGCCGAAGTCCGCCGTTGGATCATCGGCGGCGAGGATCGGCCCAGCGATGATGCAAGCCCTCGTATCATCGTGCTGCAGGCTCTTTTGAATATAGGCCTCGAAGCCGCCCCACAGGCCCTTGATGCCGCCGTACGCCGACCCGGGAGACTCACGATTGAAAGCCTGGTGCTGTGGCGTGCAATTCGTCCAATGAAAGGTGTCCGAGTTCGAGAACTCGAGTTCTTTTGCGGTTTCGCCCCAGGCGCTATCCTCGCGGCGAACGATATGTCCACGATCGATCTGCCCGGCAGGCTTATAGAAATCTGGATCGGCAATTTGGAATTTGTTGGGTATCCGCGGATCGGCGACCCAGCGGTCGGTTCCGAAAAATGCCCGACCATTTTGTTTTCGAAGATCGGGATTGTAGTCCACATTTGCGGCCGACCACATCTGGAGCCTACGAGCTTTATTCATCGCAAGGCTATAGTGGTGATATTTGAGAATTAGGATTTCACCATTTTCCTTGTACATCTCGCCAGACCGCGCGGCCACGATTCCTGGAACGGGTACGACCACGTCAGTACCCAAGAATGCTTCTTGATAACCCTCGCGATCCTCATAGTTCGGATCGAACCGCAACGTCTTTTCGAGGGCGGCGACAGCGGACTCCGCACCCGGCTGTGGCGGAGCCGTTTGCTCCGCATAAACATGGATGGTGACAGGGCCACTAAAATTCATGTTTGTACCGGACATGCTTCTCTCCTCAAATGCCACTCTTTGGGTTAGTAATTGGTTGTTTTCCGAGCCGCCAGAGCTTGCCGCAAAGAGACTGGTAGGAGCGGCTCCCCTCAGCATTTGACTGACATCATCGGCGGGGTCCGTCGTGCCCGCGAGCAGATCGCTTAGGATTTTCGCCTGTTTGGCATTGGTCAATTTGACCTTGCCCAACGCCTGGACGATTGAGCTGATGCGGATACCCTCGTTGGCGACCCAATGAACCTTGTCTTCACCCATATCTTCGGTCCAGACGGAGCCATCGGTTGCGACGATGTCATCGCCCCGCATTTCAGGTATCCCGGCGTGGTGAAGGGCAACCAGTTCCCACGCCTCACTGAAGGCCGGCGATCCTGATGATCCCTCCAAAGTATCGGTCTCGTAATGTAGGAAGCCTTCATCGAGAACGTCGAGCAGCCGGTTGTTCATGATGGCATATTGCTTGCCACCGCCGTCAGGATACTGGATCACCCCAATGGGGTAGCCCTTGAGGACTTTGGACGTTGCCTCCGAGAGCGGGATTGCTCCGAGGCTCTCGATCGGCTCACCCGTATTCGCGATGGGGCTAACCCCGACCAAGGCAAAATCAAGATGATTGTCACAGACAAAGAAGCTGCTGGCATCGATCGCAAACGTCACACCCACCTTGAGACCATGCTCGTCGAACTCGTGCAAGAAATTGGCGCCAGTACCGTGAGACGAGGCTGCATCTGGAAACACGTGACAGTTCGTCAAAAGCAGCCTCGGCGAGACCAGAAACCCCGACGCAAACCCCTCCGGTTGGACCCTTGGATCGACAGAGCTGACGATGCGAGCGACGGGTCGCCCAACCTTGCGGGCCGCCTCGCTCGGTGCCATTGAAATCAAGTCGAGTGTCGGACCAATTTTTCGCTCGATGAAGATTGGAAGTCGGCCTCGTTCGCGGAGATTGGCGGCATGCGCCAGAAGGTCTTGCCGTACGGCAAACCTCGCCTGCCGCATCGGACTGTCCGCCGTGCCCGGCCCCGAACGCGCGATCGTAGCGGCATCGGACGTTCGGCTCTGTGTGCGGGCTTGCCAGCGTTTGGCGGCAGTGCGCACGACTTCTAATCTGCGGTCGCGGGCTCTATCGATTTCAGACATGTCGCCTCCGAAGACAGGTTAGATGTCGCAAGTTTCATTTATGCGACAATCAGAGCGAATGAACCGTAGTGCGCGCTGGATTACCGTGCCGAGACCAAGTTGATATTGCTCGATTTCGGCAAGTCTTCCTTGAGGGTGGCCAAGACGATCGCCGTCGCGGCGGGATCAAGCACCTGAAGCGATCGGTCTTCATCAAGAGCGCCGAGCTGCGGTCGCGGTATGAAAAAGTCTTCACCGTTGAAATTGACTTGTACGGCCGCGACCGGTGGTCCGGGGTTGCCGCGCCTGACGACAAACAAGTTCACCAGATGATGGTGTCCGTCCGGGCCTCCGAGAAGGACCTTCGGCTCATAACCTTGTGCCGAGTAGTTCTGCGCAGCGATGAGTTCGCCCAAGAAATATAGAATGCCTTCTGCCGACCGCATGTAGGTGGATTTGAATTCATAACCCAACAGTCGGTATGTTCTCAGCAAAATCTGAAACTGGTTCATCGAGCAGAATTCACGTGCCGAGTTGACAAATTCGTAGCGTCCCTTCGAGAGGCGGGGCGGCGGACAATTGAATTCGGAATGGTCCTGTAGATATTCATCTTCCGCAATTTGACGGCATATTTCCATGGTGCGCGGATCGGACTCGCGGCATTTGAGGTCCTTCATGCTGCGAGCCTTGGTATATTCTGCAGGTGTCAATTCAACCCGCTGAAAAAGGATGCGCTGAACGACTTCTTCGGGCCACTTCTCTGAATTGAAGTAATCAACGATCTTGCGGCTCAATGGCTGATGCATCGTGCTCGCAAACTGCACATGGTTCAGATTGTTCATCTGGAACGACGTGAACCCTCCTCCATAGGACACGGTAGGATTCAAAGAGTAGCCTGTGAGGGCACTCGGGCTTAAATTGAAAGTACCGTTGGTGCTGCCTGAGAACACCGGACTGGCGGAGACATCGCCGAGCCCCACGAACGACATAGGCGCGCGCTGGCTCGCACGAACGGCATTCAACAGGATTTGCCTATTGTTGGAGTCCCAGATGGCCGCGTCGTAAGCATCGGCCTTGTTCACGAGCTCGGCTCGGGTACAAGCCCCACACAACACGGACAAGAAAACGGATGACAGCACAAATGCACACTTAAACAAAGCAGCCCCCAAACTCCCGACGTTAAATTCATCCCACGATTGAAAGCTCGTACTGTTTCACCTCGGCCAGGCGCCGTCTAGCCTAGGTTGAGCTTTTTCAACGAGCCGGTGGGGGCCATGAGACGGTAATTCGGTATTGACGTCGGAGCACGCAAGCTCCTTTGCACAAACTTCTCCTTCGTTGGACGGGGGTTTGCGTATGCGCAAACAGCGGCGCATGACCCCTGGGCTTCGCCGAGACAGCAGTGCGGTCGAGCTTGCCGCGAACACGAAGGTTTATGATCCGTGCTTGTGTTCCAGTGGCAAGGAATTCAAGAAGTTGCTGCGAACGATTGATCGACCTGACGGCTACGCGTCCAACGCGTCACTTATCTAAGCCCGATGGCCACGATGCAATTTGCCGCTGTTTTGCCAACGAGGCAAATGAGCGGAGCCTGTGACGTCACGCGCGTTCGGCCTCCATCGCGCTTCATTTCGCGCCCGCACGCGCGCTGCTTCGGGTCATTGCGCCGGCGCGTCGATTAAGCCAAGCCGCACTACGGCTTGGGCACTGCCAGCGGCGCGCCAGTCGCGATTCTACTGTGATGGGGTTGTTTTGCAGAAAATGACTTGCCGGGTTAATCCCAGCACGACCGCGGCGTCTCACCTTCCCGTCTTCACCCTGGTCCAGAGCCGATTGATAACCCGCTGGGTCGCCGGATCACGCGCCGTGATCACGAACAGCTTTGCGAGCGTCGCCTCGTCCGGATAGATGTTCCTGTCGTTCAGGATCTTCGGGTCGACCAGCTTCTGGCTGGCGAGGTTGCCGTTGGCGTAGGACAGGAAGTCCGTATTCTTGGCGGCCACGTCCGGACGGTAGAGATAGTTGATCAGCTCGTAGGCCTCCCTAACGTTCCTGGCGTCCGCGGGGATTGCGAGATTGTCGAAGAACATCTGCGCGCCCTCCTTCGGGATGGCGTAGCCGATCTCGATGCCGCTTTTGGCTTCGGCAGCGCGGGCGCGGGCCTGCATGATGTCGCCGGACCAGCCGACCACCAAGCAGATCTCGCCGGTGGCGAGCGCGCTGAGATATTCGGACGAGTGGAATTTGCGCACGGAGGGCCGCACCTTGGCGACGACATCGGCGGCCTTCTCGAGGTCGGCCTGCTTGGTCGAGTTCGGATCGAGCCCGAGCCAGCTCAGCGCCGCCGGAAAAATGTCGTCGGCGGAATCGAGCATGTGGACGCCGCAGTCTTTGAATTTTGCGAGGTTCTCCGGCTTGAACACGATGTCCCAGCTGTCGATCTTCGCATCCGCTCCGAGAATCTGCTTCAGTTTTGCGACGTTGTAGCCGATGCCCGTCGTGCCCCACATGTAATTGGCGGCGTAGACATTGCCGGGGTCGTAGATCGCGAGACGTTCGGTCACCACCGGCCAGGCATTGGCCAAGTTCGGCAGCTTCGACTTGTCGAGCTTCTGGAAGATGTTGGCCTTGATCTGGCGCTGGAGGAAATAGGCGGTGGGCACCACGACGTCATAGCCGGATTTGCCGGCCATCAGGCGCGTCTCCAGGGTCTCGTTGGCATCAAAAGTGTCGTAGACCACCTTGATGCCGGTCTCCTTGGTGAAGGCCTCGAGAATGTCGGGCGCCACGTAGTTCGACCAATTGTAGAAGTTGACGACCCGCTCCTCGGCCCGTGCGGGGGCGGAGAGCAACGTCAGCGCGGCGGCGATCGCGAGGCCAAAACCAAAGCGGCTGACGTTCGTCATCTCTCCTACCTCTTGCGCCCGCGCACCGCGTCCGACAGCCGCTCCAGCGCGGTGTCGAGCGTCTCGTCCTTCTTGGCAAAGCAGAAGCGCACCACCGAGGTCACAGGGTCCTGCTCGTAGAAGGCCGACACCGGAATTGCCGCGACCTTGTAGTCCTTCACGATCCGCCAGCAGAACTCGGTGTCGCTCTCGTTCAGCCCGAGCGGGGACAGGTCGACGGTGAGGAAGTAGGTGCCCTGCGACTTCAGCACCGGGAAGCCGAGGCTCTCCAGTCCCTTGGCGAGGCGGTCCCTGCTCCGCGCCAGGTCCTTGCGCATCGACAGGAAATACTCGTCCGGCTTGCCGAGCCCGTAAGCGACGGCGGCCTGGAGGTTCGGCGCGGTGGTGAAGGTCAGGAACTGGTGCACCTTGGCGGCAACGCGCAGCAGCGGCGGCGCGGCGCAGACGAAGCCGATCTTCCAGCCCGTCAGCGAGAAGATCTTGCCGGCAGAGCCGACCTTGATGGTGCGGTCGCGCATGCCGGGGATGGTGATCAGCGGGATGTGCTTGTGCTCGTCGAAAGTGACGTGCTCCCAGACCTCGTCGCAGATCGCGATGACGTCGAACTCCTGGCAGTAGCGCGCCAGCAGTTCGAGGTCCTCGCGCGGAAACACCACTGCGGACGGATTCAGGGGGTTGTTGAAGAGCACCGCCTTGGTCTTTGAATTGAAGACGCTTTTCAGCATGTCCTCATTCAGCCGCCAATGCGGCGGCTCGAGCCGGACCAGGCGCGGAATGCCGCCGGCCTGGCGGATGATCGGCAGGTAGGAATCGTACACCGGCTGGAAGCACACCACCTCGTCACCGGGCTGGACGACGGCGAGGATGGCCGAAGTCAGGGCCTCGGTGCCGCCGGAGGTCACCATCACCTCGCTCATCGGATCGAGCTCGAGGCCGTGCCAGTGGCCGTAATGGGTCGCGATCGCCTGGCGCAGCTCCGGCAGGCCCATCATCGACGGGTACTGGTTGTAGCCGTTCAGCGAAGCCTCGGCCGCGGCGCGGCGGATGTCCTCGGGGCCGGGATCATCAGGGAAGCCCTGGCCGAGATTGATCGCGGCGTTGTCGCGCGCGGCCTGCGACATCGCCTCGAAGATGGTGACCGGAAGGTCCGCGAAGACCTTGTTGAGGGACGAGCTCTTGGACATCGGCGGGGTCAGCCGCCGACCTTGCTGGGAAGACCCGCCGCCTTCCAGCCGAGCATGCCGCCGGCCAGATGCTTGTCGTACGGCAGCCCTGCCGCCTGCGCCGCCAGCGAGGCCGTCACCGAACGCTTGCCCGAACGGCAGGCGAACACGACCTCCTTACCCTCGGGATCGGGGATCGCCTTGGGATCGAAGGTCGAGAGCGGCACGACCACGCCGAAAGGATAGGCTTCGGCCTCGACCTCGTTCGGCTCGCGCACGTCGACGAGGAGATAGCGGCCCTCCGCGACACCCTTGGAGACCTCGTCCGGGGTCAGATCCTGTACTTGATTTGCCACATCATCCTCCAACGTCGCGGGCCGCTGCCGGGGCGATCCCGGCGGCCGGCAACCTCGCCTCTCGGCCGGTGAAAATCAAGCGCTACAAAGGCTTGAGCTGCCTTGCGCAAGTTAAAGCTAAATCGCAGCGACTTGAAGTGCGACCTTCAAATGGAGGATCAGATCGTCGCTTCAGATGGTGACCTGGGTGCCGACCTCGACAACGCGGCCGGAGGGGATCTGGAAATAGTCGGTGGCGTCGTTGGCGGAACGGCTGAGCGAGATGAACAGCCGGTCCTGCCAGCGCGGCATGCCGGAATGGGCGGCCGGCTTGAGCGCCCGCCGCGACAGGAAGAAAGAGGTCGACATGATGTCGAACTGCCAGCCGAGCTTGCGGGCGATCGCCAGCGCCTTCGGCACATTGGGCGATTCCATGAAGCCGAACTTCAGCGTCACCTTGGAGAAGGTCGGCGAGATCTGCTCCAGCTTCACCCGCTCGGCCGGATCGATGCGCGGGGTCTGCGCGGTCTCGATGGTGAGAATGACGTTCTTCTCGTGCAGCACCTTGTAGTGCTTCAGACTATGCATCAGCGCCGTGGGCGCGCTGAGGGGATCGCTGGTCAGGAACACGGCGGTGCCGGGCACGCGCTGCGGCGGCCGCTTCTCCAGCATCGCCACGAGGTCGGCGAGCGGGAATTCGAGCTTGCGCGACTTCTCGAACAGCAGCCGGCTGCCGCGCCGCCACGTGTACATCAGGATGATCATGAGCGCGCCGAGCGCCAGCGGCACCCAGCCGCCCTCGAACACCTTGAGCAGATTGGCGGCCAGGAAGGTGAGGTCGAGAAACAGGAACGGCGCGATCAGGGCGGCAGCCGTGAACGGCGACCACCGCCATACCTTCCAGATCACCACGAAGCCCATCATCGCCGTGACCACCATGGTCCCGGTGACGGAGATGCCGTAGGCCGAGGCCAGCGCGCTGGAGGAGCGGAACAAGAGCACCAGCAGGACCACCGCGACCAGCAGGAGCTGGTTGATGCGCGGGATGAAGATCTGGCCGGAATGGGCTTCAGACGTATGGCGAATTTCAAAGCGCGGCAACAGACCGAGCTGGATCGCCTGACGCGTCAGCGAATAGGCACCGGTGATGACCGCCTGGCTCGCGATGACAGTTGCGGCGGTCGCCAGCACGACCATGCAGCCGCGGAAAAAACCTTGCGGAAAGAGCTGGAAGAACGGGCTGACGATCGCCCCGGGATCGCCGAGCACGAGCGCACCCTGCCCCAGATAGTTCAGCGCCAGCGACGGCAGCACGATGAACAGCCAGGCGGTCTGGATCGGCCGCTTGCCGAAATGGCCGAGGTCGGCATAGAGCGCCTCCGCGCCCGTGACTGCCAGGAACACCGCTCCCAGCGTCACGAATCCGATGATGCCGTGGTGGAGCATGAACGACACCGCGTAGAGCGGGTTCAGCGCCAACAGCACCTGCGGCTGCTGGATGATCGGGTGGATCGCCGCGATCGCGATCACAGCGAACCAGACGCACATGATGGGGCCGAAGAAGGCGGCGACGCGAGCGGTGCCGCGGGATTGCACAGCAAACAGACCGACCAGGATGATCACGGTCAGCGGTACGATGTAGGGCTCGAGCAGGGTGATGTCCTTCATGCCTTCGATCGCCGACAGCACCGAGAGCGCCGGCGTGATCACGGCGTCGCCATAGAACAGGGCGCCGGAAATGATGCCGAGCAGGACGATGGTTGTTCCGCGGGTGCCGACTGCGCGCTGGGCCAGCGCCATCAGCGCCAACGTGCCGCCCTCGCCGTTGTTGTCGGCACGGAGCAGGATCACGACGTATTTGAGCGTCACCACGATGATGAGCGCCCACAGGATCAGGGAGAGCACGCCGAGCACGGCCGCCGGCGTCGGCACCCCCTCCGCGCCGGACGCCGCCATCACCGCCTCGCGGAACGCGTAGAGCGGGCTGGTGCCGATATCGCCATAGACGACGCCGATGCTGCCGAGTGTCAGCGCACCGAAACCGGCGGTGGTGTGGGCGTCGCCATGCCCATTGGCCGCCGCCGTTTCCGGGGCGGAAATCGCTACATCACTTGTCATGGGAGAGCCTGATGGCCTCTAAAAAATGCTTCACTGCACAACGGCGGGGAGCGCGGGGCTTATAGGCCTGCGCTACCGGCATAGCCTAGGCCGATTTTGGGGCTTAGGTATGCAATTTGACATGTCTCTGCCAATCGCCGCTTAGATGGTGACCTGGGTTCCGACTTCAACCACCCGGCCCGTGGGAATCTGGAAATAGTCGGTGGCGTCGTTGGCGGACCGGCTCAGCGCGATGAACAAATGGTCCTGCCAAAGCGGCATGCCGGACTGCGCCGACGCCTTCAGCGAGCGCCGCGACACGAAGAACGAGGTCGACATGATGTCGAACTGCCAGCCCTGCTTGCGCGCGATCGCGAGCGCCTTGGGCACGTTCGGCTGCTCCATGTAGCCGAAGCGCAGGCGGACCTTGAAGAACTTGTCGCTGATCTTCTCCATCCGGAAACGCTCCGACAGATCGACCCGCGGCGTATGCGCGGTCTCGATGGTCAGGACCACGTTATGCTCGTGCAGCACCTTGTTGTGCTTGAGATTGTGCAACAGCGCGGTCGGCACGAAGGAGGGATCGCTGGTCAGGAACACCGCGGTGCCCTTGACGATGTGCGGCGGCCGCTTCTCCAGGCTCCGGATCAAATCGTCCAGCGGCACCTCGATGCGGCGCGTTTTCTGGATCAGGATCGCGGACCCTCGCCGCCAGGTCCAGATTGTCCCGGCCATGATCGCGCCGAACAGCAGCGGCACCCAGGCGCCTTCAAGCAGCTTCAGAAGATTCGCGCTGAAGAAACTTATGTCGACCACGACGAAGGGCAGGATCACCGCTGCGGCCGTCGCGGCGCGCCAGTTCCACAATTTCCAGATCACGATGAAGCCCATGATGCCGTCGGCAACCATGGTGGTGGAGACCGCAATACCGTAGGCCGAAGCCAGATTGCTGGGGGTGTGGAACAACAGCACCAGCAGCATCACACCGATCAGGAGCAGCCGGTTGACACGCGGCAGATAGATCTGGCCGGCGTGGGTTTCCGAGGTGAAGCGCACCTCGAAGCGCGGCAGGAGGCCGAGCTGCACCGCCTGATAGACCAGCGAATAGGCCCCTGTGATCACCGCTTGGCTCGCGATCACCGTCGCCGCGGTCGCAAGCCCGACCAGCGGCAGCACGAAGTGCTCGGGGACCATGCGATAGAAAGAGTGCTCGATCGCGCTGGGATCGGACAGCACCAGCGCGCCCTGCCCGAAATAGTTGATCAGGAGCGAGGGCAGCACGAAGAACATCCAGGCTGACTGGATCGGCTTGCGGCCGAAATGGCCCAGATCTGCGTAGAGCGCCTCACCGCCGGTCACCGCGAGGAACACCGCGCCCAATGTCACCAGGCCGATCGTGCCGTGCGACAGCAGGAATTGCAGCGCGTAATAGGGATTGATCGCTGCCAGCACCGACGGATCGTCGGCGATGTGAACGACGCCCAACACGGCAAGAACGGTGAACCAGACGACCATCACCGGCCCGAAGGCCGAGGCCACCAGCGCCGTCCCCTTGCTTTGGACCGCGAACAGCAGCGCCAGGATGAGGACGGTCAGGGGAACCACATAGTGCTCGAAGGCGGGCGTGGCGAGCTTCAGACCCTCGACCGCCGACAACACCGAGATCGCCGGCGTGATCATGGAATCGCCGATGAACATGGAGGCGCCGACCACGCCGAGCGCCATCAGGAACCAGCTCCGCCGCCCGAGCGCGCGCTGGCCGAGCGCCATGAGGGAAAGCGTGCCGCCCTCCCCGTTGTTGTCGGCGCGCAGCAGCAGCAGCACGTATTTGGCGGTGACGACGATCAGCAGCGCCCAGAGGATCAGCGAGAGCACGCCGAGCACCATGACCCGCGAGACCGGCTGGCCATGGGCGGCACCCCTGACGGCCTCGTGGAATGCATAGAGCGGCGACGTGCCGATGTCGCCGAAGACAACGCCGATACTCCCGAGCGTCAGGCCCCAGAAACCAGAGGTGACCGGCCCGTCCGGAGCTTCGGTCGATGTGATGCTCGCCGTCATATGAAACTGGAACGCTTCTGCCCGAGAATTGATCCGGCGCCTTTTGACGGTTCCGGCGCCCCTGTCAATCAGCACATCACCATAGCAGGCGCCGGGACGGATGCTGTGACGGCGCAGCAACGGTCGTCGCCCACGCGACGACATGCCTCAGGTAAGATGGTGGCGCAAGAGCCCAGAGCCTTCCCGTTCCCGATTGAACGGGAATTGGCTCTACATCCTTGTTTTGTCGCGCTTTCTTCGCGCGAAACAGGGCCCGCTTCGCTCGAATGCGCCCTACGGCTTCAGATTCGGCGGCAGCGGCGGATCTTCGCGCATCAGGGTGATGGTCACCCGCCGGTTGGCCGCGAGCGAGGGATCGTCCGGAAACAGCGGCTGGGTGTCCGCCTTGCCGGCGACGGCGAAGACATGGGCGGCCGGCAAGCCCTCGCGTTCGAGAATCTGACGCACGGCATTGGCGCGATCGGCCGACAGGTCGAAGGCGCCGTAGTCGCTGCGGGTCGGCACGAATCCAGCCGCGGTATGGCCGGCGATGGAGACGCGCAGCGGCGTCGCCTTGAGCGGAACAGCAAGCTTCTCGATCAGGCGACGGGTGCGGTCATAGGGCACCTTGGAGCCGTCGGCGAACATCGAGCGGCCGTCCTGGTCCACGATCTCGAGGTTGAGGCCCTGCTTGGTCTCCTCGAACATGATGTGCTTGGACATCTCGGTCAGTTCCGGCATGTCCTGCAACGCCTGGCGCAGCGAGGCCGCCGCCAGTGCAAAATTCCGGTCGACCTTGATCTTCGCGCCCGAGGTGCGGTCACGATCCTCCTGGTCCGGCGTCGGCGTGTTGGAGGAGTCCTCGGGCTGAATGTGATCGACGTTCTTCAGCCGAGGGCGGGTCGGCAGCCCGTCGGACTCGACGATGCCGGAATAGCGCGCTTCGGTCTGGACACCGAAGGCGTCGCGCATGGAGCCTGCGACGACCTTCAGCTTGTTGGCATCCTGGGTCGAGAACGCGACGAGCATCACGAAGAAGCTCATCATCAGGCCCATCAGATCGGCGAAGGTCACGAACCAGCCGTGACCGCCTCCGTGTGAATCGCCGCGCTTCTTCTTGGCCATGTCTCAAATCCCGACGCGCGGCCTCAGGCCGGCACCGGCTCGCCTTCGGCGTGGCGGTGCTTCTCGGGCAGATAGGCCAGCAGCATTTCGCGGACCAGCGTCGGGCTCTTGGAGTCGCGGATCATCAGGATGCCGTCGATGATCAGCGTGCGGTTGGTCTCTTCGTCCAGGAGCTTGCCATGCAGCTTGTCGGCGATCGGGATACAGAATAGGTTGGCGACCAGCGCGCCGTAGAGAGTGGCGAGCAGCGCGGTCGCCATGAACGGGCCGAGCTTTGACGGGTCGGTCATGTTGGCGAACATCTGCACCATGCCGATCAGCGTGCCGACCATGCCGAAGGCAGGCGCGCAGTCGCCGATGGCGCGGTAGATCTTGCTGCCTTCGTCCAGATGCATCAGGAAATTGTCGCGGTCGCGCTCGAGATTGTCGCGAATGAAATCGAGGTCGTAGCCGTCGGCGACGTAGCGGATGCCCTTGGCGAGGAACGGCTCGTCGGTCTCGACCTTTTCCAAACCCACCGGCCCCTGCTTGCGGGCGATCTCGGCGATGCGGGCGAGTTCGTCGACCAGATCATGCGCTGACAGACGGCTCATCGTGAAGGCAAACTTGGCGCCGAGCGGCAGGCCGTGGATCAGCGTCGAGAGCGGAAAGCGGATCATGGTCGCAGCCGTCGAGCCGCCGAAGATGATGATCATCGCATGCTCGGAAATGAACATGTGGAGATCGCCGCCCAGCAGCATCATCGTCGCGATGACGACAATGCCCGCCACGAGCCCGATGCTCGTCATGATATCCATGGGAGACTCCAACGCGAACGCAACAACGGCCGTCCTGGCCGATGGCGCGGCCCAACCCCGAACCGCATCGGAAACCCTAGTGAGCCGCGATTAAAGACGCGTAAAGGTTAAGTTGAGCCGGCGCGCCTGGCGGCCGCAGCGCGCTGAAAGGCGCCGGCTTTTGCCGACTGCCGACACGGATTTCAACATTTTGCTAACCATACGGCGGCCCCGCACCGTCACCCAAGGCGGGACGCGCGAAGTCCTCGGCTGCGCTGCCGCGATGCTCGGCGAGCCGGATCAGGCCGCCTTGTTCCTGACGGAACAGGGCAGCCTGCGAGCGGCGTCGCAACCGTAGATCGTTCCGGTCCCGCCGTTAGTGAATCTCCGCCGAACGCTTCAGCGCAGCTTTCAACTTCTCCAACGAGAAGTCGGGGCTGCGGGCGATCTCGAGGATCGGCGTCTCGCGGCGGCCGCAGAGCTCGGCTGCCTCGGGCAACTTTGCTGCGATGTCGTGCGGGATCACGATGGCGCCGTGCAGATCGGCGTGGATCAGATCGTCCGACTTCACGGTCATGCCGGCAACGCGCACCTCGCCGCCAAAGCTCTCGGCATGCACCCATGCATGCGACGGGCCGATCGAGCCGGCCAGTGCCTGGAAGCCCGGCGCCCATTGCGGGATGTCGCGGATCGAACCGTCGGTGATGACGCCGAGGCAGCCGAGCGCCTTGTGCACGTTGCTCTGCACCTCGCCCCAGAACGCGCCGTAGCCGACGTCGGGACCGTCGATATCCTGGATCACCGAGATGCGCGGACCGTGGCCGGTACCGACATATTCGTAATAGTCGATGCGGCGCTTGGACTGCTCTTCCGCCGGTAGCGAGTTTTTCAGCACCGAGCGGATCGCGACCGTGCGGGCATAGCCGACGATCGGCGGCAGATCGGGAAATGGGCAGACCAGCGGCTTGGTGGTGTAGCCGATCAGCCGGCGCTCGGGCGCCACGATCTCCATGGCATTGCAGATCGTCGGCGTGTCATAGCGGCCCAGCGCTTCGAGGACGGAAGCGGGCAGCGGCCCGGTCGCGATATTCGTCACGGCGTTCTCTCCCAGATTGGCGGCCGCTGTTGGCGCGGTGCCGCCGTCACCAGGCGATATAGCCGAGATCGGGCCTCAACCCAACTCAGGGCACCTCATGGCAGATATCCAAGTCTTGCTGCTTAAGTGGCTCAGTGCAGCCGGTCAGGCCGGTCGTCGTCGCGCGGCGGCTCCGACAGGTTTGCCAGCGTCGGTGCCGACGGCGGCGACGAGACCTCGCCTCCCGCCGGCGCCGTGGCTTCCATCGCGCGCGCCTGGTCGCGATAGGATTTGTAGCCGAGCGGCAAAGCGAGCAGATACAGCACCGTGCCGATCGACAGCACGTGCCAGGGATAGGCGATCAGGATCGCGATGAAGACGATCACCGCGACGAACGCGGGCAGCACCAGTTCGGGCGGCACGCGCATGCGCTTGGTCTTGCCGGAGAACACCGGCAGGCGCGACACCATCAGGAAGGCGATCAGCAGCGTATAGGCAGCCGTCACCGCCGCAGGCAGCCGGCCGAGATCGAGGAACGCGACATAGATCGGCAGCAGCACCGTGATCGCGCCCGCCGGCGCCGGCACGCCGGTGAAGAAATTGGCGGCGAAGGCCGGCTTGTTGGGATCGTCCATGGTGGCATTGAAGCGCGCTAGGCGGAGGCCACCGGAGATCGCGAACACCATGGCGGCGATCCAGCCGGCATTGCCGAGTTCGTGCAGCTGCCAGAAATACAGCATCAGGCCGGGCGCCACGCCGAAATTGACGAAGTCGGCGAGGCTGTCGAGCTCGGCGCCGAACTTGGACTGCCCCTTGATCATGCGCGCGATGCGGCCGTCGATGCCGTCGAGTGCCGCCGCAAACACGATGGCGTAGACCGCGAGCGACATCCGCCCCTCGATCGAGAGCCGGATCGAGGTCAGGCCGGCGCAGATCGCCAGCAGCGTGATGACGTTGGGCACCAGCATGCGCACCGGGATCGGGCGGAACCGCCGGCGGCGCACATCAGGATCTTTGAAGTCGTAGGGCGTCATGGCTCGTCCTCACCTTGGGGCGAGATATAGCAAGCCGCGTTCCCCTCCGCCATTGCGGCGGAAGACCCTTCGGGCCGACTTATTGGTTAATTGGAGCGGTAGGCGCGGCTCGGGTCGTCTCCGGCGAGATCGGCCAGAATCGTCTCGCCGGCGATCGCGGTCTGGCCTTCCGAGACCAGCGCCCTGGTGCCCAGCGGCAGATAGACGTCGAGCCGCGAGCCGAAGCGGATCAGACCGAAGCGCTCACCGGCGCCGATTGCCTGCCCCTCTTTGACGAAGCAGACGATGCGCTTGGCGACGAGCCCTGCGATCTGGACCACGCCGATCCGCGCCGTCGGCGTCGTGATCGCCAGCGAGTTGCGCTCATTGTCCTCGCTCGCCTTGTCCAGCTCGGCATTGATGAACAGGCCGGGACGGTAGGCGATACGGTCCACCCGGCCCGTGATCGGGCTGCGGTTCACATGGCAGTTGAACACGCTCATGAACACCGAGATGCGCGGCAGTGGCCGGTCGCCGAGCCCGAGCTCGGCCGGCGGCAGCGCCATGGTGATCATCGAGACGCGGCCGTCGGCCGGCGACACCACGAGCCCCTCGCGCACAGGAGTCACACGCACGGGGTCGCGGAAGAACAGCGCGCACCACACGGTCAGGATGGTGCCGATCCACCCCAAAGGCGACCACAGCCAGAACAGGACGAGGCTTGCCAGCGCAAAGCCGCCGATGAAGGGATAACCCTCCTTGTGGATCGGCGGGATCTGACGCTGGATCGAATCGAGAATGGACATCGCTATCTGCCGCTCAGGGTTGATGGCGCAGGTCGTCCCGCGCGGTGGTGTTGTTTAGGCCAGAGTTGGGACCTGAGACAAGGTCACTCCGCCGCCGCAGGCGTCGTCAGGACATCGGCGACCGGCGGTGGCTCCCGGTTGGGCGCCTCGTCAGGGTCGGCCATCCTGGCCAGTTTCTCGCGCGCCGCCTCGGCCTCGCGCTGCCTGTTCCACATGCTGGCGTAAAGCCCCTCCTCCGCGAGCAGTTTCGCGTGGGTGCCGCGCTCGGCGATGCGGCCCTGGTCCAGCACGATGATCTCGTCGGCGCCGACGATGGTCGACAGCCGATGGGCGATCACCAGCGAGGTGCGGTTCTTGGCCACGCGCTCGAGTGCGCCCTGGATCTCGTGCTCGGTGTGGGTGTCCAGTGCGGAGGTCGCCTCGTCCAGCACCAGGATCGGCGGCGCCTTCAACACGGTGCGCGCGATCGCGACCCGCTGTTTTTCACCACCTGACAGTTTCAGGCCGCGCTCGCCGACCTGGGTCTCGTAGCCTTTCGGCGCCATGCGGATGAAACGATCGATCTGCGCCAGCTGCGCTGCCTGCTCGACCTCGGCATCGCTGGCGTCCCAACGGCCGTAGCGGATGTTGTAGCGGATGGTGTCGTTGAACAGCACAGTGTCCTGCGGCACCATGCCGATGGACGCGCGCAAGCTCGCCTGCGTGACTTCGCGAATGTCCTGGCCGTCGATCAGGATCTTGCCGCCGGAAATGTCATAGAGGCGAAACAAAAGCCGCGAGATGGTCGACTTGCCCGCACCTGACGGGCCGACGATCGCGACCGTCTTGCCGGCCGGCACCTCGAAGCTGATGCCCTTGAGGATCGGACGGGACGGCTCATAGGCAAAGCGCACGTCCTCGAAACGCACATTGCCCGCGGAGACCACCAGCGGCTTCGCGCCCGGCGCGTCCTTGATCTCGGCCTCGCGTCCAAGCACGTTGAACATCTTCTCGATGTCGATGATCGCCTGCTTGATCTCGCGATAGACCATGCCCATGAAATTCAAGGGCTGGTAGAGCTGGATCATCATGGCGTTGACCAGCACGAAATCGCCGACCGTGTTGGTGCCGTTGCGCACGCCGATCGCGCACATCAGCATGGTCGCGGTCAGCCCCAGCGTGAAGATCACGGCTTGTCCGGTGTTGAGCACGGCAAGCGAAGTGTAAGCCTGGACGCTCGACTCCTCGTAACGCGCGACCGATCGGTCGTAGCGCTGCGCCTCACGGGTCTCGGCGCTGAAATATTTGACGGTCTCGTAGTTGAGCAGCGAGTCGATCGCCTTGGTGTTCGCCTCGGTGTCGGCATCGTTCATCTTGCGGCGGATGCCGATCCGCCACTCGGTCGCGATGTAGGTGTAGTACATGTAGACCGCGACAGTGACGAGGGTCGCGAGCACGTAGCGCCAATCGAACTGCCACAGCAGCACGGCCATCAGCAGCGAGACTTCGACGATGGTCGGGATCAGCTGCAGGATCACCATGCGCACGATGACCTCGATGCCCTCGCGGCCGCGCTCGAGCACGCGCGTCAAGCCGCCGGTCTTGCGCTCCAGGTGGAAGCGCAGCGACAGCTCGTGCATGTGGATGAAGGTGATGGTGGCGAGCTTGCGCACCGCATGCATGGCAACGCGCGCGAAAATACCGTCGCGCCATTGCGTGAGCACCGCCATCACGATGCGCATCACGCCATAGCTGGCGGTCAGCAGCAGCGGCGAGGCGATCACCCAGAGGTGCCAATTGTCGGCCTGAACCGGCGCGGTGTTGGCGCCGGTCAGCGCGTCGGTCGCCCATTTGAAGCTGAAAGGAACCGTCAGCGTGATCAGCTTGGCGGCGAGCAGCAGCACCATCGACCAGACCACGCGCATCTTCAGGTCGAAGCGGTCGCCCGGCCAGATATAGGGCCACAGATGCGCCAGCGTGCCCATCAGCGTGGCCCGCTCCAGCGGCCCCCCGGCGGGATCAGGAACGTTGGGGCCGGCGGGCAATTGAGCTTGGTCCATCAAGAAGCCTGAAAAAGCCCGTCGGATGCGGGCTGCGTTGCTATTAAGGATTTTCGATTGTCATATAGAGCCTTACCGATGCCCATGCACCCCGCCAGATGGCGAATCTTCGATTGTTCGCCGTCGTTTACCGGTAGATTTCCGGAAGTCCCGAATCACCGATTGGGCTTGACGCCTCTCCGCTGCAATGCATCATGGCACCAATGAGCACGATCAAAACCGTCTGTGTCTATTGCGGCTCCGGCCCAGGAACCAATCCCCGTTTCACCGAAGGCGCCAAGGCGTTCGGCAAGGCGCTCGCCGAGAACAACATCCGCCTCGTCTACGGCGGCGGCTCGCTCGGCCTGATGGGCTCGGTCGCGACCTCCGTGCTCGATCACGGCGGCACTGTCACCGGCATCATCCCCGATTTCCTGCGGATGCGCGAAAACGCGCTGACGCGCGTGCAGGAGATGATCGTCACCCCCGATATGCACGAGCGCAAGCGGCTGATGTTCGAACGCTCCGACGCCTTCGTGGCGCTGCCGGGCGGCGTCGGCACGCTGGAGGAACTGGTCGAGCAATTGACCTGGAAGCAGCTCGGACGTCACGCCAAGCCGGTGCTGCTGGCCAACATCGATAATTTCTGGGAGCCGCTGTTCTCGCTGCTGTCGCACATGCGCCAGACGGAATTCATCCGCGCCGGGCTTTCGGTCGACATCCTCAAGGCCGATCGGATCGAAGAGATTTTGCCGAAGCTGAAATCGGCGGCAGCGCAGATCGAAGATGCGGAAAAGCAGATCGCCCCGGAAATGGCGCGCAAGCTCTAGTCCGCAGGAAACGTCACCGCCTCGATCCGGTTACCATCGGGGTCGAGGACGAAGGCTGCGTAATAACGCACGCGATCGTGCGGGCGGATACCCGGCGAGCCGTCGGACACGCCGACGGACAGCGCCGCGGCGTGAAATGCATCGACCTCGGCGGTCGTCTTGGCCCGCAGGCAGATATGCACGCCGCTCTCCGGCGGCACGTGCGGCATGCCCTCGCGCAGATTGATCCAGAATTCGGGATAGGTCTTGCCAAAGCCGATCGTCCGCGGCCGCGTGACGATGCGCGTGAGCCCAAGGGCCCCGAGCGTTGCTTCGTAAAATGTCGCCGAACGTTCGAGATCGCTGACGCCGACGGAGATGTGGTCGATCATGGGTCGCGCTCCCCTCTCTCCTCGTCATTGCGAGCGAAGCGAAGCAATCCAGACTGGCCCCGCGGACGCAGTCTGGATTGCTTCGTCGCTTCGCTCCTCGCAATGACGGCGTTTGTGGCGCCGCCATGGCTCACGGTCACTATCCCCTACGCCGGCGCGCCCGACTTCACCAGCTTGTAGATCACCGAATCCATCAGCGCCTGGAACGAGGCGTCGATAATGTTGGGGGACACGCCGACGGTGGTCCAGCTGTCGCCGTTCTCGTCCTCGCTCTCGATCAGGACGCGCGTGACCGCGCCGGTGCCGCCGTTGAGGATACGCACGCGATAGTCGATCAGCGTCAGGCCTTCGATATATTTCTGGTACTTGCCGAGATCCTTGCGCAGCGCGACGTCGAGCGCGTTGACGGGACCGTTGCCTTCGGCCGCCGAGATCAGATGCTCGCCGGCGACGTTGACCTTGACCACCGCCAGCGCCACGGTGACGCGCTCGCCATGCGAATTGTAACGCTGCTCGACATTGACGTCGAACTGCTCGACCTCGAAATAATGCGGCACCTTGCCGAGCGTGCGCCGCGCCAACAGCTCGAACGAGGCGTTGGCGGATTCATAGGCGTAGCCTTGCGCCTCCCGCTCCTTCAACTCCTCGACCAGCCGCGACAGTTTCGGATCGCTCTTCTCGTAGGCGATGCCGGCGCGGTCGAGCTCGGCGATGACATTGGAGCGTCCGGCCTGGTCGGACACCAGCACCTTGCGGTGATTGCCGACCAGTTCCGGCAGGACGTGTTCGTAGGTCTGCGGATCCTTCAGCACGGCGGAGGCATGGATGCCGGTCTTGGTGACGAACGCGCTCTCGCCGACATAGGCTGCATGCCGGTTCGGCACGCGGTTGAGCATGTCGTCAAGCGTGCGCGACACTTTGACCAGGGTCGCGAGCTTCTCCGCTGTCACGCCGATCTCGAAGGCGTCGGCAAACTCGGCCTTCAGCTTCAAGGTGGGGATCAGCGAGCAGAGATTGGCGTTGCCGCAGCGCTCGCCGAGGCCGTTCAGCGTGCCCTGGATCTGCCGCGCGCCGGCGCGCACCGCGGCGAGCGAATTCGCCACCGCCTGCTCGGTGTCGTTATGGGCGTGAATGCCGAGATGATCGCCGGGGATGTGCTTCGTCACCTCGGCAACGATCGCTTCGATCTCGTTGGGCATGGTGCCGCCGTTGGTGTCGCACAGCACCACCCAGCGCGCGCCGGCGTCATAGGCAGCTTTCGCGCAGGCGAGCGCGAAACCGGAATCCTCCTTGTAACCGTCGAAGAAATGCTCGCAGTCGAGCATCACCTCGCGGCCGGCGGCCTTCGCCGCCGCAACGCTGTCGCGGATCGAGGCGAGGTTCTCCTCCTTCGTCGTCTCCAGCGCAACGCGCACCTGATAGGCCGACGACTTCGCCACAAAGCAGATCACATCGGCTTTGGCCTCAAGCAGCCCGGCCACGCCCGGGTCGTTGGAGACCGAGCGTCCCGCCCGGCGTGTCATGCCGAACGCAGTGAAGCGCGCATGCGAAAACTTCGGCTGGGTGCCGAAAAACTCGGTGTCGGTCGGATTGGCGCCGGGATAGCCGCCCTCGACATAGTCGATGCCGAGTTCATCGAGCATCTGGGCGATGATCTGCTTGTCGGTCAGCGTGAAATCGACCCCATTGGTCTGCGCGCCGTCGCGCAGCGTGGTGTCGAACAGATAGAGACGCTCCTTGCTCATTGCAGCGCTCCCGACGCGGGGCCGCTGCCGAGCGTCTTTTGCATAGTGGTGTTGGCCAGCCACTCGTCGTTGACGGTGATGCTGTTGCGCTGCATGGCGACATAGCCGCGCTTGGCGAAAAAGCCCTGCGCGTTATCGCTGGCGTCGACCGTCAGCTTGTCGGCGCCGCGGCCGCCCGCAAGCTTTTCCAGCGCATCGACGAGCATCGTCGCCAGCCCCTGCCCGGCCACGGCCGGATGCACATAGAGCATGCGGATGTGATCCTTGCCGCGCAGCGAGGCGTAGCCCACGGGTGATCCCTCCAGCGTTGCGATCAGCGTCAGGTCGGAGGCGAGCCCCTTGCCGAACTCTTCGTCCTCCACCGACGCCATCCAGGCCTGCTGCTGCGCTTCGCTATAGTCGTCGCCGGTCAGCTCTTCGATGCTGGCGGTGAAGATCGCGGCGAGAACCGGCACGTCCTCTGGCAGAAAGGGCCGCAAGCCGGGCTTTGGGAGTGCTTGTGCCATCGTCTTCACCACATCCCATAGAGTTTCAGCGCCAGCGCCACGGCGGCGCCGAGCAGCAGGATTTTCAGCGCGATGTAATAGAACCAGTGCCGCGGAAAAGGCGTGTCGGGCCGCTTCATCGTGCGACCTCCCACGTCGTCCCTTCCTTGGAGTCCTTGATCGCAACGCCCATCGCGGCAAGCAGATCGCGGATACGATCGGATTCCGCAAAGTCTTTGCGCGCACGCGCCGCCGTCCGCTCCGAGATCAGCCGCTCGACTTCCTTGGCATCGACGCCGCTCGCCTGCTGCTTGCGCCCTTCCCACTGTGCGGCGCTCTCGGAGAGAAAGCCGAGCAGCCGCAACGAACCCGCGAGGGCACCAACGTCGCTGCCGCGCAGGCCATGCAGCGCCGCGATGGCCAGCGGCGTGTTGAGGTCGTCGAGCAGCGGCTCGATCACCGACGGGGCGGGCTTGCCGGGTACGACGTCAGCCGCAACCCGATACCAGTCGTCGAGCGTCCTGGCGCTCTCCTCCAGCGACTTCGTCGTCCAGTCGATCGGCGAGCGGTAGTGCGTCTTCAGCATGTTGAGGCGTAGCACCTCACCCGGCCAGTCCGCGAGCAGCTCGTGAATCGTGACGAAGTTGCCGAGCGACTTCGACATCTTCTCACTCTCGACCTGCAGGAAGCCGTTGTGCATCCAGTAGTTAGCCATGCGCTCGCGGTGGAAGGCGCAGCAGGTCTGCGCGACCTCGTTCTCGTGATGCGGAAACACGAGATCGATGCCGCCGCCATGGATGTCGAAGTGCTCGCCGAGATGCTTCCAGGCCATGGCCGAGCACTCGACGTGCCAGCCCGGCCGCCCCTGCGCGGCGACGCCGGCCGGTGATGGCCATGACGGCTCGCCGGGCTTGGACGGCTTCCACAGCACGAAGTCGGTGTTGCCCTTCTTGTAAGGCGCGACATCGACGCGGGCGCCGGCGACCATCTCGTCCAGCGAACGGTTGGACAGCGCGCCATAGCGCGGCAGCCCGGCATTCGCCGCGTTCATCGCCTGCGGCGAGAACAGCACGTGATCCTCGGCAACATAGGCAAAGCCGCCGGCAACCAGCCGCTCGATGATCTCGCGCATCTCGCCGATATGCTCGGTCGCGCGCGGCTCGACGCTCGGCCGCAGCGCGCCGAGCGCGTCGACGTCGGCGTGAAACTGTTTGCCGGTCTGCTCCGTGACTTTCCGGATCGCCTCGTTCAGCGGCAGGCCAGGGAAATCCCGCGCGGCGCGGTCGTTGATCTTGTCGTCGACGTCGGTGATGTTGCGGACATATTTGACGTGCGCCTCACCGTAGAGATGGCGCAGCAGCCGGAACAGCACGTCGAACACGATCACCGGCCGGGCGTTGCCGATATGGGCGAAGTCATAGACCGTCGGTCCGCAGACATACATGCGGACGTCCTTGGCATCGAGCGGCACGAAGGTGCGCTTTTCCCGGCTCAGCGTATCGTAAAGGCGCAATTCCATAAGGATACCCGTCGGCTGTTGGCCGGGCGTCCAGTGCTCTCAATGGTTTTGAGAAAAGACGGCTCCAGCCAGCGAATCGCTAGCTCGTAATCTCGCGGCAAATGGCGCAAATGACGAGGAGACCGTTCATGACGGAACATATGGGCTATGAGGCGGCCCCGCGTCAAGAGAGCCGCGAAAATGCCGCTTTATCTCCGCAATGCGCAGCCGCCGCGCATAGATGGTTCATATCCTTAACCATTTGAGCCCATTCTGGAACTGGCAGTTCCTATTTTTTGCCCTCCGGTGTTTTCATGCGATCATTGCTCGCGCTCATTTCCTGCGCCTCCATCCTTGTCGTTTCCAGCGCTCTCGCCGAGACCCGCGTCTTCATCATCCCCAACCAAGCGGATGGCTACGGCGTCGATCAGTGCCTGGCTAAAAGCGACAAATGCGGCGCGCAGGTCGCCCGCACCTACTGCCAGTCACGCGATTTTGCCCAGGCTTCGGCCTATCGCCGGGTCGATCCCGACGAAATTACCGGCTCTGTCCCCAAATCCGGCGCAAACTGCTCCCATGGCCATTGCGATGAATATGTCGCAATCACCTGCCAGCGCTGAATTCGCTCGGAACTGGCGTACCTTAGGCCCAATCGCTGGCCTCTGAAACGACGTGACGATGCCGCAGGAAGCGGCTATGGGAGGGCGCGCTTCGGCCCCCCACATCACGCGTGGCCGTGACCTCGCTAGAATGGCGGATATGCCTGAATTTTTGTCTCTCTCCCGTGCTCGCTCGATCCTTGCCTGCGCCGTGCTCTTGAGCACGGTCGTGCTCGCCAATGGTGCCTCCGCACAGGCCGGCCCGCCGGGACCGCCGCCTCAGCCCGGCCAGAACGGGCTCGGACCCAACCCGATGTGCGCGCGCCTGGAAGGCCAGCTCGCCGGTCTCGATCGTGGCAACGGCGGTGATCCCGCGCGCGAAGACCAGATCCGCCGCTATCAGGAATCGCAGAGCAAGCAGCAGGCCGAGCTCGACCGCGTCACCATGCAGGCCAAGCGCATGGGTTGCGATTCCTCCGGCTTCTTCTCGCTGTTCAGCGGCCAGTCCGCGCAATGCGGTCCGGTCAACACCCAGATCCAGCAGATGCGCGCCAATCTGGACCAGATCACCGGCAATCTCGAACGCCTGCGCGGCGGCGCCGGCGGCTTCAGCCCCGAGCGCGACAACCAGCGCCGCTCGGTGCTGGCAGCGCTGGCGCAGAACAATTGCGGCCCGCAATATGCCAACGCCGCGCAGTCGCAAGGCGGCGGCAACTTCCTGAGCAATCTGTTCGGCGGCAACAACCCCAACAATCCGCAAAGTGTGCCGCCGTCCGATCTCGGCCCGCAATCAGGCACCTATCGCACCGTGTGCGTGCGCACCTGCGACGGCGCGTATTTCCCGGTCTCGTTTGCGACCGTGCCGGCGCGCTTCCCCGACGACGAGAAGACCTGCAAGGCGCTGTGCCCTGCCGCCGAAGCCGTGCTCTACACCCATCGCAATCCCGGCGAGGACATGAACTCCGCGGTCTCCACCAGCGGCCAGCCCTATACGGCGCTGCCGACCGCGTTCAAATTCCGCAGCGAGTTCAACCCGTCCTGCTCCTGCAAGGCCGCGGGCCAGACCTGGGCGGACGCGCTCAAATCGGCAGACGACAAAGCATCGGCCGAGCAGCAGGGTGACATCATCGTCACCGAGGAGAGCGCCAAGAAGATGCAGCAGCGGCAGCTCAACAAGGGCACGCCTGCGAATGCCAAGAAGGGCGCGGCGCCAGCGCCGACGACGGCTGGCGCGCCGGCAGCAACGCCGCCGGCGGAAACCGGCACCCCTGCGACCTCGTCCGAGAACAAGCCGATCCGTTCGGTCGGCCCGAGCTTCCTGCCGCAACAGCAGAAGTAGGCGGCCACAAATTCAACTGTCATGCCCGCGAAGGCGGGCATTACTCCGCGGCGGCAGTTGGGTTTCGACAACATCCGCCGCGGCGTACTGGATCATCCGCCTTCGCGGATGATGACAGCGTCGTACGTGACGACACCGTCCATCCCACGACCTTCGGCCAGCCTCACCCCTCGAACGCGTCGATCGAGGCTTTGCTCCCACGCGACACCAGCGTCTCGTCCGGGGCGGCGAGCTGCTCGCCTTTGTCGCGAAAGCGGTTGGTGATGGGATAACGGCGGTCGCGGCCAAAATTCCTGGCTGTGACCTTGACGCCGGGCGCGGCTTGGCGGCGCTTGTATTCGGCGACGTTGAGGAGATGATCGATGCGGGTGACCGTCTCGCGGTCAAAGCCGGCGGCGATGATTGTGTCGAGCGGCTCTTCGCGCTCGATCAGACGCTCCAGGATGGCATCGAGCACGTCGTAGGCTGGCAACGAATCCTGGTCGGTCTGGTTCTCGCGCAACTCCGCCGTCGGCGGCCGCGTGATGATGTCGGGCGGGATCACCTCGCCGTCCGGCCCCAGCGCCCCCTCGGGCTTCCACGAATTGCGCAAGCTTGCCAACCGAAACACCTTCGTCTTGTAGATGTCCTTGATCGGATTGAAGCCGCCATTCATGTCGCCGTAGAGCGTGGCGTAGCCGACCGACATCTCCGACTTGTTGCCGGTGGTCACCACCATCAGGCCGGTCTTGTTGGAGATCGCCATCAGCAGCGTGCCACGGGTCCGGGCCTGGAGATTCTCCTCGGTAACATCGGGCGGCAGATTCTTGAAGACGCCGGACAGGATGGTCTCGAACCCGGTCACCGCCTCCGCGATCGGCAGCACCTCGTAGCGGATGCCGAGATGGCCGGCGAGCTCGCCGGCGTCCGCGATCGAGTGTGCCGCGGTGTAGCGATAAGGCAGCATCACGCCGTGCACCTGATCGGCACCGAGTGCATCGACCGCGATCGCCGCGCAGAGGGCAGAGTCGATACCGCCGGAAATGCCGAGTAGCACACCGGGAAAGCCATTCTTGGCGACGTAGTCGCGTAAGCCCAGCACGCAAGCCGCGTAGTCGGCGTGGTCGCCCTCGGGCTGCGCGGCGATCGGACCGGTGCAGCGCCAATCGTCGCCGCTTCTCGTGAAGTGCAGTGTGGTGATGCTCTCCGCGAACGCCGGCAATTGCGCCGCGAGCGAAAGGTCGCCGTTGAGCGCGAAGGAAGCACCGTCGAACACCAGCTCGTCCTGGCCGCAAACCTGGTTGAGATAGACCAGCGGCAGACCGCTCTCGGTGACGCGCGCGACCGCGACCGACAAGCGCACGTCGGCCTTGTCGCGGGCATAAGGCGAGCCGTTCGGCACAAGGATGATCTCCGCGCCGGTCTCGGCCAGCGTCTCGACCACGTTCTCGTAGTTCTCGGACTCCTCCAGCCAGATGTCCTCGCAGATCGGCACACCGATGCGCACGCCGCGCACGGTGACGGGGCCGGCCGCGGGACCGCGCGAAAACAGCCGCTTCTCGTCGAACACGCCGTAGTTCGGCAGATTGCATTTGAAGCGCAAGCCAGCGATACGGCCGCCGTCGAGCAGCGCACAGGCATTGTAGAGCCTGCCCTCCTCGACCCACGGCGTGCCGATCAGCATCGCCGGCCCGCCATCGGCGGTCTCGCGCGCCAGCGCTTCGATCGCAGCGCGGCAGGCGGCCTGAAACGAAGGCTTCTGCACCAGATCTTCCGGCGGGTAACCGGCGATGAACAATTCCGGAAACAGCAGGAGATCGGCGCCGTCGGCGGCTGCCTGCACGCGCGCCGCGCGCGCTTTGGCGGCATTTCCGTCGATGTCGCCCATGGTGGGATTGAGCTGGGCGAGCGTGACCGCGAATGCATTGAGACGTTCGGTCATGGCCACCGCGCTCCGATCAGAGCATGATCCGGAAAAGTGTGAAGCGGTTTTCCGAAAAGATCATGCTCAAAACAACAACCTAAAGCGCGATTAGCGCTTTAGAGGAATCCCAATCGCTCGATGATGGCGATGATCCAGAATGCGCCGGCCATCAGGAGCGCAAGACCGACCGCGGCCGAACCCATGTCCTTGACCCGTCCGATCTGCTTGTCGTGATCCATGGTCAGCCGGTCGGCAAGCTTCTCGATCGCAGTATTGAGCAGCTCGACCACCAGCACGAACGCGACCGCGCAGATCAGCTCGACCGCGCGCATCGCAGTCGCGCCGACGAACCACGCGAGCGGCAGCGACAAGAGGAGCGCAACGATTTCCTCGCGGACCGCCTGCTCCGAGCGGAACGCAAAGGCCAGACCGTTACGGGAATTGATCGTGGCCTTCCAGATCCGCAGCAAGGTCTTAGAGCCCCGCTGCGACCGGGATCGGCCTGACCTTGCCAGCGCGTTCCTGCTTGAGCAGTTCTGCGACCAGGAAAGCCATGTCGATGGATTGCTCGGCGTTAAGCCGGGGATCGCAGACCGTGTGGTAGCGGTCGTTGAGATCCTCGTCAGTGATCGCACGGGCGCCGCCGAGGCACTCGGTGACGTCCTGGCCGGTCATCTCCAGATGCACGCCGCCGGCATGGGTGCCTTCCGCCGCGTGGATCGCGAAGAACGACTTCACCTCGGACAGGATGCGGTCGAAGGGCCGCGTCTTGTAACCTGACGTCGATGTGATGGTGTTGCCGTGCATGGGATCGCACGACCAGACCACCACTTTGCCCTCGCGCTTCACGGCGCGGATCATGTTCGGGAGGTGCTCGCCGATCTTGTCGGAGCCGAAGCGGCCGATCAGGGTCAGCCGGCCCGGTTCGTTGTCGGGATTGAGCACGTCGATCAGCTTCAGCAGTTCGTCGGGCTTGAGCGACGGGCCGCATTTGAGCCCGATCGGATTCTTGATGCCGCGGAAATATTCGATATGGCCGTGGTCGAGTTGGCGGGTGCGGTCGCCGATCCAGATCATGTGACCCGAGGTCGCGTACCAGTCGCCGGTAGTGGAATCGACGCGGGTCATGGCCTGCTCGTAGCCGAGCAGCAGGGCCTCGTGGCTGGTGTAGAAATCGGTGGCGCGCAGCTCGGGGTGGGCCTCGAGATCGAGGCCGCAGGCGCGCATGAAGTTGAGCGCATCGGAGATGCGGTCGGCCAATTCCTTGTAGCGGCGGGACTGCGGCGAGTCCTTGAGGAAGCCGAGCATCCACTGATGCACGCTGCCGAGATTGGCGTAGCCGCCGGTCGCGAACGCGCGCAACAGGTTCAGCGTCGCGGCCGACTGGCGATAGGCCATCAGCTGGCGCTGCGGATCAGGGATGCGCGCTTGCTTGGTGAAGGCGATGTCGTTGACGATGTCGCCGCGATAGCTCGGCAGCTCGACATCGTCGATCTTCTCCATCGGCGAGGAGCGCGGTTTTGCGAACTGGCCGGCGACGCGCCCGACCTTCACCACCGGGACGGCGCCGGCATAGGTCAGCACCACCGCCATCTGGAGCAGCACACGAAAGAAGTCGCGGATGTTGTTGGCACCGTGCTCGGCAAAGCTCTCGGCGCAGTCGCCGCCCTGCAGCAGGAAGGCCTCACCGGCCGCGACCCGCGCTAAGGCCTTCTTCAGATTGCGCGCCTCGCCCGCGAATACCAGCGGCGGAAAGGTCGCAAGCTGCGCCTCGACGTCGGCCAGGGCCTTGGCGTCGGGATAATCGGGCACCTGTAGCACCGGCTTGCTGCGCCAGGATTCGGGCGTCCACCGCTCGGACATCGCAATCTCTCCGTGAAGCAAAAAGCACAACCTGATCTGTAGGTTGCGAGGGTCGCCTTATACACAGGCTGGCCACCGGCCGCCAGTTGTAAATCCAATTGGCACTGCAAAGCCTTGCGGGGAAAGCCAAATTCGCATTTGCTGGGAAACGGCGAGGAAACCGGCAGGATACCTTCTGCCCATGGGCGTGGCACTGGACGACGTTTTCATCGACGAGATCAGCTTCCCGGCGACCGACGGGTATGCGCTGGCCGGCACGCTATTTCTGCCGCGCGGCACCAAACGCCATGCCGTGCTGGTGAATTCGGCGACTGCCGTCCCGCGAAAAATCTATCGCGGCTTTGCCTCCTATCTCGCCCATCGCGGCTGCGCGGTCCTGACCTACGACTATCGCGGCATCGGCGACTCCCGGCTGCCGGCGATGGTCGGCTACAACCAGCCGAAATCGCTGGTCGGCTTCAAGGCCTCGATGTCGGACTGGGCCGCGCTCGACGTCACCGCCGCAGTGCACTGGATGCGGGAGCGCTACAACACCGTGCCCTTAGCCTATGTCGGTCACTCCTTTGGCGGCCAGGCGCTCGGGCTGATCGCCAACAACGCGGACATCTCGCGCGCCGCGTTCGTGGCCTCGCAGGCGGCGACCTGGCGGCTGATGACATCGCCGGAAAAATACCGCGTCTTCGCTTTCATGAATCTTGTCGGTGTGCCGCTCGTCCACGCGCTCGGTTACGCGCCGGGCTGGGCCGGCATCGGTGAGGATTTACCCAAGGGCGTCTTCCTGCAATGGGCCGAGTGGGTTTCGAGCCCCCGTTATCTCTTCGATTCAAAGCTGCCGGCGCTGGAGAATTTCGCCAAGTTCAAGGGCGAGCTGCGCACACTCTGCTTCTCCGACGATCCCTGGGCAACGCAGCCCGCGGTCGAGTTGCTTGCGAGCGGATTCACCGCGATCAAGCCGGAGGTGGTCAACGTGAAGCCGTCCGACGTGGGCGCCAAGGCGATCGGCCATTTCGGCTTCTTCCGCCCCGACCATCGCGACACGCTGTGGCGTGGCGTCGCGGAATGGATCCAGGGGGAATGAGAATACAGCATGAAAGGCGTGGACCGACACATGCTCCTTCCCTGAGTGAAGCAGACCTGAGCACGATGATCCGGCATTCCGTCTTGTGACCCCGGACGAACGTCGGTGCTAGCCGAAAGCAGCTCTGCGTGCTTTGATGCGCAGGGCCAAATATCTTATTTTAGAGGCCATTTTGTTAGAGGCAATTTTGACCGGCGAGCGCGTGGAACGACGACTTGTAGCGGTATTGGCTGCCGATGTCGCCGGTTACAGCCGTCTCATGGGCGCCGACGAGGAAGGCACGCTGGCCCGGCTGAAGGCGGCTCGAAGGATCGTTGTCGACCCCACGATCGCTGCGCATCGCGGCCGCATCGTCAAGACCACCGGCGACGGCATGCTGGTCGAGTTTGCGAGTGCGGTCGACGCCGCGCGCAGTGCGGTCGAAGTCCAGCGCGGAATGGCGGCGCAGAACGCCGACGTCTCCCCGGCAATGAGGATCGATTTCCGGATCGGCATCCACATCGGCGATATCATCATCGATGACAACGACATCTTCGGCGATGGCGTCAACATTGCCGCGCGCCTTGAAGGAATAGCCGACCCCGGCGGCATCTGTATCTCCGACGATGCTCGTCGGCAGATTCGGGGCAAGATAGACGTCGCCTACGATGATATGGGCCTGCAAGCACTCAAGAATATCGCCGAACCGATGCATGCATGGCGCCTCCTTGTCGATGCGAATTCCTCTGCAGCATCAAAGCCAGCACAAGCGCCTGAAATTGCGCGACCGCTGGCGCTCCCGGACAAGCCATCCATCGCGGTTCTGCCGTTCCAGAACATGAGTCCCGATCTGGACCAGGAGTTCTTCGCCGACGGAATCGCGGAGGACGTCATCACGGCATTGTCGCGATATTCTTCACTCTTCGTCATCGCCCGCAATTCGTCGTTTTCCTTCAAGGGACGCGCGGTAGACGTGAAACAAGTCGGCCGCGAACTGGGCGTTCGCTATGTGCTTGAGGGCGGGCTGCGAAAATCCGGCAACCGCGTCCGAGTCACCGCGCAGCTTGTCGAAGCAGAGACAGGCAATCATGTCTGGGCGGAACGCTACGACCGCGATATAGCGGACATCTTCTCCGTACAGGATGACATCGCGCAGTCCACGACGATCGCAATCGCGCCGGTCATTGCCGGCGCCGAGCAACAGCGGGCAATGCGCAAGCCACCCGCAAGTCTTGATGCCTGGGGCGCCTACCAGCGTGGAATGTGGCATCTCGGCAAAGCGAGTACCGAGGATGATGCGCTTGCCGGAGAATTCTTTCAGCGGGCCATCGATCTCGATCCGATGTTCGCGCCCGGATATATCGGGCTCTCCACCGTGCTCAGTCGGTCGAAAGGAACACAAGTCGAAGAAGAAGAATTGGCGCGACGCGCGGTCGCTCTGGATCGCGGCAACGCAGACGCCCACTCACGCCTGGGGCTGGCGCTCAACGCTCGGGGCGATCACGGCGGAGCACGTGCGCAGGCCGAGCGTGCGCTGGCACTCTGCCCGAATCTCGCACCGGCTCACGGAGCGCTGGGCGTCATTCTCGCGTATTCTGGCTGTCCCAAAGAGGGCCTCGTCGCCCTCGAGACGTGCATTCGGCTGGACCCTCGTGACCCATCGCTGGTGAATCGCTTGAACCAGGTCGCGTTGGCTCACTATTTTTGCCGGGACTACACGGCCACAGTCGAGGCGGCGGAGCGCGCGATCCGAACATTTCCCGATTTTCCCTCCCCCTACCGCTGGCTTGCCGCAGCTCTCGGCCAACTCGGTCGAACCGCTGAAGCCGACGATGCGCTGCAGAAAGCAATCGCAATTTCATCAGCATCCTTCGAGTTTCAGGTCCGTCAACGGCCACCGTGGTTTCGGCCAGAAGATCACGCCCTCATGTTGGACGGCCTTCGTAAAGCCGGTTGGGAGGATTGAAGAGGCAGTTGACCGATTTCCATTCACGGCCCGTCGTGTCGGTGATGTAGCGCGGGGTCCGACGCAAGCGGCAAGCCGCCGGCCTGGGCGCGAACCGCCGCGGTTGCAGTCGGAACGACGAGTATGCGTCCTAGCGAATGATTGTCGTCAGCGACGAATAGCGCTTGTTCGGCTTGGCTTCGCCGGGCGCGAATTGCGCAAAGGCGTCGCTGACGCGGACGGCCGGCGGCGTATCGCCGGCGAAACGAAACTCCTTTGGCCGCGGCGCGTAGAAGCTGGCGCTGTAATAAGCATCGTCGAAGCGCGCCTCGCCGATCCCGAACATTGCGTCGCACGCGAACAGAAGTGCGTAGACTCCCGCGACCGCGACGACGACCTCCCTGAGAACTGACATTGCTGATGCCCCACCCTGTTGCAGGCAGGATGCACGCCGGTTCCAAAGCCGGGGTTTATGGCCGTATAGTTCTTGTCCGCAGGGTTTGCCGCCGCTGAGCGGAATGCAGACAATTTTACCGATCTCGAAAAAAGAGCCCGCCGGACCGGGTGATCAGGCGGGCTCAAGGCTTGGCCGCTCGGGAGGTTTCAAACGGCCAGATTCATCCAGACAGCCTTGGGCTCGGTGAAATTGTCGAGCGCGGCGGTGCCGTGCTCGCGGCCGAGGCCGGAGTCGCGCTCGCCGCCCCAGGGCAGGCGCACGTCGGTGTAGCCATAGGTGTTCATCCAGACCGTGCCCGCGCGCGCCCGCTTGGCGAAGCGCTGCAGCTTGCCGATGTCGCGGCTCCAGACGCCGGCGGCGAGGCTGTAAGCCGTGCCGTTGGCAATCCGCAAAGCGTCGGCCTCGTCCTTGAACTTGATGACGCTGACGACGGGGCCAAAGATCTCTTCCTGCGAGATCCGCATCTCATGCGCGACATTCGCGAACACCGCGGGGCTGATGAAGTAGCCGCGATCGCCTACCTTCTCGCCACCGGTGACGAGGGTCGCGCCCTCATTCCGGCCGATATCAACATAATCGAGGACCGATTTCATCTGCTTCTCGGATATGACGGGGCCGAGCGTCGTCTTGCGGTCGAGCGGGTCGCCGATCCTGAGCGACTTTGCGCGCGCTGCCAGTCGCTCGACGACCTCGTCATGGGCCTTCTCCTGCACCAGCACGCGGGAGCCTGCCGAGCAGACCTGGCCTGCATTGAAGAAGATGCCGGAAGCCGCAGCTTTCGATGCGGATTCGAGATCCGCATCGTCGAAAATGACGTTGGCCGACTTGCCGCCCAGCTCGAGCGAGACGCGCTTGAAGTTGCTTGCGGCGCCCTTCATGATTCCCCGCCCGACACCGGGAGAGCCGGTGAAGGTGACCTTGTCGACGTCGGGGTGATTGACCAGCGCGTCGCCGACGACGCGGCCGGGGCCAGTGACGACGTTGAAGACGCCCGCCGGCAGGCCGGCTTCAAGCGCGAGCTCGGCGATGCGTAGCGCCGACAACGAGGTCAGCTCGGCCGGCTTCATCACGATGGTGCAGCCGCAGGCCAGCGCCGGCGCAAGCTTCCACATCCCGATCATCAGCGGGAAATTCCAGGGCACGATCGCCGCGACCACGCCGACCGGCTCGCGCACGGTGTAGGTCAGGGCATCATCGCGCACGGGCACGACGTCGCCGCTGATCTTGTCGGCCCAACCGGCGTAGTAGATCAGCGTGTCGACGGCGGCCGGAAAATCCTGCCGCGATGTCGCGGAGATCGGCTTGCCGGCGTCGATCGATTCGAGTTCGATGATCTCCTCGGCGTGGGCCTTGAGCAGGTCAGCCCAGCGCAGCAGTATCTGGCCGCGTTCGGACGCCCGCATCGTGCGCCAGGAGCCTTCGAAAGCCCGGCGCGCGGCGGCGACCGCATGCTCGACATCGGCCTCGTTGCCTTCGGCGACGACGGCGATGACCTGCCCGGTGGCCGGATTGAGCGACTTGAAGGTGCGACCGGAGCTTGCGGGGACGCGGCGGCCGTCGATCAGCAGATGCTGTGGGCGGGACATGAACTCGGTGGCCGGCGAATGTGCAAAGTCATATGCAACAGACATCATATTTCCTCCAGTTCTGGTATGCCAGACTAGATGTCTGTAGAGCGGAGTAAATATGATATGGTTTGCAAATGGACGCTCCTGATATGAAGTCCAGTTCATAAAGAGGACCAATGCTTCAGATCGAGATCGAGGCCGTATGGCGGTTTCGCCGCGAGGGCAATCCGCGCACAGCCATCATCATGCTCGGCGTCCTCAACGAAATCCGGAGGACCGGGAAGATCACCAGCGCGGCCAAGGACGCCCACCTCTCCTATCGCCATGTCTGGAATCTGATCGAGCAATGGTCGGAGTTCTTCGGCACGCCGCTGGTCGAGACCCAGCGCGGCAAGGGCTCAAAGCTCACACCGTTCGGCGAGCGGCTGGTGTGGGCGGGCGAGCGCATGCAGGCCCGGCTCGGACCTCAGCTTGAAAACCTCGCGCAGGAATTGGCGAGCGAGATCAAGCCGTTCCTCGAGCAGCGCCCGTCGGTGATCCGCGTGCATGCCAGCCACGGCTTTGCGGTGGCAAAACTGCGCGAATTCCTCGACCGCGAGCCGGGCATCGGCGTCGATCTGCGCTATGTCAGCAACCAGCATTCGCTGGTCTCGCTGGCGCAGGGCGCCTGCGATCTCTCGGGCCTGCATCTGCCGCACGGCGCGCTGCGCGCCCAGGGCATCAAGGCTGCGCGCGAATGGCTCGATCCACGCGAGGATCGCATCGTCAGCTTCGTCACACGCGAAATGGGATTGATGGTCGCGCGCGGCAATCCGCTGCGCATCGCTTCGCTCGACGATCTCACCGGACCAAAAGTCCGCTTCGTCAATCGCGACCACGATTCCGGCACGCGGCTCCTGTTCGACCAACTGCTCGCGGCAAGCGGAATTGACGAGAGCCGTATCAACGGCGCGCAGCAGATCGAGTTCACCCACGCCGCGGTCGCAGCCTATGTCGCGAGCGGCATGGCCGATGCGAGTTTCGGCGTCGAGGCCGCCGCCCGGCATTTCGGCCTCGATTTCATCCGGCTCCTGACCGAGGATTATTTCTTCGTCTGCAAGCGCGCGTTCCTGGACACCGGGCCGATGCAGCGCATCCTGGAGATCATCCGCAGCGCCAATTTTCGCGCGGCTGTCGCTACGCTACCCGGCTATGTGCCGTCGGACACGGGCACCGTCACCGGTGTGAAGGCGTTTCTGGAGATGCACGCCGTGCGATAATGCCGAAGGATGCCGTCGCCTTATCCGCGCCGGTCAGATCGCCGGCTCGTCCTTCAGCGCCGACAGGACCCGCTCGCCCTGCGCGGTCAGCCGGTACGTCACCAGCGGACGGCTCGACGGTGGTTTGCGCGCGAGCTCGACGATGTAGCCGCGCACCATCAGGGCTTCGAAGCTGCCGTAATAGCCGAACATGCTGATCTGGTTCTGCCTGAGCAGCTTGAACTCGCGCAAGAGACGGATCTCGTTGCCCGACAGCAGCGACCGGCGCACGCGCTGAACGAACCGCGCGCGCTGCTCGAACCAGTTTTGGTCCGGCAGTTCGTGCAAGGCCGGTGCCGGGGCCCGTTCGCAGGGACGCGCGTCCTGCGCAATCTCGACCGTCACCTGCGGCAGGCACGGCATGCTGCTGCTGACAACCGCGTCCTTCGCGACGTCGAGCAACGCGAGCGGCCAGCGCCGCTTGTTGTCCACCATGACCGGCGGTGGCATGACGCTGTCGCGCACCAGCTGCTCGAAGCGTCCGGCGGTGACGCCGACATAGGCCGCCGCGCGACGGCGATCGACCAGACGCGTATCCGGCGCGACCTCGCAAACAATGTTCTCGTCCACCCCGGATCCCCTGGCGCCTCGTTGCGCATGGCATGACGGTCCGGCGGGACCGGCCAAGCCGGGCGCGAACCTAGGTGGGAGGAGCGTGCTCGAAAAGCACAGAATTTCGTACATATTGATGCCGTTTCGGCAACAGCTATAGTGGGCCGGGGATCCCATGCGCTTTCACTCACCGGCCATCCAGTACTTCCACGCCGTCCGCCGCACCGGTTCGATTCGGGCCGCGGCGCGCCTGCTGAACGTTGCCTCGTCGGCCGTAAGCCGCCAGATTCTCAAGCTCGAACAGGAGGTTGGGTCACCGTTGTTCGAGCGCAATGCGCGCGGCCTGACGCTGACGACGGTCGGCGAGATGTTGGCCCGGCACGTCATGAACGTGCTCCAGGACCTCGACCGCTTCCGCTCGGACGTCGCGTCCCTGTCGGGGACCTGGCACGGCACCGTCAGCATTGCCTGCATCGAGTCGCTCACGGAATCGGTGCTGCCGGACCTGATCGCCTCACATCGCGGCCGCGCCCGGCGCGTCAGCTTCACCACCGAGGTGAAGGGATCGTCGGATGTGCTGGAGGCCCTGAGCCGCGGCGAGGCCGACATCGGCATCGCCATGGCGCTGCGCCATCCGCCGGACCTGCGCCAGGTCGCCTTGAAACGGTTTCGCCTCGGCGCCGTCGTCGCGCGCGAGCATCCACTGGCGCGCCGCAAGACGGTCACCCTAACCCAATGTCTCGCCTTTCCCGTCATCCACGCGCTGCCGGAGCTGTCGATCTATCATCTGCTCCAGCCGCTGATCGCGCAGCTGTCCGAGACGCCGGAGCCTGCCATCCAGGCCAACTCGATCGACCTGATGCGCGAGCTCGCCGCGCGCGGCGTCGGCGTCGCCTTCCAGACCCAGCTCGGCATCGACAGGCTGTCGCGCGACAGCCGGCTCGTCTTCCTGCCACTCGACAATGCCGGCAGTCCGGTGTGGTCAGATCTCGGCATCTACGTTCGCGCCGAGCGCACCCTGCCCGCCCACACGGAATCCTTCCTCCAGGAGCTGGTGCGCGAGCTGGGCGAGCGCGAGCGGCGGGAAAACGCGGCCTATCCGCAGGTTGCGTGATGAAGCGTCGCAGTAGTTTCCCGGGATAGGGCCGACGGTCGACCATCTGATACCGTTTGTATTTTGCGGCTCATCCCTCGCGCCAGGATCCCGAAATGCCGCTAGCTCGGCTGAAGCCTTCGCGAATCCTCGGCATCGAGCGCTTCTCGGATTTCGCCGAGTTTCGCGCCAACGAGGTGCTCGGCCTCGGCATCAGCACGCCGCTCCGCCCGCGCGAATTCTCGCTGTCTCGCGCCATCCTGCCGCTCCAGGATGGGTTGTTCGTGCTCCAGCGCTCCTTTGCACGGCGATTTGAGGCCGAGATCGGCACGGACAATGGTGTCGGCCTCGTCGTCCCCCTCACGTTTCACTCCACCTCCAACGGCCGCGAGGTCGACAATTCAACGATTGCGATCATGCGCGGCAAAACCCCCGTCGACGCGATCGAGCATCATCCCAACACTTACCTGATGCTGCGCTTCAACTCGGACATGCGCCATCGCGGCTGGACGGATTTCGACACCGGCCTCGCATATGTTCGCGCGCAGGACCATCCGATGGCGCGCCTACGTGCCGCTATCCTGGAGATGTTCTCACTCGCCTCGGCGTGCAACGATCCCCGGCAATTCGAGGCGCTCAACCGACCCATCCAGGAGACGCTGCTCGCCTGTCTCGACGATGCCATGGCGCCGGCCGGCGGGCTGACCGCGCGACGCGGATCGTTCGCCAAGCACCGCAAGCTGATCGCGCGCCTCGACGAAATGGTCATGTGGTCCGGCAGCAAGGCACTCTACAGTGACGACCTCGCCTCTGCGCTCGGCGTATCGGTGCGTACGCTGCAGACCGCCGCACATGCGGTGCACGGCGTGAGCCTGCACCACTATCTGCGCCTCAAGCGGCTGTGGTCCGCCCGCATCCAGCTCATGGTCGGAGGCGGCGGCATGAGCGTCAAGGCCGCAGCGCTCGGCAACGGCTTCTGGCATCTTGGTGAGTTCTCGCGCGGCTACAGATTGGCGTTCGGCGAGGCACCCTCCGAGACGCTGGCGCGGAGCCGACGTTCCTGAGCGCAGCCTTCGGTCTTTGAGCGGCCGTCTGTCACACTCAGCCGTGACCAGCTCCCTTGCGCTGGCCGCTATCGCTGAGGCGGTCGACCCAGGCGATGCCGATTGCGGAAATGATGAAGGTCAGGTGGATGAGCACCTGCCACATCACGCCGCTTTCGGTGAAATTGCTCCGCGTCGTGCCGAGATTGCCCGCCTCGATGAAAGTCCTGAGCAGCGAGATCGAGGAGATGCCGATGATTGCCATCGCAAGCTTGATCTTGAGCACGCTGGCATTGACGTGGCTGAGCCATTCCGGCTCGTCCGGATGACCGCTGAGGTTCAGGCGCGAGACGAAGGTCTCGTAACCGCCGACGATCACCATCACCAGCAGGTTCGAGATCATCACGACATCGATCAGCCCGAGCACGACCAGCATGATCTGCTGCTCGCTGGCGTCGAACGAGTGCACGACCAGGTGCCAGAGCTCCTTCAGGAACAGCAGCACATAGACGGCCTGCGCGACGATCAGGCCGACATAAAGCGGGACCTGCAGCCAGCGCGAGCCAAAGATGAGTTGGGCAAACGGGCCGATTTGCGGCGCCGGCACGGAAACCGCCGAAGGTGCTTTGGGTTCGGACGTCATTGATCACTCCGGATGATAGACAGACGCGTTGCCTCAGAGACTCGCGATCACAGGCGCGAGCTCGAGCGAGCCGCGATAGATCATCTCGAAGGCGACGTAAACGATGATGGCGAGGCCGACATAGCCGATCCAGCGCTGCTTCTGGAGCACGCGGCCGAGCAAATCGGCGGCGACACCCATCAGCGCGACCGACAATAACAGGCCGAAGGCGAGGATGTAGGGATGCTCGCGCGCGGCGCCCGCGACCGCGAGCACGTTGTCGAGCGACATCGAGACGTCGGCGGCGACGATCTGCACGGCCGCCTGCCTGAAGGTCTTTCGGGAGGCAGGAGCAGCGCCGCTGCCACCATGGCTGAACGCGAGCTCGTTCGCATGCGCGGACTGCTCGCGTAGCTCCCGCCACATCTTCCAGCACACCCAGAGCAGCAGCACGCCGCCGGCGAGCAACAGCCCGATCACTTGCAGAAGCTGGGTCGCGACGCCGGCAAAGACGATGCGCAGGGCGGTCGCGGCGATGATGCCGACGACGATGGCGCGCCGGCGCTGCTCGGCCGGCAGGCCGGCTGCGGCAAGGCCGATGACGACGGCGTTGTCGCCGGCGAGCACGAGGTCGATCAAGACGACCTGAAGCAGCGCGGTCAACGCTTCGGTGGTGATGAATTCAGTCATGATTGGTCATTTTTCGGTGCGGCAGGATCGAGCCATTGCGGCTTCTTCCGCTCGACCCAATCCAAAACCTTGCTGCGCGAGGATCGCAGCGCGGGCACGTCTTCCGCGAGCAAAGCGAGGCCGAGCGGCAGCATCCAGACGCCGAGCACCGGCAGGAACGAGAGCACGCCGCCGACAATCAGCAGCGCGCCCGAAGGGATTCTCACCCAGCGGCTGGACGGCTTGAGCAGATAGGCGACGGTTTCGCCCATGCGCGGCGGCAGGCGATGGACAAGCTTGTCGAGGCGCGGGTCGCCGCCAGCCATCTGGCCGGTAGCGCCCGCAGTCCCTGTCTTATCCTCGTCCGAAACTGCGCTCATGCTTACTCCTCGGCGGCGATGCGCTGTTCGGCGCGCACGGCGCCCGGCGCCACCTGCTTTGCGCGGGGCAGCACCAGCGTCAGCAGGCGCAACAGCTTGATCGCCTGCACTTCGTGGGGATGCACGTCCTCGTCCGCGGCCGCGACGCGCTCCGACAGCTCCATCAAATGAGCCGACAGCGGCAGGTCCGAAACCGGACGCAAATTCTCGATCACCACATTGGCGAAATCCGGTTCCTCGAGCCGTTCGGCAAGCTCGTCGAACATGGCGTAGAGCCGGTTCTCGGATATGTGCGGTGCCAGCTTGCGATCCCGGATGAAACGGACGACCTCGTCGCGTTCGACCGGCGAAACTTGGCGGTCGGCAACCGCAACCAGCGCGCCGACAATCACCAGCGCCACCGCAGCCTGCTCGTTCAGGCTGGACGGCTCCGTGATCTCGATTTCGATCGGATTTGAATGCTTGGCGTCAGACATCGTTGCTCCCTTATCTTGCGAAATGACCGCACGGGGCTGCGATGGGGACGATTGGGTCGGAGAGGCTCTCAAGAAGGCCCGACGATCGGCCGATCCATCGCATTCGCGCGGGACAGGTCATCCGACATCACGAGGTTTTGCCGACAGTGTCGACGTCCTCGCCAGAGGGGCCCGGATTCTTGTTCCTTTCACACATAAAGATGGGGCTGTCGGAATCAAGGCGACGCGGCTGCGACCAGCCGCCGCATCGGGTTCCGTGTTGCGACCGAGCCCGTGTTACCCCACCCGCTCGACAAGATGCGCCCGCGAGGGCGACGGCTCGAACCCGTCGCCGAAATACTGCGTCTCGTGCGCCACGAGGCCGTCGCGGAATTCCATGATGCTCACGACGTAGGACGGCACGCCGTCATAGGTCAGCACGAATTCGCTTACCCAGAGATCGTTACCGCCGACGATGCGCCGAACCGTGAAGCGCTTCTTGTTCGGTTGTACGAACCGGCTCTGCTGGATGTTGCTGCGACCGCGGATCCGCTCGCCGGATTGCGGATAGTCGAGCACCGCGTCCTCGCGGTAGATGTCGTGCTCGGCCTCGAAATCGTTCGCGTCCGAAGCGTCCCAATGGCGCTGGAGCGCGGCCAGCTTACCCTGATCATCCATCGTGATCTCCCGTTTGACTGTGTTCTCGTTATGCCATCTGAGATTGGCCTCAAGGCCGCCGGTGGCAAGGCTTGCTCGCAACGTCTAACAACGACTAACGAGCCAAAAACCCCATCCGAATGCAAGGATGACGGCAGAACCGCGCAGTCAGATCGGGAACACGCAATGGCAAATCTGCTTTCGGTCAATGTCGGCCTGCCGCGCGACGTTGCCTGGCAGGGTCGGACCGTCCACACCGGCATCTGGAAGGCGCAGGTCGCAGGCCCGCGCAGGGTGCGCCGGCTCAACATCGATGGCGACGGCCAGGGCGATACGGCCGGTCATGGCGGCGAACATCGTGCCGTATTCGTCTATCAGGAGGAATCCTATCGGTACTGGCAGGAGCATCTGGGTCGATCGAACCTCGTTCATGGCCAGTTCGGCGAGAACTTTACGGTCGAGGGCCTCGCCGACACCAACGTGTGCATCGGAGACCGCTACAGGATCGGCTCCGCGGTGTTCGAAGTGACCCAGCCGCGCGTCACCTGCTACCGGCTCGGTATTCGCATGGAGGAGCCGGACATGGCCGCGCTGCTCGTCAGGCACGGGCGGCCGGGATTCTATTTTCGTGTGATCGAGGAAGGCGACGTCGAGGCCGGTGACGAGATCACGCAGATCGCCGTGGGACCCGAGCGCATGAGCGTGTCCGAGATCAATGCGTTGCTTTACCTGCCGCCGCATCCGCACGAACGCCTCGAGCGCGCGCTGCGGATTCCCGCGCTGAGCCGCGGCTGGCACCGTTCATTCGAGGCGCTGCTCGAGCAGCAGAAGGAAAACAAGACCGCGGGAAACGCCGGGCTTGGGCCGGCGGCGAGCGCTCCTCCGGCCTGGCGCGGATTCCGTTCCTTTCGCGTGGCGCGCAAGATCGCCGAAAGCGACAACGTGACGTCGCTGATCCTCGAACCCGTCGACGGACATCCCGTGGCGGCCGCCCTGCCCGGTCAGTTCGTCGTCATCAGGCTCGAGCCTTCCCGTGCGCAGCCGATGACGCGCAGCTATTCGCTGTCGAGCGGCTCCGATGCCGCGTCCTATCGCATCAGCATCAAGCGCGAAGTTCACGGCGCCGCCAGCCGTTACATCGCCGACGAGCTGGTGGACGGCGCTGCCGTGCAGCTCGGTGCGCCACGCGGCAGTTTCACGCTACGACCGGGCACCGGGCCCGTCGTCCTGCTGAGCGCCGGTATCGGCGTCACCCCGGTGCTCGCGATGCTCCACGCCCTCGCCGCTGAAGCGACGACGCGGGACGTGTGGTGGCTGCACGGCACCCGCAACGGCCGCGAACATGCGTTCGCCGCCGAGGCGCGCGAATTGCTAGGTGGGCTCTCTCGTCACCATAGCCACGTCTGCTACAGCGCGCCTGACCCGGGCGATCGTCTCAATGTCGCGTTCGATACAGCCGGACATCTCGACGCACGCCTGCTCCAGAGCCTGAGCGTGCCGCGTGACGGCGATTTCTATCTGTGCGGACCGACAGCTTTCATGAGCGATCTGAAAGCTGGCCTCACCACGTTGGGCATCGCACCGGATCGCATCCACACCGAATTGTTCGGCGCCGGACCATCCTTGACGCCCGGCATAGCATCCTCTCCGCAGAAGCGAGCGCACCCGCCGGTCGGCGCTCCTGGCCCCGGCCCGATGGTTTCGTTCGCCCGCAGCGGCCTCAATGTCCGCTGGGGACCGGCCTATGCCAGCCTGCTGGAATTGGCCGAAGCCTGCGACGTTCCCGTGCGCTGGTCGTGCCGGACCGGCGTCTGCCACAATTGCGAGAGCGGATTGATCGCAGGGACGGTCGACTATGCGCCGGATCCGCTCGATCCGCCGGCGGACGGCAATGTCCTGATCTGCTGCGCACGGCCCCGAAACGACGTCGTGATTGATCTGTAAAACTGGGAGAGCGTAATGCGACCTGACATCATGCCGGGAGTAACCTTCCCGGATTACGAGCTCAGCGACCACACCGGCAAGCACCGAAAGCTCTCCGAACTGCAGGCGGGCGCTCCCATGGTGCTCGTGCTCGGCCGCGGCGGATACTGTCCGAAGGATCGCCGCCAGGCCGAAGGCTTGCTCCAGCTCCATCGCGAGATGGAGGTGGGCTATTGCCGGATGGTCACGATCACGACCGACAACATCACCCAGACCAGCGAATATCGCAGCGGCGTCGGAGCGCACTGGCCCTTCCTCTCGGATTCGCGGCGCCTCGTTCAGAAGGATCTCGACATCGCCGAATACACCGACCCCGTCCACAATCCGATGATTCCGCACGTGATCGTGCTCGAGCCCGGCCTCGTCATTCACAAGATCTACAACGGCTATTGGTTCTTCGGCCGTCCAACCGTCGAAGAGCTCCGCCAGGACCTCAGGGCAGTCGGCATGAAGTGCCGGCCGGATTGGGACATCACGACGCCCGGCCTTAGGGCACTGTGGGACCAGGGCCGCAAGGAGCATTTTCATCCCTACGGCAAGGCTTACGTCGAAACTCTCGGCGAACGGGATTAGAACCACATTCCGACATCGTCCGCTCGGGCGAATGCCGGCTTGGAATGTGGATGACCCAGATGAAGACCAATCCCGCGCCCCGTGCCGACCGCATGGGCGCGCGCCAGATCTACGAGGCCTTGAGAGATCAGATCCTGGCGCGGGTGTACGGGATCGACGGTTTGCTGCCGTCCTCCCGCGCGCTGGCCGGCGAGATGGGCGTGGCACGCTCGACCGTGACGATCGCCTACGAACAGCTCGCCGCCGAAGGCTTCATCGAGACACGCCATGGCGCGCGGCCGCGTGTGGCTCGCGCCGTCGTCGAGCGAGGACACGCGCGCGTAGTGTCGCGACCGTCGGCGCGGAAGGTGCGGCTGTCGGCTTTCGGGGACCGGTTGCTTCAAGACCCGCCGCGCTGGACCGAGCCGCCGCGCGGGCTCGTCGCCAACTTCCGCTATGGCGAGCTCGCGCCGTCGGATTTCCCGGTAGTGGCATGGAAGAAGGCCGTGACTGCTGCGATGGCACGCAAGCCCGAGCGGCTGGCCTATGATGACCCCTGCGGCGCGCTGCGGCTGCGGACCGCGCTCCAAGGCTATCTGTGGCGGTCGCGCAGCGTCCGCTGCGAGGTCGATCAGATCGTCGTCGTCAACGGCTCGCAGCAAGGCCTCGACATCTGCGCGCGCCTGCTGCTCGATGCCGGCGACCGCTTCGTGATGGAGGATCCCGGCTACCAGATGGCGCGGCATACTTTTGCGGCGACGGGCGCCAAGACGATCCCGATTCCCGTCGACGCGGATGGATTGGAGACCACGCGGCTCGAGGGCGTCGAAGCCCGCCTCGCCTATGTCACGCCGTCGCATCAATATCCGCTCGGCGGCGTCATGCCGATCGGACGCCGGCACCAATTGCTCGCCTGGGCCCGGACAAACGACGCCTACGTGATCGAGGACGATTACGACAGCGAGTATCGCTACGACACCAAGCCGATCCCGCCGCTGCATGCGCTGGAAGGCGGCGGCAACGTGATCTATCTCGGCACCGTCTCCAAGACGCTGTCGCCGACCTTGCGGATTGGATATCTGGTGGTGCCCAGCGCCCTGCGATCCCTGTTCGCCGCCGCCAAGCAGATCATGGACCGGCACACGCCGCTGATCGAACAGGACGCACTCGCGTCGATGCTGGAAAGCGGCGCCTATGACGGCCACATCAGACGCGTGCGCCGGCGCAACGCCGAACGCCAGCGCACGCTGCTCGACGCGCTTCGCCGCCGGTTCGGGGATCGCGTCCGGATCGAGGGCACGGCCGCCGGCCTGCACATCGTGGCGTGGTTCGACAACCTGCCACAGAAGCGAGAGGACGCGTTGATCAAGGCGGCCCATGCAAAGGGCGTCGGCATCTATCCCGTCTCGGCACTGTTCGTCGGACCTCGCCGACCGCGGAAGACAGTCGGCCTCGTCATGGGCTATTCGGCACTGGAGGTGTCACAGATCGAGCGCGGCTGCAGGCTTCTCGCTCAGGCCGTCGCCGAACTGGACTGATTAAATAGGCGATAACTGGCAGTTTATTATAGGCCAGATTCCGGCTATCTCCAGACCAACACCGGAGATAGACCATGTACATCCCTCCCGCCTTCAAGGACGATATCGAGAGCATCCGGGCGACCATTCGCGGCGCCCGCCTCGCCAGTCTGGTCACGGCCACCACCGAAGGCCCGGTCGCCACACCGCTGCCGCTCTTTCTCGATGAGAGCGAAGGCGAGCATGGCGTGCTGTACGGACATGTGGCGAAAGCCAATCCGCAATGGAAACTGCCGCCGATCGGAGATGCGCTGGCGATCTTCAGCGGTCCCGACGCCTATGTGACGCCGTCCTGGTACGCGACCAAGCAGGAGACCGAAAAGGTCGTGCCGACCTGGAACTACGTCGCGGTGCATGCCTACGGCCCGGTCGAATTCTTCCAGGAGCCCGAGCGCCTGCTCGACGCCGTGACGCGGCTCACGAACAGGCACGAAGGATCGCGTGCCAAGCCTTGGGCCGTGACGGATGCCCCTGCGGATTTCATCGCCGCGCAGCTGCGCGGAATCGTCGGCGTGCGCATTCCCGTCATGCGGTTCGAAGGCAAGCGCAAGATGAGCCAGAACCGTCCCGAGGCCGACCGGGTCGGCGTCGCACAAGGTCTCGCAGCTAGCGAGAACGCGCTGGATCGCGAGGTTGCTCCATTGATTCCGGTGCCGGTGTAGTGACCACTTGGTTCCCGACACTCGCTGTCGGGAACCATCCTCCTGTCAGGTTCGTTGATACATTTCAGCAAGCATCTCCTGACAGGATTCCCATGTGTCGCTGGATCGCATACCGTGGCGAGACCACGTCTTTCGAGCCCTACGTCACCGAGCCCGAGCATTCGCTGATCGCGCAAAGCATCCGCTCGCTCCAGTCGACGGCCGGCTCGAATGGCGACGGCTTCGGTCTCGGCTGGTACGGCGAGCATCCGGAGCCTGGTCTTTATCGTGAAACACGCCCGGCCTGGTCGGACGAAAATCTCCGCTATCTCTGCCGGCATCTGCGCTCGCATCTGTTCTTCGCCCATGTGCGCGCCGCCACCGGCACGGCGGTGACACGGCAGAACTGTCATCCCTTTGCCTGCGGCCACTGGATGTTCATGCACAACGGTTTCGTCGGCAGCTGGAATCGCCTACGGCGCAAGGTCGAGGCGCTGATCCCCGACGCCTACTATCCTTCGCGGACAGGCACGACCGATTCGGAAGCCGTATTTCTCGCCATGATGGGCGCGGGGCTCGATGCCGATCCCTTGGGTGCGACGCATCGCGTGCTGCGGGCCCTCGTCGATCTCGTCAACGAAGGCGAGCTTCGTGAGCGGCTACGCTTCACCAGTGCCATCGCCAACGGCCGCGATCTCTATGCCTTCCGGGGCGCGGTCAACGATGCCGCCAACACGCTGTATTTCCGCGAGGCTGGCGGCCAGGTCATCGTCGTGTCCGAGCCGTTCGACAAGGAAACGGACTGGACGGAAGTGCCCGCGAATCACGCGCTGGTCGCACGTGCGTCCGAAAGCGCGAAAATTGTTCCGTTCGACCTTGCAATTTCCGGTGGGCTCGACGCGGAACCCGCCCCCGTCAGAAGGATTAACGCCCGCAGGTAAATACCTTGGCCGGGTGGCACAATGACATTTGCATCAGACGTTTTAAAACTGCTGCGGCTCGATTCCTCGGAAGACAAGCAGCACCTCGTCATTCGCTCGGCCGGCGGACGCGGCAAGGCTGCGGAATATTCGTTCGGCATCGAGGAGGAATACTTCCTCGCCGATCGCCGTAGCCTGGAGGTCGCGATTCAGACCCCCAATGAGCTTTTCGAATCTGCAAACTGGTCGACAGGCGGCCAGGCGATGCGGGAGATGTTGCAGTCCCAGCTCGAGGTCGCCACCAACGTTCATGTCGACGTCGCCGACGCGCGCGAAGAGCTTCGCTTCCTGCGGCGCGAAGTCGCGAACGTCGCGGCACAATACGGCTTCGTGATCATGGCCTGCGGCACGCATCCGACCGCGGTCTGGCGCATGTCGCAGCCGAGCCCCAAGCCGCGCTACGAGGAGATGATCGAGGATCTGCGCAGCATCGGCCACCGCAACCTGATGTGCGGCATGCATGTGCACGTCCAGCTGCCCGATCCCGAAAAGCGCACGGCGGTGATGCGAGCGATGCTGCCGCATTTGCCGTTGTTCATCGCCCTGTCGGCCTCCTCTCCGTTCTGGAATTCACACAAGACCGGTCTGAAGGGCTACCGGCTCGCCGCTTATTCCGAGCTGCCGCGCACAGGCCTGCCCGAATTGTTCGAGAGCAGGCAAGATTACGACGAATATGTCGGCGCCTTGCAACGCTCCGGCGTGATCCCCGATGAAAGCCACATCTGGTGGGCCATGCGCCCATCCATGAAGCACCCGACCCTCGAGTTGCGTGCGCCCGATACCTGCACCTTCGTCGACGACGCCGTTGCCATTGCCTCGCTCTATCGCTGCCTGACGCGCTATCTCTACCTGCGACCTCATCTGTCGAAAGAGGTCACCGCGGTCGAACGCGCGATTGCGGTGGAGAACAAATGGCGAGCCCAGCGCTACGGCACCGATTGCATCTTTGCCTCCAGGGAGGGGCCGGTCGAGATCTCCGAACTGCTCTCCCGCGTGATCGAGGACGTCGCCGGGGACGCGGCCACGCTGAACTGCGCCGCCGAGGTCGAACACTGCCGCACCATCGTCGAGCGTGGCAGCTCGGCTGAATTCCAGCTTCGTGCCTTCCGCGACAATGCGGAGGACATCGCCGCCGTGTCGCGCTGGATCGCAGACGCGACGATCTCGGGGACGAGCGCCGCGCCGGCAAGCGTCCCTACGCCCTCATAGCGCCCGCGCAAGCTTCGGGAGCAACAATGTCGCTCCTGAATTCGGAAGCTCGCGGGGAGAACCATGAATCGCGTCAAATGTTGTGCCGGCTGCGGCCATGGCCTCATTCCGATGCTCTCGGCCAAAGGTCGTGCGGAGCTCAGCTGCCTCTGGTGCGAGCTGATCGAGGCGCGTGCAGCAGACATGGCGAAGTGGGCTGACAGCCCGTACGGAAAGCGCGAGCGGACGGTGCGTCGATCTTTCGAATGAACGGCTTCAGACACCCGGCCGCCAACTTCTCCTGATCGGCGCGGCTGCACGTCCGCGCCAGAATGCCGACAAATTAGACAAGACACGTCTCGTCGCCAGGCTTGCAGACTGGGCGAACATGGCCATGCAGGCTGGCGAAGCGTGTCATCTAACCTCAGGTGCAACCTTGATTTTTCTTCGAGTGGCGGCGGGTCGCAAAGCCTCCGTGCCGCGCGGCGCCGAGACTGGCCCAAAATTCGCAAGGCAGCATCAGGCCTGATCCCCTGCTCTCCTGATTGCAGCAGCAAGATGCGTGCGCCGAGAGAGACCGGGTGAGCGGCCTAGAATCGGAGACTGCCATGAACGTGCATGCCGCCGGCGATCTCAAAATCACCGGCCTGACCCGCCCGGACGGCGCCCCCCTTCGCCTCAACGACCGGGATTTCGTGGCGATCGACCGCGACCGGAATGCGAAGTTCGAGGCGACGTACCGGCCGCAGGCCCTCTACAATCGCGCCAACGAGGGCTTTCACGCCAACAACGAAACTTTCCTGCTGCACGAGGTCGCGACCAATCTGCCGATCTATCTGCCCGACACCGGACCGACAGATTTCCATCTTCATCTGCCACCGGGCGGCTTTCAGCTCGTGCTGGTCACCTCGGGCGCGTTCACCTTCGACTATGACGGGCGCTTCTACAATGTCGGCCCCGGCGCGGTGATGCTGCAAAGCGCGATCGTGCACCGCCAGCTGTTCTACACCTGGTCGGGACTGTCGACCGAAGAGAATTTGAAGACACCACAAACAGTGGCGCCGGATCCGATTTCCATGGGCTATTCCGGCAAATTCCTCGAAGCCTTCATCACCGATCCGACGACCTTTCCAAACCCGACCATTGTCGGCCCGGATCAGATCAACGAAGACGAGACGCCACGGGTGGCATGGAGCCACTCTCTGCATGATCGCCCGGCCGATGCAGGCTTCTGGCTTCAAGACCCTTTGGCGCTCGACGCGCTGTTCAAGCCGCTCACCGACAGCCCGGTCAAATCGGCCATGCCGGTTTACGTGCGCGACATCGGCATTGAAGTGCCGAGCGGCCGTCTCGTCACCGGCCACATCATCGCAACCGACCCACGCGGCCAATCGCTGCTGCCCAAGAGCACGTCGGCAGCAGCGGACACCACATGTTTCGCCAAGGGCGAGGTCGTGATCTACCGCGTCATCCGCGGCACGGCCGAATTCAAGAACAAGACTGGCGAGACCTTTGAGCTCACGGCCGGCGATGTGGTGACGGCAGGCAAGAACGCCACAAGCCTCATCGGTGTCGGTGAGAACACGCAGGTCCTTCGGCTCGGCCTTCTCAAAGGCATGAACGACCTCCGCAGCTGGACGCCGACGCAACGCGACGAAATCGACGGCCTCGCCGGTCAGATCATCACGCAGAGGGACATCCGTCCCCTGCGGACCGAGGGCAAGCCGGTCGGATATTTGTACGGCTGAGCGGAGTTTACTCCGCCGCCTGGCGCACGTGGCGTGCGGTCGGGGTGCGCATGGTGACGAGTTCTTCGGCCGCGGTCGGATGCAGCGCGATCGTCGCATCGAAATCGGCCTTGGTCGCCTTCATCTTCACGGCAATCGCGACTGCCTGCGTGATCTCGGCCGCGGCATCGCCGACGATGTGACAGCCGAGCACGCGGTCGGAGGCACCGTCGACGACGAGCTTCATCAGCACGCGGGTATCGCGGCCCGACATCGTCGCCTTGATGGGGCGGAACGTGGTCTTGTAAATGTCGACATGGCCAAATTGCGCGCGCGCCTCGGTCTCAGTGAGGCCGACGGTGCCGACCTCCGGCTGCGAGAACACGGCGGTCGGGATGTTGGCGTGATCCACCTGCACCTCGCGCTTGCCGAATACGGTGTCGGCGAACGCATGGCCCTCGCGGATCGCGACCGGCGTCAGGTTGAAGCGATGGGTGACATCGCCGATCGCATAGATGCTGTCGACCGAACTCTTCGAGAAATGGTCGACCGCAATGCCGCCGTTCCGCGGGTTGATGGCGACGCCGGCCTTCTCCAGGCCGAGATTGGCCACCGCCGGATGGCGGCCGATCGCGAACATCACCTGGTCGGAAGCGAGGCTCGATCCGTTCGACAGATGCGTGGTGAATTCTTCGCCGTGCCGATCGACCTTCGTCACAGTGCAGCCGGTGAGAATGGTGATCCCCTGCTTCTCCATCTCGGCGCGGACATGGGCGCGAACATCCTCGTCGAACCCGCGAAGAATGTTGTCGCCGCGATAGATGACTGTGACGTCGGAGCCGAAGCCGGCGAAGATACCGGCGAACTCCAGCGCGATGTAGCCGCCGCCCTGGATCACGATCCGCTTCGGCAGCCTGGTCAGGTGAAACGCCTCGTTGGAGGAGATCACGTGCTCGATGCCGGGAATCGGAGCACCGTGATTGGGCGCGCCGCCGGTGGCGATCAAAATGTATTTTGCGGTGATCTTCCGGTCGTTCTCGAGCAGGCGGACCGTGTGTTTGTCCTCGATCACCGCCCGGCTCTTGACGATCTGCGCGCCTGACTTCTCGACATTGGCGGTGTAAGCCGCCTCCAGACGCGCGATCTCCTTGTCCTTGTTGGCAATCAGCGTCGGCCAGTCGAAGGTCGCAGGCGGAACGGTCCAGCCAAAGCCGGCGGCGTCCTCGATCTCGTGACGGAAATGCGAGCCGATGACGAACAGCTTCTTCGGTACGCAGCCGCGGATCACGCAGGTCCCGCCCATGCGGTACTCTTCCGCGATCATGACGCGGGCGCCGTAGCCGGCCGCGATGCGGGCGGCACGCACGCCGCCCGAACCGCCACCGATGACAAAGAGGTCGACGTCGAATTCAGCCATTGTCCACTCCGACCTCTTTCAGAACATGATCCGGATTCTGATCAGATAGGAACTGTCAGATCTCCTTGCCACGCTTGCGCATCTCGGCGCGGAAGTTGCCCATCACGGTCTCGGAGAAGTTCTGGGCCCAGGAGTTCATGAAGGCCATGCTCAGCCCGATCGCGCGCGGCTCGGCCTCGATCAGCTTCTTGCCCAGCGGCGACTTGTAGAAGGTGACGAGATCCTTCAACTCCTGCTCGGTGAACTCGCTGGCATAGACCTGCGCCATGCCATCGCCGATTTCGCTCTCGCGGCCTTTGAGCTGCTGGGCGACGATCTGGGCGACCTCGGTGAGGTCCTTCTGGTAGTTCAGGTTCTGCTGGATCAGCGCGATCTTGGTCTTCTCGACCAGGCCGGGCACCGCGTTGGCGTACATCGCACTGGCGTTCTTGATCGCCAGGATCTCCTTGGCGGCCGCGACGGCGGCCGGCGACGATTTCGGCGCCGCGGCCTGCTGGGCCCCGGCCGGGGCGACCGAGAGGGCCAGTCCCACAGCGAGAGTCGCGACCGGCAACAATTTCAAAACGCTCTTCATTCCTAGTCTCCTTTCGGCTTTCGCCGTTCAATCACGCGAATTCCTTCGCCACCCGCCAAAACAGCCGAGCTGGCCAAGCCGATGAACAAACCATGTTCGACGACGCCGGGGATCGCGCTCAACGCCGTGGCAAGGCGGGCGGGATCCTCAATCTTTTCGAGCTGGGCATCGACGATCCAGTGGCCGCCATCGGTGACGAAAACGTGGCCGTCCTTGCCGTTGCGGACCGCCATCTGCCCGGAAACGCCGCATTCCGCAAACGCCTTCTCGATCGCGCGCCGCGTTGCGCCGAGCCCGAACGGGATGACTTCGACCGGCAGCGGAAAGCGGCCAAGTGTCGGGACCCATTTGGTGTCGTCGGCAATCACGATCATGCGATCCGAGGCGGCCGCCACGATTTTCTCGCGCAACAGCGCGCCGCCGCCGCCCTTGATCAGATTGAGTTCGGGATCGATCTCGTCGGCGCCGTCGACGGTGATGTCGAGATGGTCGATCTCGTCCAGCGTGGTCAGCGGCACGCCGCAGCGGATTGCATCGAGGCGCGTCGCCTCGGAGGTCGGCACGCCGATCACTTTGAGTCCAGCGCGGACCCGCTCGCCGAGCAGCTCGACGAAATGTTTTGCGGTCGAGCCGGTGCCGAGCCCGAGCTGCATGCCGTCACGGACGTCCTCGAGGGCGCGCGCCGCAGCCTGCCGCTTCAACTGGTCCATATTCACGTTTGCGCCGTCCCTGAATTACGAGTGTCGTGCCTTATAGGCTCGCGGCGGCCTGTGTAGCCTCGTTTTCCCTCGGAGAACAGGGTCTGGGGAACAGGCCTCCCGCCCCACCTTATAAGGTGATCTTATGGCTTCCGCCCTTGCGCGGGCGGGGCCGGGCCGGTAGCGCTGGACCATGACCTCCCCCCACACCATCGTCTTCGATCTCGACGGCACGCTTGTGGATACGGCGCCCGACCTGATCACCGCGCTCAATTACGTGCTCGACCGCGAAGGGCTGCCGCCCGTGCCGATGGCCTCGGCCCGCAACATGATCGGCGCCGGCGCCCGCAAGCTGATCGAGCGGGGGCTGGAGGCCGAGGGCCGCAGCGTCACGGTTGGCGACATGGACCGGATGACGGCCGATTTCATCGCTTATTACGCTGACAATATCGCCGTCGAATCCCGGCCCTTCGAGGGACTGGAGGCCGCACTCGACCATTTTGCGGCCCAGGGCCATCGTCTCGCGGTCTGCACCAACAAGCTGGAATGGCTGTCGAAGCGCCTGCTGGACCAGCTCGACCTGAGCCGACGCTTCGCCGCGATCTGCGGCGCCGACACTTTTGGCGTCCAAAAGCCCGATCCGACCATTTTCCGCGAAACGGTGGCGCGGGCCGGCGGCGAGGTCAAAGCCAGCATCATGGTCGGCGACGCCGGACCCGATGTCGGCGTGGCCCGGCGCGCCGGAGTTCCCGTGATCGGGGTCAGCTTCGGCTATACGGACGTCCCGATCGCCGAGCTGAAGCCGGACCGGCTGATCCATCACATGCGCGACCTGCCGGCAGCCGCCAGCAGCCTGATGACTGCGCAGGCAGATCTCAAATAGCTGAGATAGCTTGATTATTCCGCAGAAATCCCGCGTTAACCATCTATTAACTATGCGAGGCCCGCCGGTTGCTCGCTCGGAACGACACTCCTAAGTTTGTCCGGGGTGTGGCGGTTCGCCGCACTAGGTGAATGTCATGCGTCGTGTCATCTCGTTTTCATTAGCTGGAGTGAGCGTCCTCGGGGCAACGAGCCTTGCCGGCTGCTCCTCGATGTCTTCAACTTCCTGGAACATGTTCAAATCGGCCCCGCCGACCGTCCAGGTCCGGCTCGAATCCAATCCTGCGGGTGCTGACGCCACGACCTCGCTCGGACAGGGCTGCAAGACCCCCTGCTCCGTATCGGTTCCCGCCCCCGACGTCCCCTTCACGGTCGCTTTCGCGCTGCCGAAATACCAGCCGGTAAGCGTGCCGGTGAACGTCATCAAGAACCCCGGCGACTTCACGACGCCCGCCTCGGTCACCACGGACCCCAACCCGGTTTTCGCGGAGCTCCAGCCGGCCGTTCCGCCAAAACCGGTCCGCAAGCCGCACCGGCTGAAGAAGCCGAAACCGGCGGCGCCCGCCACCGCCCCGGCTGCTGCTGCCGCACCGGCTGCGGGCTCGCCGTTCCCCGATCCGAACACGGGCAAGCGCTGACCTCCGTCATCCCCCCAATTGTCTCTGACGCCTCCGATGCTTAGATTGCGTTCAGGGCGCCGCTGAAGCAAAGCTGCTCCCGCCGCCGCAAGTGACAAGGCATTTGGTATGAACGGACTTTCCGCGAGCTCCCGCGCCGCGCTGTCGAGCGCGATGACCGATCCGTTCGGACGGACCATCTCGTATTTGCGCGTCTCCGTCACCGACCGCTGCGACCTGCGCTGCTTCTACTGCATGTCGGAAGACATGACGTTCCTGCCCAAGGCGGACCTGCTGACGCTGGAGGAACTCGACCGGCTCTGCTCGGCCTTCATTGCCAAGGGCGTGAAGAAGCTGCGGCTCACCGGCGGCGAACCGCTGGTCCGCCGCAACGTGATGACATTGGTGCGCTCGCTGTCGCGGCATCTCGAGAGCGGTGCGCTGGGCGAGCTGACGCTGACCACCAATGGCACCCAGCTTGCGAAGCATGCCAGCGAACTCGCCGATTGCGGCGTCCGCCGCATCAACGTCTCGCTCGACACGCTCGACCCACAAAAGTTTCGCGAGATCACCCGGTGGGGCGAGATCGACAAGGTGCTGGAAGGTATCGAGGCGGCACGCGCTGCGGGCCTCGCGGTCAAGATCAATGCCGTTGCGCTGAAGAACCTCAACGAGGACGAGCTTCCCGACCTGATGCGCTGGGCCCACGGCAAGGGCATGGGGCTGACGCTGATCGAGGTCATGCCGATGGGCGAGATCGGATCCGGACGAATCGACCAATACCTGCCGCTGTCGCTGGTGCGCGCGCGCCTCGCCCAGCAGTTCACGTTGACGGATCTGGCCGAGAGCACCGGCGGGCCCGCGCGCTATGTCAGCGTCGCCGAGACCGGCGGCAAGCTCGGCTTCATCACCCCGATGACCCATAATTTCTGCGAATCCTGCAATCGCGTGCGCGTCACTTGCACGGGAACGCTGCACACCTGCCTCGGCCACGAGGATGCCTCCGATTTGCGCAAACCTCTGCGTGCATCGGACGACGATTCGCTGCTTGCGGATGCGATCGACCGCGCCATTGGCCTGAAGCCCAAGGGCCACGATTTCATCATCGACCGCCGCCACGACCGCCCCAGCGTCAGCAGGCACATGAGCGTCACCGGCGGCTAGCATCGGCTGCCCGGCCGCGGCTTATTCCCCTTAACTATCAACAAACTTCCGATTGACTGGCGGCAAACTCGCTGGTTTGGTGCGGCTGCCTCATGCCTGCGCGGCGAGACAAGCCAACGCGCCACTCGGCGCAGTCAAGACGGCCGGGGCAAATCGGGGAGGACCAATCTTGCAAGCGCTCCTGAAGCTGAGCAATGGAATTGACGCGTTCACACGTTGGACGGGCAAGCGTCTGGCTTGGCTGATCCTGGTCGCCGTCGTCATCTCGGCGCTGAATGCGATCATTCGGAAGACGTTGGACACGTCGTCCAACTCGTGGCTCGAGCTGCAATGGGTGCTTTTCAGCATCGTATTCCTGCTGTGCTCGTCGTGGACGCTGCTCGATAACGAGCACATCCGGATCGACATCTTCAACAGCATGATGCCGAAGCGGGCTCGCAACATCATCGACATCATCGGGCACATCTTCTTCCTGATCCCGCTGACCGTCGTCATGATCGTCACCGGGGTACCGTTCTTCCTGCGCTCGCTCCAGATCAACGAGCAATCCGGCAATGCGGGCGGCCTGCCGCAATGGCCGGCAAAAGCGCTGATCATGATCGGCTTCGCCCTCCTGCTCGTTCAAGGCATTTCCGAGCTGATCAAGCGAATTGCGATCATGCGCGGCATGATCCCGGACCCACACGAGTCGCAGGTGTCCGCACTGGAGGCCGAGGTCGAGCACCTCGTCGAAGCGATCGAAAAAAAGTAGCCGTTGGCGACGGTTTAGGGGGAAGTCATGACCGCGTTTATTATCGCCAATCTGGCGCCTATCATGTTCGCGACGCTGGTGATCGTGCTGCTGCTCGGCTATCCGGCGGCATTTTCGCTCGGCGCCGTCGGCCTGTTCTTCGCCATCATCGGCGTTCAGCTCGGGCAATTCCACCCGGACTTTCTCCAGGCCCTGCCCGAGCGCGTCTACGGGGTCATGAACAACGACACGCTGCTCGCCATTCCCTTCTTCACCTTCATGGGACTGGTGCTCGAGCGCTCCGGCATGGCCGAGGATCTGCTCGACACCATCGGTCAGTTGTTCGGCACCATCCGCGGCGGCCTCGCCTACGCGGTGGTGTTCGTCGGCGCCCTGCTTGCGGCGACGACCGGCGTCGTGGCGGCGTCGGTGATCTCGATGGGCCTGATCTCGCTGCCGATCATGTTGCGCTACGGCTACGATCGCCGTGTGGCGACCGGCATCATCGCGGCCTCCGGCACGCTGGCGCAGATCATTCCGCCCTCGCTCGTCCTGATCGTGATGGCCGACCAGCTCGGCAAGTCGGTCGGCGACATGTATGAGGGCGCGTTCATTCCGGGCCTGGTGCTCGCCGGCCTCTATGCGGGTTACGCGTTCCTCGTCACCATGATTTTCCCGAAGGCGGCGCCGGGTCTTCCCAAAGAAGCGATCGGCTTCCGCGAGGAGAGCGGCGACCGCGGCCTGAAGTCGCTCGGCGTGCTGTTCCTGGCGAGCTGTGTGTTCGGCTGGTTCATGATGCGGAATTCGGAGACACACGGCGCCGACTTCGTCGTGCTCAGCATGTTCTTCGGCATCCTCTTCGCGTTCTTCGTCGCCATCGCGAACTGGGCCATCGACAAGCTGACGGGCTTCCGTTTCCTCTCGAAGATGGCGCAACAGACCACCTTCGTCATGGTGCCGCCGCTGTTCCTGATCTTCCTGGTGCTGGGCACGATCTTCATCGGTGTCGCGACGCCCACCGAAGGCGGCGCCATGGGTGCAGCCGGCGCCCTCATTCTCGGAGCCGCGAAGCGGCGACTGACCTGGGACCTGATCCGTCAGGCCACCGAATCGACGGCGAAGCTGTCCGCGTTCGTCGTCTTCATCCTGGTCGGCGCGCGCGTGTTCTCGCTCACTTTCTACGGCGTCAGCGGTCACGTCTGGGTCGAGCACCTGCTGACCTCCCTGCCCGGCGGCCAGATCGGGTTCCTGATCTTCGTCAACGCCTTCGTGTTCGTGCTGGCGTTCTTCCTCGATTTCTTCGAGCTTGCCTTCATCGTGATCCCGCTGCTCGGGCCCGCGGCCGAGCATCTCGGCATCGACCTGATCTGGTTCGGCGTCATCCTCGGCGTCAACATGCAGACGTCGTTCATGCATCCGCCGTTCGGATTTGCGCTGTTCTATTTGCGCTCGGTCGCGCCGAAGGAGCGCTATACGGATCGCGTCACCGGCAAGCGCATGGAGCCGGTCACGACGGGACAGATCTATTGGGGTGCGGTGCCGTTCGTCGTCATCCAGATGATCATGGTGCTTCTGGTGATCATGTTCCCGTCGATGGTGATGCACTACAAGGGCGTGCAGTCCACCGTCGATCCCAACAGCATCAAGATCGAGATTCCCCAGATCGATCTGCCGCCGCTCGACTTCGGCCAGCCGAAGCAATAGCGCCCGGCCCACCCGCAAAAAAGAACCCGGAGCTTGCGCCCCGGGTTTTTTGTTTGGGCCGATCGTGCGCTCTGCGATCAGCTCTGCGAGTTGCGCGCCATGAAGTTGTCATAGCCGACTTCGGCGACCTGGAACCACTGATATCCGTTGTTCGAGAACGCGGTCAGCGATTCGTAGACCTTCTTGAAGTCCGCGTTGTTGGCCGAGACTTCGGTGTGCAGCTCCTTTGCCGCCTTGAAGCAGGCTTGCATGACCTCCGGCGAGAACGGATGCAGCTTGGCGCCGGCCGCGAGCAGGCGTCGCAACGCCGGCGGATTGGACTGGTCATACTTCGCCATCATCCAGTTGTTGGCGTAATGCCCCGCCTGCTCGAGGATGCTCTGATAGTGCTTCGGCAGCGCATTCCATTTGTCCTGGTTGACGAAGGCCAGAAGCATGGGCCCGCCTTCCCACCAGCCCGGGAAGTAATAATGCGGCGCGACCTTGACGAAGCCGAGCTTCTCGTCGTCATAGGGTCCGACCCATTCGGCGGCGTCGATGGTGCCCTTCTCCAGCGCAGGATAAATGTCGCCACCGGCGATCTGCTGTGGCACCGCGCCGAGCTTGGCCATCACTTTTCCGGCGAAGCCGCCGATGCGGAATTTCAACCCGTTGAAGTCCTGAGGCGTCTTGACCTCCTTGCGAAACCAGCCGCCCATCTGACAGCCGGTGTTGCCGGCAAGCAGCGAGACGACGTTGTACTTCTTGTAGAACTCGTTGAGGATGTCCCTGCCGCCGCCCAGCATGTACCAGGCCTGGTTGATGCGCATGTTCGGTCCGAACGGCACAGCCGAGCCGAAAGTAAAGGTCGGGTCCTTACCGAAATAATAGTAGGACGCGGTGTGGCCGATTTCGCAGGTGCCGTTCTGCACGGCATCGAGCACCTGAAGGCCCGGCACGATCTCGCCGCCGGCAAATGTCTGAATCTGAAATTTGTTGTCGGTCGCTTCCGCGACCATCTTGGCCATCATCTCGGCGCCGCCATAGAGCGTATCGAGTGATTTCGGCCAGCTCGTCGGCATGCGCCATTTGATCTCGGGCGTCGTCTGCGCGATCGCTGGAGCGGCGAGCGTGGCGACACCCGCCGCACCAAGCCCGGTGACCTTGATAAAATCTCGTCTTTTCATGATTTCCTACCCTGATGGATTGTGACGGTGGGCCTTCTTGCCGAGGCTTGGAGGCCAGCATGGAACAAGTGTCGTCCGATTTCCATCCCTCACGATGTGAGGGACAAAAATGCTCAGCTCCCACGCCATCCGATCCTACGACTTTAGGCTTAGGCGGCCGGCGCCCTGGCCCTTCCCATCACGTCCGCCTCGGCCGGGCATGCCGGGTGCCCCGGGCGCGTGACAAGCGCCGGAAACACGGGCATACCGCGCCATCCCCCCAACCTAGGGCCGCCACGCATGTCTCGATCCCACCCTGCTCCATCGCTCGTTGCTCCGTTGATCGCGTCGCTCTGGCTGGCATGTGCGGCAATGCCGGCGCATGCGGAGCCCAGTGCGAATGTCGTGGCCGACGTCCATGCGCTGGCGCAAAAGGAGCAGCAGCCGCTGCTCGACACGCTGCGCGATCTCGTCAGCATCGAATCCGGCAGCAAGGATGTCGAAGGCTTGAATCAGATCGCCGAGCGCGTTGCCGGCCAGCTCAAGCAGCTCGGCGGCACGGTGGAGATCCTGCAGCCCACCGACGTCTATCGCCTCGACGACACACCCGAGAAGATCGGCCCGGCCGTACACGCCGTATTCAAGGGCACAGGCAGCAAGAAGATCATGCTGATCGCCCACATGGACACCGTGTACCTGAAGGGCATGCTGAAGGATCAACCGTTCCGCATCGACGGCGACAAGGCCTACGGCCTCGGCATTGCCGACGACAAGCAGGGCGTCGCGCTCATTCTTCACACCGTAGCGTTGCTGCAGAAGCTGAGCTTCCGGGATTACGGCACGCTCACGGTGCTTACCAATGGCGACGAGGAGATCTCGTCGCCCGGCTGGCGCAGCACCATCACCAGGTTCGCCGCGGATCAGGATGTGGTGTTCTCGTTTGAAGGCGGCGGCACCGACGGCACGCTGCGGCTGGCCACCAGCGGCATCGGCTCGGCGTATCTCACGGTACAGGGCAAGTCGTCGCATGCAGGCTCGCGGCCCGAGGGCGGCGTCAATGCACTGTACGAACTCTCCCATCAGCTGCTGCAGATGAAGGACCTGTCCAAACCGGAGCAGGGCCTGAAACTGAACTGGACGGTCTCCAAGGCCGGTACCAACCGCAACGTCATCCCCGCCGAGGCCACGGCCCAGGCCGATGCGCGCGCCCTCAAGGTCGCCGATTTCGACGAGCTGGAGAAGGCGCTGCAGGACAAGATCAAGAATCACCTGCTGCCCGACTCCAAGGTCGCGCTCAAATTCGAGGTGCGCCGTCCGCCGCTGGAGGCCAACGACGCCTCGCGCCGCGTGGCGGCCTACGGCAAGACCATCTATGGGGAGATCGGACTGCCCCTCAAGGTCGACGAGAAGGCGACCGGCGGCGGCACCGATGCCGCGTTTGCCGCGCTGAAGACCAGCGGAGCCGTGGTCGAAGGCATGGGCCTGTCGGGTTTCGGCGCGCATTCCAACGACGCCGAATATGTCAAACTCGACAGCATCGTGCCGCGCCTTTATCTGACCACGCGCATGATCATGGATCTGTCCACCGGCAAGCTGAAATAGCGCTCTCTTCCTTCTCCCCTTGTGGGAGAAGGTGGCGCGAAGCGCCGGATGAGGGGTTGCCTCCGCGCATTCAACTCGCAGTCGGACTCGCGGAGAGAGACCCCTCACCCGGCTCGCCGTTGTCGCGGCGAGCCACCCTCTCCCACAAGGGGCGAGGGTGCAGCGTCAGTGCCGCACTGCGTTCAAATCAACGTCGCCCCGCTTCTCCGCCAGCCTGAACCGCAGCGTGAACTGCGCGCCGCCGCCCGGAAGATTCTCCACCGCAACCGTTGCCGCGTGATCATCCGCCACCGCGCGCACGATCGAGAGCCCGAGGCCGGCGCCGTCGCTGCGCTGGCGGTCGGCGCGCCAGAAGCGGTGGAAGATCAATTCACGCTCGGCTTCCGCAATTCCCGGTCCGCAATCGCGCACGCGCACCGCACCGTTCTCGCTCACATCGACATCGACCGACGTGTCCTTTGCGGTGAACTTGATGGCGTTTTCGGCGAGGTTGAAGATCGCGCGCTGGAGCATCATGGAGTTGCCGTGGATCAGCACCGGCGCCTCGGTGCCCCTCAGCGCGATATCCTTGTGCTGCGCGATCGCGAGCGGCGCGATCGAACCGACCACCTCGGCGCAGACTGCGCGCAAATCCGCGGTCTCGCCGGGATCAAGCACCAGCGTGTCGAGCTCGGCGATCTCCAGCAATTGCGCGACAATGCGGCTCATGCCCTCGATATCGGCATGCAGCGCCTGCCTTGCAGCGCCGTCGCCGAGCGTCTCGATCCGCGTGCGCAGGATCGCGAGCGGCGTGCGCAGTTGGTGCGCGGCGTCGGCGGTGAACTGCCGCTGCACCCGAAAGCCGTCCTCGAGGCGGTCGAGCGCCTGGTTGACGGCGGTGACGAGCGGCATGATCTCGCGCGGGATCTGCTCCGTCGGCAGGCGGATGTCGGTGCGCGCCGGGCCGATATTGCTCGCCTCCTCGGAGGCCTTCCACAGCGGCGCGACGGCGCGGCGAAAGATGATGATGTCGATGGCGAGCAGGACCAGCAGGATCGGAATCGTGATCCACCCGACCCGCCGGAAGAAGTTCGAGACAATGTCATCGATGATGACGTCGCGGTGCGCGAGGTCCTCCGCGACGCGAATGCGCATCACCTTGCCGTCGATGATGCGAGTGACGCCGGCGCCGGAAATCGTTTCGGAGAGCGGCGGAGGCGCGGCCGTAGCAGTGCCGGTCTTGCGCCGCGACGAGAACAGCAGATTCCCCTCGGCATCGCGAATGTCGTACTGGTAGCGGCCATAGGCTTCCGAATAAAGGCCCTTGAGACTGTCCGGCAGGTTGAACGTCAACAGCCCGTCGGGCTGGGCGACGATGCGCTCGGCCAACACCTCGGCCTGCGCGCGCATGGCATCGCGATGCAACTGGTCGATCTCGGAATTGAGCAGCCAGAACAGCACCAGCGGCAGGAAGATCGCGACCACCGCGACCGCCACGATGTGCAGGAACACGATGCGCCAGATTAGCGATTTGAACGTTGGCGACCTCGCATGGATTCCGGCGCGGAATCCGGCGTGAGATCCGATCCGGGCCACGCTATTTCTCCTCGGCCATAAGATAGCCGACGCCACGGATGGTGTGGATCACGACCTTGGCGCCGTGCTCGGCGAGCTGCTTGCGCAACCGCGAGACGTAGACCTCGACCGCATTGGAGGCGACTTCGCCGTCGAGACCGAAGATGTGGTCCTCGACGTTCTTCTTCGGCACCACCCTGCCCTGCCGGCGCAGCAGGATCTCAAGCACCGAGGTCTCGCGCGCGGAGATGATGCGCGGCTGGTCGTCCACGAAGATCTGGCGGCTTTCGGTGTCATAGACGAGGTTGGCGAGGCGCAGCGAGCGGCCGAGCAACTGGCCCGGACGGCGCAGGATCGCCTCCAGCCGCGCCACCAGCTCCTCCATCGCGAACGGTTTGGCGAGATAGTCGTCGGCGCCGCTGCGCAGGCCGCTGACGCGGTCCTGCAAGCCGCCGCGCGCGGTCAGCACCAGCACCGGCAAGGGCTCCATCTGCCGGCGCAGCTCGCGCAGCACCGACAGGCCATCGCCGTCGGGCAGTCCGAGGTCGAGGATCATCGCGGCATAGCTGACGCTGCTGACCGCCTCGCGCGCTTCGGCCGCGCTGCCGACGATGTCGCTCTCATAGCCGGCCGCCGACAGCCCGCCGGCAACGAGCCGTGACAGCTCGGCATTGTCCTCGACGATTAGAAGGCGCATCGCATTTTCCCGCGGGATGTTCCGCTGTCACCGCACGGCTTCCGCCGCATCTTCGCTGTCATCCATCATCCGGGGCATCTCGGCCAGCGAAAAAGCAGCCGGCGGGCCGGCTGCTCCCTTCCGTCAGGTTCCTGTAAGCCAATCAGGGCACCTGCGAATGAGGTCGCGGATGGCGCGGACGTTTGCCCCCTTGGGCCCCGCCGCCGGCGCCGCACCGATCCTGCCAAGGAACGAACACCCCGGCGAACCGTTCAACTCAGCTGCAACATTTCTCATTTGATGGGGCGTCGTGCAGACCACCTAGGTAATGCACATGCGCCTTGCACGACGAACACGTTCCAGCTCCCTTCTATCCGATTGCCTGGCCGCCATCACGCGACATCCGGGCGCCGCCGCGTTTGCTGCCGCAGGTACCTTCATCGCGGCTAGCGCAATCATAAACCGGCGGCTCGCGAACAAAGCGCAACGCGATAATCCTCCGCAGGGTCGGTTCATCGATATCGATGGCGTTCGCCTGCACTATTTGGAACGCGGCAGGGGGCAAGCCGCTGGTTTTGTTTCACGGCAATGGCAGCCTGGTCCAGGATTTCGACGCGAGTGGATTGATCGATCTCGCAGCCGAAAACTACAGGGTCATCGTGTTCGATCGTCCCGGATTTGGGCATAGCTCGCGGCCGAGGCACGTCGTCTGGACCCCGGATGCCCAGGCGGACCTGTTCAAGAAGGCGCTCGATCAGCTCGGCGTCTCTCAAGCGATTGTCCTTGGCCATTCGTGGGGCGCGTCGGTTGCGGTTGCGCTGGCGACAAGACATCCTTCGGTCGTGCAGGCTCTCGTGCTGGCCTCGGGCTATTATTTCCCGACGCCCCGCTCGGACAGCGCCGCGTCAGTGCTGTCCGCCCTACCGGTGCTCGGGGACCTCATCAGCTCCACGATTTCGCCGCTAGCCGGTCGGATGATGTGGCCCGCGACGTTGCGCAAGTTGTTTGGGCCCCGGCCGGTCCCGGCCAAGTTCGCGGGCTTTCCGAAAGAAATGGCGCTGCGTCCATCACAGATGCGGGCCGCAGCGGCCGAAGCGACGATGTTGGTCCCCGCCGCATTCTCAGGCGCGAAGGCTTACGCTGAACTCAAGATGCCGACGATCATTATCGCGGGTCAGGGCGACCGTATGATCGATATCAAGCAGTCGGTCAGGCTGCATGGCGAGATCAAGCAGAGCAAATTGCGCCGGATCGACGGAGCGGGTCACATGATTCATCATTCCGCAACCGCGGACGTGATGGCGGCGATCGACGAAGCTGCTGCCGAGGCCGTGTTGATTCATGGAAGGGCAGACTCAGGCGTTTCGCGAAGCAACGCGTAATCGCTCACCAACAACGCCGCTGATGGCCGCCGGCGAACCTCATGGGTCGTTCGCGGAGGATCGCTTCTGAGCCAACTCGGGCGCGGGACCAGGCTTCAACCCGCCCTTTCGATAGAACCGAGACCTTTTCGCCCGGGTATGGTATCTGTCAATCACCGGTCGGCAGGGGGGCCGATTTGGCCGGATATGCAGGAAAGCAAAGCGCAATGTGTGCTAGCCAGGTGACGATGCCGTTGTGGCACGAAAGGCACCTCCGGGCTGCCACTCGCGCGGCCGGTGTCGCTCTATGGTCGTGGAACGTTGATACCGACGCCATCACCATGGATGAACCCGCGTACGACCTTTGGGAGGTGCCCAAGGGCGAGCAGAAAATTACGTTTGAGATACTGTCCAAAAACATCCACCCCGCCGATCTCGAGAGGGTGAGATCGGCATTTGCCGCTACTCGCGCAGTCGTCGGCTCCTACGAAATAGATTTTCGTATTCTAACCGGAAGCGATATCCGTTGGATCTCCGCTCGGGGCCAAGGCGACGACGCCGACATCGCGGATCGAACCATGTTCGGTATTTTCCTGGATGTAACCCAACGCAAGCAAGCTGAGGAAGCCAACGAGCTGCTGGCGGGCGAGATGAGTCACCGGCTGAAAAACCTTCTCACCATCACAACGGCGCTGACTCAAATGAGCTCACGCTCGGCAACATCAAAAGAAGATATGGCCCATGAGCTGACCAGCCGCCTGATCGCTCTTGGACGTGCTCAGGACCTTGTTCGCCCGGTACCAGGACGAAATCGAGAGGGGACGCTTCTTGGAGACCTCATCTCTGTTCTGCTTGCTCCGTACGATGAAAAGGGAGCCAGCGTTCGTATTCGCGTCTCGGTCCCCAAGATGAACGTGGGAGAGACTTCCAGCACAGCGCTCGCCTTGGTAATGCATGAACTGGCAACCAACTCTGCGAAATACGGTGCGCTGTCGCTTTCAAGTGGTACCCTGGACGTGTCGTGCAACGCCCACGAGGACGAGGTCGTGGTCAAGTGGACGGAACGGGGCGGTCCTCCCGTTGTCGCTCCAACAAAGCTCGAAGGCTTTGGAAGCAAGTTGGTGCACCGAAGTATGGCCGCCCAGCTTGGCGGGGCTATAACTTTTGACTGGTCGGATGAGGGTGTGGTGGTCATCCTGCGCATGAGCAAAGACCGTCTTGCGAATTGATGTTCAGCTGATTTCCCGCGCACAGTCCTGTCATCCGTCTGCGATTGGCCCTTACCTTTTCTTCGTACGACGCTCCTGAAAGGCGGCTCTGAGTTCGGCCAGTTCATCGCTTGTCGCTCCCAATCCCGCATCGGCACGGCTTGCAGGTAAATCCTTGTAAGCAATCGGCTGATCAAATTGGCTCGCCGTGAAGTCATACCGCCGGCCTTTGATGCGATTGTAAAAATGGTCGCCGGCAGGCAGCGGCGTCTTCAGCATGTCGCCGCCGAAGAGCTCGTGGATCAGCAGCGAGGTGACGTTGCATTGTCCTGCCGCCGGATTGCTCGCCGTCCATTGACTGGCCGTTGCCAACGACCAGGCCTTGCGCAGCGCGCTTTGAACCTCATCGGGATCGAAGCTCATCATCACCCCACGGAGCGGCACCGAGGTAGCAATTTCGGATTATGCGATAATACCTTTATGCTCCTGTTTTGCCCGACGAGTCAAATGGCCCTCGCTGAAACATTCGCTTGGTCCGCCTGGGCTCACCCCGCTTTTGCGCTTAAAATGCGAAGTTCCCATCCACCGCGCGATGCTTGGGCCTGCCTGCCAATTAGCTCCATCGCATCAAGCGCTTGGCTGCACGCGCAGCGCCTTGTCCTCTCACCCCTCGTCTACTGTGCATGGGGTTGTTTTTCAGATTTTTTGTTGGACGCCCCACCCGTACCCCGGCGACAACGCCGCTCCGCAGCCTCGTCCCAAAGAAAAAGCCCGGCCTCGCGAACGAGACCGGGCCTGTCGTCTTGCGGCTTATTCGAAGATCAACCGCGAGTGCGCGAGCGGATCATGAAGCTGTCGTAGGTGTATTCGGCAACCTGCCACCACAGATACTCGTCGGAGCGGTAGGCCTGCATGGCGTCGATCGACTTCTTGAAGTCGGGGTTCTTGGCCGAGATCTCGCCCCACAATTCGTTGGTCGCCTTGAGACAGGCTTCCAGAACTTCGTTGGTGAACGGGCGAAGCTGCGTTCCGCCGGCGACCAGACGCTTCAGGGCGCCGGGGTTCACCATGTCGTAGCGCGCGGCCATCCAGGTGTTGGTGTTGACGGTCGCGTTGGTGAGGATCGCCTGGTAGTTCTTCGGCAGCTCGTTCCACTTGTCGATGTTGGCGAAGGCGTGAACGGTCGGACCACCTTCCCAGAAGCCCGGGTAGTAGTAGTACTTGGCGACCTTGGCGAAGCCGAGCTTCTCGTCATCGTAGGGGCCGACCCATTCGGCCGCGTCGATGGTGCCCTTCTCGAGCGACGGATAGATGTCGCCGCCGGCGAGCTGCTGCGGCACCACGCCGACCTTCTGGAGCACCTGGCCGGCAATGCCGCCAATGCGCATCTTGAGGCCCGAGAGGTCGGCAACGGTCTTGATCTCCTTGCGGAACCAGCCGCCCATCTGGGTGCCGGTGTTGCCGCAGGGGAAGCCCACCACGTTCGTCTTCTTGAAGAACTCGTTGGCGAGTTCGTTGCCGCCGCCCTGGTACAGCCAGGAATTCTGCTGGCGTGCGTTCAGGCCGAAAGGCACCGACGCGAAGATCGCGAAGGTCGGGTCTTTGCCGACGTAATAATACGACACCGTGTGGCACATCTCGACGGTGCCCTTCTGCGTCGCATCGAGCGCCTGCAGGCCCGGAACGATTTCACCCGCCTGGAAGACCTGGATCTGAAACTTGTTGTCGGTCATCTCGGCGACGTACTTCGCCATCTGCTCGGCACCGCCATAGATGGTGTCGAGCGACTTCGGGAAGCTCGATGTCAGGCGCCACTTGATCTCGGGCGAGGACTGCGCGATTGCCGGCGAGGCCACCGCGGCGGTCGCCGCCGCGCCGGCTGCCGACACTTTCAGAAAATCACGACGCTTCATCTTCAGTCTCTCCTTGTTGGGGCGTTTCCCCTAACTTCCTCTTTGCTGCCGCTCATTCCGGCGACGCGTTCTTGGGCCGCGTCGAACCGAAGGGGCTTGACTGCCGTGGGCCTTTAACACGGAAGCCCCGCTTTCGAAACGCGACATTGGCATGACAGGGCTCTACGAAAGTCGCATGTCCCCAGAGTATTGGTTTGAAGGGGTTGGCTTGAAGGTATTGCCTTGGATCCGCTCAGGCCGCGGCGACGACGCCCTTGAGCTGGTCCCGCACCTGTCCCGCAATGGCGCGGTAGATCGCCGCATGGGGACCGTCCGGCTCGCTGTCCACAACGGGCGTGCCCGCATCCGAGGTGGCGCGAATCGCCATGTGCAGGGGGATCTCGCCCAGGAACGGCACCCCGAGCTTCTCAGCCTCGTGGCGCGCGCCGCCATGGCCGAAAATGTCGGATTTCGTGCCGCATTGCGGGCACTGGAAATAGCTCATGTTCTCGACGATGCCGAGCACGGGCACGTTGACCTTCTTGAACATCGCAAGCCCCCGCCTTGCGTCGATCAGCGACAGGTCCTGCGGGGTCGAGACGATCACGGCGCCTTTCAAAGGGACGTTCTGCGCCAGCGTGAGCTGGGCATCGCCGGTCCCTGGCGGCATGTCGACGACGAGGACGTCGAGCTGCCCCCATGCGACGTCGCGCAGCATCTGCGTCACCGCCGACATCACCATCGGCCCGCGCCAGATCATCGCAGTCTCTTCTTCCACCAGGAAGCCGATCGACATGATCGCCAGGCCGAAGCGCCTGAGCGGAATCATCTTGCGCTCGCCATCCAGCTCCGGCTTCTCATGCAGGCCCGTCAGCCGCGGCACCGAGGGGCCGTAGATGTCGGCATCGAGCAGCCCGACCTTGAGGCCGAGATCGCGCAGGCCCAGCGCAAGATTGAGAGCAGTGGTGGACTTGCCGACGCCGCCCTTGCCCGAGGCAACCGCGATCACGGCCGCGACGCCCGGAATCTCGGACTGCCGCGCCATCGGCGATTGGGCGCCGCCCTGCGGCGGCGGCTTGTGGGCATGGACCGGCTGCACGCCTGGCGTACCGCGGCTGGGAGTTGGCGGCGGTGGCGGCGCCGCGCCGGCCTTGCGCTCGGCGGTCAGCGCCACCATGACGGTGGTGACGCCGGGAATGGCCCGCACCGCGGCCTCGGCCTCGGCCCGGACGGATTCCCAGGCGCGCGCCTCGGCGGCATCGACATTGATCGAGAAGAACACCTTGCCGTCGGCCGCGCTGATCGCGCTCAGCACATTGGCATTGGTGAGCGCAACCCCGCGGGGCGACTTGATCCTGGCGAGGCTGTCGAGAACCTGTTGCTGCGTCACGCTCAAAGCGCATCTCCTAGAATTCAAGATGCCCCATTAGAGCGGAAACGCCCAAAAGGCTACTGCCTGCCGATATCGTCAGCCATCTCGGCGGGCGCGGCGCCCTGCTCCAGGGCCGCTTCGTAGTTCAGCTCGATCATGACCCCGTTCGGGTCATGGACGAAGATCTGCCAGAGTTCGCCGCCGGGCACCTGGCGGGAGTCGAACTTCATCCCCTTTGAGGCCAGCCGCTGTTTCATGCCGTCAAAGCCGCGGCTGGCGAAGGCGACGTGGTGGACAACGCCGGAATCCGGCTTTTGTGGCTCGGCAGTCGGAGAAATACCGACCAGGTGCACCACCGGTTTACCCTCGCTGTACATCCAGGCGCCGGGGAAGGCGAAATTCGGCCGGGGGCCTTTTTCCAGGCCCAGCACGTCCTCGTAGAAGCGGGCGGTCTCGGCCAGATTCCGGGTCCGGATGTTGAAATGATCGAGCACGCCCACGCTTACGCCGCCCATGCCTTCGCTCCATTTTTTTGAAGTCCTTAAGTCCGCCATCCTAGCACAGGCAGGGGCCAAACGAAGCCGTTGCCCTCCGGCCTCAAGGGTTTATGGTGCGGCCGATCTGCCGCAATGGCGGAACCGGGCGGCCCTCGCCCGGCAAGAACCGTAAAACCCAAACTACGGACAAGGTACCACAGATGGCTAAAGTCGCTTTCCTCGGTCTCGGCGTGATGGGCTTCCCCATGGCCGGACACCTCGTGAAAAAAGGGGGCCATGAGGTCACCGTCTATAATCGCACCGCGGCCAAGGCGAAGGAGTGGGCGGACAAGTTCGGCGGCAAGACCGCGGCGACCCCGAAGGCCGCGGCCGAGGGCCAGGATTTCGTGATGTGCTGCGTCGGCAACGACAACGATCTGCGCGCGGTCACGATCGGTGCCGACGGCGCGTTTGCCGGCATGAAGAAGGGTGCGACCTTCGTCGACCACACCACCGCTTCCGCCGAGGTCGCGCGTGAGCTTGATGCTGCCGCGACCAAGGCCGGCTTCAAGTTCATCGACGCACCCGTGTCCGGCGGCCAGGCCGGCGCCGAGAACGGCGTGCTGACGGTGATGTGCGGCGGCACGCAGGACGCCTATGCGGGTGCCGAGCCGATCATCACGGGCGCCTATGCGCGGATGTGCAAATTGCTGGGGCCCGCCGGCTCCGGCCAGCTGACCAAAATGGTCAACCAGATCTGCATCGCCGGCCTCGTCCAGGGCCTCTCCGAGGGTATTCACTTCGCCAAGAAGAGTGGCCTCGACGTCGCCGCCGTGATCGAAACCATCTCAAAGGGCGCCGCGCAGTCCTGGCAGATGGAGAACCGCTACAAGACCATGAACGAGGACAAGTACGATTTCGGCTTCGCGGTCGAATGGATGCGCAAGGATCTCTCGATCTCACTGGCTGAAGCCCGCCGCAACGGCGCCAACCTGCCCGTGACCGCGCTGGTCGACCAGTTCTACGCCGAGGTCGAGAAGATGGGCGGCAAGCGCTGGGATACGTCGAGCCTGCTCGCGCGCCTTAATCGCTGACACCTGACGAAGTGATCCTGTCTTGCTGATCGCACTCGCCGCAATCTTCGTCCTCGCCTATGCGGCGATCGCGCTTGAGCATCCGATCGGGGTGAACAAGAGCGCGTCTGCTCTACTCGGCGCGGGCGTGCTCTGGACAATCTACGCGCTCGCGACCGGCGACCACACGCTGGTCGGCCGTCAGCTTGACGAGTCCGTCGCCGCCACCGCGCAGATCGTGTTCTTCCTGGTTGGCGCGATGACCATCGTCGAGGTCATCGACGCCCATGACGGTTTCGAGGTCATCACCTCCCGCATCAGCACGACCAGCCAGGTCCGTCTGATATGGCTGATTGGCTTCGTGACCTTCTTCCTCAGCGCAATCCTCGACAATCTGACCACCACCATCGTCATGGTCTCGCTGATCCAGCGGTTGATCGCCAAGCGCGACGACCGCTTGCTGTTCGCCTCACTCATCGTCATCGCCGCAAATGCCGGTGGTGCATGGACCGTGATCGGCGACGTCACCACGACCATGCTGTGGATCGGCGGACAGATTTCGCCCCTAAAAATCATGGGCGGGGTGTTCCTGCCCTCGCTGCTGAACCTGCTGGTGCCGCTCGCATTCATCAGCTTTTCGCTCAAGGGCAAGACCATCGCACCGCCGCCGAAAGAGGACGGATTGCAGGGCGTCGATCCGTTCGAGCGGAACGTGATGTTCTATCTCGGACTCGGCGTGCTGATTGCGGTGCCCGCCTTCAAGACGGTCACGCACCTGCCGCCGTTCATGGGCGTCCTGCTCGGGCTTGGCATCGTGTGGTTGGTCGGCGAGATCGTTCATCGCAATAAGGATGAGCATGTCCGCGGTCCGCTCACGCTTGCGAATGCGCTGACGCGGATCGACATGGGCTCGATCGTGTTCTTCCTCGGAATCTTGCTCGCGGTTGCCTGCCTCGAACATGCCGGCCTGCTCTCCATGCTGGCCAAATGGCTGGACACCGCGATCGGCCGACAGGACATCATCGTGATCGTGCTCGGGCTGCTCAGCGCCGTCATCGACAACGTGCCGCTGGTCGCCGCGACGATGGGTATGTACGACCTCGCGCATTATCCACCCGACAGCTTCATCTGGGAATTCATCGCCTATTGCGCCGGCACCGGCGGCTCGATTCTGATCATCGGCTCGGCCGCAGGCGTCGCCGCCATGGGGCTCGAGCGCATCGAGTTCCTCTGGTACGCCCGTCGCATCGCCCTCCCGGCGCTCGCCGGCTATCTGGCGGGAGCAGTGGTGTACATCGCACAGCACGCGGCGCTGCATTGAGCGGCTCACACCGGATCCAAAATTAACGCCGGGTTAACGTAATTCTTTAGCTCCTTAAGTCACCTCTTAAGGATTTCTTGCCAGAGATAGACAATGCAGAAGGCCCGTCCCGCGCGGGCAGGAATTGTTGTTGTGCGATGAGTAAACCCGCTGAAAAGCCCGAGGTTGTGCAGCTTCCGGCCGAGCCGGTGAGCGTGCCGTCGGCGAGCCATCGCCGGGCTGCGGCACAGCGGGTGCGCGAGGCGCGCGACAAGTTAACGTCTACCAGTGGAACCCGGCCGGCTTTCGACGCCGAGATGCTGCGCCATTACGCCCAGACCCGGCTGTCGGCCTCCTATGTCGTGATGCTGCTTGTGGTCGCGACGGGCGTGCTGTTTGGGCTGTGGATGCAGCCGATCCCGGCCGCGGCCTGGACCGCCGGCATGCTTTGCATCCATGCCGCGATGATCCGCAGCTGCCACCGCTTCCTGGCCGAGCCCGCCTCGCCCGCGGGAACGCGCGCATGGCAGACACGCTTCGTCGTCCTCGACCTGCTCTATGGCCTTTGCTGGATGGCGATCCTGATCCATCCCGTGCTCGACATGATCACGGAATCGCTGATGATGTTCCTGATGCTGCTGGTGATCGCAGTATCGAGCATGCTGGCCGCCAATCTGCCGATCGCCGCCCTCGCCGCCACCGCACCGGTCGCGGTCGCGATGGCGCTGAGCTTCGTGATGACCGGCTCGCTGGACAATTACATCCTGGCCGCGCTCGCCCTCGCCGCTGAAGGCTATTTCGTGCTGCTGGCCCACCGTCTGCACTCTTCGACCTTCGCCACGCTCGAGGCGCGCGCCGAGAAGGACGCGCTGATCGGCGAGCTCGAACAGGCCAAGGCGATCTCGGACGAGGCGCGCCACCGCGCCGAATCCGCCAATGTCGCCAAGTCGCGCTTTCTGGCGCAGATGAGCCATGAACTCCGGACGCCGCTCAATGCGATCCTCGGCTTCTCGGAGGTGATGAAGAGCGAGATTTTCGGCGCGCATGCCGTGCCGGTCTACAAGGAGTACTCGGCCGACATCCACAATTCCGGCGTCCACCTGCTCAACCTCATCAACGAGATCCTCGATCTGTCGCGGATCGAGGCTGGCCGCTACGAGCTCAACGAGGAAGCGGTCTCGCTGGTCGGCATCGTCGCCGACTGCCATCATCTGATGAAGCTGCGCGCCTCGAGCCGTGGCATTACCATCCACGAAGTGTTCGAGCAGGCAATGCCGCGGCTCTGGGCCGACGAGCGAGCGATCCGCCAGGTCGTGCTCAATCTGCTCTCCAACTCGATCAAGTTCACTCCGCAGGGCGGCGAGATCTGGCTCAAGGCCGGCTGGACGGCTTCAGGCGGACAATATCTCTCGGTGAAGGATACCGGCTCCGGAATCCCCGAGGACGAGATCCCGGTCGTGCTGGCATCGTTCGGCCAAGGCTCCAACTCGATCAAGTCGGCCGAACAGGGCGCCGGTCTCGGCCTGCCGATCGCCAAGAATCTGGTCGACCTGCACGGCGGTACGTTCACGCTGAAATCGAAGCTGCGCATCGGCACCGAAGTGATCGTCACCTTCCCGCCCGAGCGCGTGATGAGCGCGCTGGCGCCGATGTCGGATGATTCTCCGCCGCTCCAACCCGAGAGTTCCGCGGTCGCGGACGAGAAGCGCCGGCCCCGCCGCAAGCCGATCATGAGCGCAGGTACGGGCTCGTAACGAGATGCTTGCAGTCATGCCCGACCATCCGCCACTATGTCCGAATGAGCAAAGAAACGCCGTGCGTGGCCGTCTGCATGATCGATCCCAAGACCAGGCTGTGCTTCGGCTGCGGACGCACATTGCCGGAGATCGCGCGCTGGCACGCCATGGAGAGCGCGGAACGGCTCGCGCTCATGGCGCTGTTGCCGGCGCGCATGAATCAGGCTGGACTTGCGCCCATCGCGGGATCGCCGAAACGCAGCTGACCGGCCTGAGCGCATCGGGAGATGCGCAATGATCCGGTTCCTGCTCGTTCTCATCATGCTCGCCTGCACGGCCGGTGCCGTCGTCGCCTATGGCGATTCCGACCAGATCGCGCGCGCGAGCAGCAAGGTCTCGCATATCTTTCGCACGCAGACCGCAGCGCCCGCCCCCGCCGTGCAGATTCAGCGCGGCCAGGGCGGCGAATTCGCGCTGCGCGCCAAGATCAACGGCGTGGCCGCACCGATGGTCATCGACACCGGCGCGACCTCGGTGGTGCTGACCTGGGAAACCGCGAAAGCGATCGGGCTGCCGCTCGAGATGCTCGAATACGACGTCGATCTCGAAACCGCGGGCGGTCACACCAAGGCGGCCCGCCTCACGATCGACCGTCTCTCCGTCGGCCACCTCGTCGAGAAATCGGTGCCGGCCCTCGTCGTGCAGCGCGGACAGATGAAGACCAACCTGCTCGGCATGAGCTTCCTCGATCGCCTGGAGAGCTGGGGCGTGCGCGCCGACAAGCTGATGCTCACCGGTTATCCGGAGCTCCAGACCAGTCACCGCCGCTCGCGCCTGGCAGTCGACTAGACTTTTGCAATCCGGCTCGTCATGCGACTACGGCTAGGCCGCCGCCTCTGCCGGCGCGCGGGCACCGACACGTGCAATCGCATCGCGCAGCACCTCGAGGCCGGCGCCCGGCTTCACCCCCTGCTCGGCAAGATGGCGGCGGAAGGCGCGCGCGCCGGGCACGGCATGGAATGCGCCGACGAAATGCCTCGTCATGGAGTGCAGCCGCGTGCCGCGCACGAGCTGTTGTTCGATGTAGGGCATCATCGCTTCGAGCGCATCCTGCATCGAGGCATGCGGCGCCTCCTCGCCGAAAATGTCGGTATCGACGGAGAGCAGCCGCCATGGCTCCTGATAGGCGGCCCGTCCGAGCATCGCGCCGTCAACGTGATCGAGATGTGCTTTGGCCTCGTCGACACCGGGGATGCCGCCGTTGATGATGACAGGCACATTGGGCATCGCGCGCTTGAGGCGATAGACGCGATCATAGTCGAGCGGCGGGATGTCGCGATTCTCCTTCGGTGACAAACCGTTGAGCCATGCTTTCCGGGCATGCACGATAAGCGCATCGCAGCCGGAGGCGACGACCGCGCGCGCAAGCTTGTCGAGTGCGACTTCCGGATCCTGGTCGTCGATACCGATGCGGCACTTCACGGTCACGGGCACGGCCACCGCACCCTTCATCGCCTCGACACACCTCGCCACGAGATCAGGCTCTGCCATCAGGCAAGCGCCGAAACGGCCGTCCTTCACGCGGTCGGAGGGGCAGCCGACGTTGAGGTTGATCTCGTCATAACCGAACTCCTCGCCGATCCGCGCCGCCAGCGCCAGCTTGCGCGGATCCGACCCGCCAAGCTGAAGCGCGACCGGGTGCTCGACCATGTCGAACCCAAGCAGCCGCTCCCGGTCACCATGAATGATGGCACCAGTGGTCAGCATCTCCGTATAGAGCGGCGCCCGCCGCGTCAGGTGACGGTGGAACACCCGGCAATGCCGGTCGGTCCAATCCATCATGGGCGCCACAGAAAAGCGATAGCGTTGCGATTTCAATGATTTACCTTGTGCTTTCAATAGGATGAAGCATGAACGTGTGCACTCCAAACTAGCCGAATTTGCACACGTTTGTACCTGTTTTGACCTCTCAATGCACACGTAGCGCACACGAATTGGGGAGTGCACACGGCCGTGGCCAGCTTCACGCAATTGTCTTCCGGGAACTGGCGCGTCCAGGTCCGCCGCAAGAACCGCTACGTGTCAGAGACTTTCCGCCGGCGCAAGGACGGCGAGGACTTGGGCGCTCGATATGGAGCGCAACATCGACCGCAGTGGATCACCAAAACCGAAGGCTGCTGTGCAGGCTCGAACGTTCGGCGACATCGTCGACCTTCACGTCGAGGATACCCTTGCAGCCATCCGCGACCTGCTCACTTCAACACTTGATGCAGCAGGACCTGAAGACACGGTCATTCTGAGTTTCGTAGGCCATGGTACCCATGACCATCGCCTAGTCACTCATGACACGCAATTTTCTGACCTAGCCGCCACGACTCTCCCAATGGATGAGCTAGCCCGTCGATTCAAGGTCTCACGCGCAAAGGCCGTCATTTGTTTCCTCGATTGTTGCTTTAGTGGTGGCGCCCCGGCGCGCGTTCTCGAAGGTAGCCCAATTCCTCGCGACGCTGGGTCAGCCTTTGTGGAGATTACCGGTAATGGGCGCGTTCTATTCGCTGCGTGCGGTGTGACCGAAGAGGCGCTTGAGGATCCGATTTCTCAACATGGGCTTTTTACCCAAGCAATCATCCCGCTCCTTCAGGAGGGCGATATCGCAAACAGTGTTGTAAAGCTGGTTCATGACACTACCGTACGAGTGCGCGCGGATGCTGCGCGATTTGGATACGTGCAAACCCCAGTTATGTTTGGTCACGTTGAAGGGGAAATAGCGGTTCCGGTATTGCGGCCTGGCACCGAATACAATGCATTATTCCCGGACGCTTCGTCTGTTCAGGTAGGGATACTGTTGAAGAAGTAGCCGTTGAGGAAGCTCACATGCCTCGCGCGAATGATGGCAGCACGGCTCACCTACAACCCAAAACTGCGACTAATCTGCCGCACAAGCCTGCGCGCAGCGTCAGTATTTCGACCATAGGAAGAGCGCCTGATCGAGCTGCGAAAGAATGGTCAGCCCAAATAGCGCGATAGCAAAACCTCTAAACATGGTGGTGGACCGGGTTGCCCCGGCTCCGAGGGATTGGGGGAGCTGGGGCGCGACTGCATTGCCCACTTTGGGGCCGTGTGCCGGGAACATTCGGTAATCGGCGAAGCGTTCCAACGCCGCACCGTCGCTAGCGGCCTCTGCCAGAGCCTCGGACGAAGTCAACGGGAGGCTAAAGTTCGCGTGCCACAACTTCAAAGAGATGAACGGACTGGGGAAACTGGAAAACGCGTATGCCGCGATGGCGCTCGCGAACGGGACGGAGCGGTTTCGACAGTGATCAGTACGCTCCGCTCCGCTTCGAGCACGCGGGCCCGAAGACACTCCAGTTCGGACAATTGAGACGTAAGCTGTTCTAGACGCTCATGCAGCCGCACAATGGCGTCAGCCGCTGGACCGGGATATTCACGCATGTCGTGTAACCCCCAACCAAGCCTTCTAACAAGCTTGGATCATGGCCCGCCGGTGGACCAATCGGGAAAATGATGCAACGGAGACTGAAATCCGCCGACGTTGTTCCAGCATCCACATATGTGAATCGTATGTTGCTGTTGGAAGTTAATTCGGCGGAGTGCATCAGGTGCCGCGCGAAGGCGCAGCCGAACCGTCCGGTGGTGAGCGCCATTCCGCGGCGATGCAGGGCTTTACGTGGTCGACCTGTCCCGGCTCAGCGACCCGGCTCTTCTCGCCAGTGGTCCGAACAAGAGACGCGGCGCTGGCTGGGATTTCGTCCATTCCCGCGTCGCCTTCTCCGCGCCCGAACGAACTCGAGGACGAAGAGCCGCTAGTGTATGAAGAGCTCCTAGGCGAAGTGCGTCTCGAGGAAGACCGTCCTGTGCGAGTTGATCCCCATAAACGACCGGCTTCTTCGCTGGTGGTGAAATCGCTCAGCTCGTAAAGGGGAACGATCTTGCCGCAGGATTCGCAATGTCCTGTGGCGTACTCGGCCTCGTCCGACTCTGCTTCATCGGCATCGCCTAGCTGTTCTTCCAAATCTTCGAATGTTTGAAAAGCTGGGTCTGGTTCGTACTCGATAAATCTCGCGCCGCCCCTCTTAGGCGTGTGGTAGCCGTATCCTCTGGCGCGAGGCACCTCTTCGAGCATGTCAGCGTAGGGTTTGTTCCACCAGAACATCATCGGCTCCTCCTTTGAGGAACGTCCGACTTTGAACACCGCAGCTTCGCTCAGGTAGACGTTCTTGTCTTGATTAGCTCCGCTAAGCTTTTCCGCCTCACGCATTGCTTCATCGAAATCATCGAAGGTGCCAGCGTCCGTGTATTCCGCGTCTCCCGATAAGGGTGCGAGCGTTAAAACGAAGTAGCCCCGATTGGATGACCCGGCAGACATCAGTTCCTCAATTTCATTTTCTTGAGCGAATTACGTCCTTATGCCAAGATTCTGAGGTGACCGCAAAGACTGCCCGCGCCGGTGGCGGAACGCTTCAAGGCGCTGTATCCAGAACCGGACAGATAAGAAAGACTTTCCGACAGTGGCACAGGAAAAAGTTGCGGAAGCGCTTAAATCAATCTTCCACGGCATTACATAGCTGAAGCAGAATTTCTCAAACAGGCAATTTACGATAGATGGCCTAAACTATGCGCGCTTCCTCGAAATTGGCGTGGCGGGCCAACCCGACGACTACATTCTTTGGACAGGCGCGGACCTTCCCAACGCCTTTGCAGATCCCGCTTCGCAGCAGTTGGACGAACGCAACGACTTCCTCGTTGCCATCGACAGATCGTCCCACCACGGCCGATTGCACGACCTGATCGTGCGCATTCAGAACCGCCTCGACCTCGGCGGGGTAGACGTTGAACCCGGAGCGAATGATGAGTTCTTTGGTGCGGCCGGCGATGTAGAGATGGCCCTCACCGTTCACCCGGGCGAGATCCCCTGTGTTGAACCGGCCCTGGCTGTCGATCGCCGCCGCCGTCAGCTCCGGAGCACGATAGTAGCCCAGCATCACGTTGGGGCCGCGAACGTGCAGCTCGCCCACTTCGCCGATCGCAACCGTCCTGCCTTGCCCGTCCACGATCCGGTGCTCGATACCGGGAAGAAAGGGGCCAACCGACTCGTCTGGAACAGGTCTGAGCGGACACCGGAGAGACCCGGTGAACATTCGGTAATGCTATAATTGTTCAGGAGCGGAATACCAAGCTCGTCCTCGATCTGGATGCCCTTGACCGCCTTGTATTCGAGCAAGCGCTGATACGTGGCCGGCACGCCGAACAGGCTGGTGATCCCTTCCTCGGCGATGGCATGAGCGAGCGCAGCCGGATCGGCCTTGGCGATGACGTGCAAGGTGCTGCCGTGCATCAGCGTCGAAATCAGCAGAATGGAACAGCCGACGATGTGGGACATCGGCAGCACGCCGTAGGTGCGGTCGGATGGACGATTTTGGCGAAGCAGTCCGGAAACTCGCCCGGCCACCAGCAGGTTGCAAGTGACCCGATCGTATTCTTCGATTATCGGTACGCCTACCGGCGCCCGGCCTAGATGAATGCACCGCGCGGTCCGGACGTTTCGCCTGAACTTCGATGGTATCCGGTCGTGACCATGCTGCAGATCGCCGTTGACATGGCGGTCGCAACCGGCACGCCCTTCGGTTATGGCCATGTCTACGCGCCAGAACACTATCCCGATGCATGGGTTGCGGTGGCCAATCTCCGAAATTGGCCGGCCGAGGCACTTGGAAGACTTAAGAGTCATCTCGGAAGGGCTGCGAACGTCTCTGCCGGCGTCTGCGGCGACAATCCCTAATTCGACAGGGAAAGATAATGGCCGCTCGCGTTGCGCTCAATGCCTCGGCACTGAGAATTAATCACTCGGCCATCTGCACCGCTTTTCACTTCGACAAGATCAAGTTGACCTCAGCTTTGTCAACGATATCGGCGAGTGCGAGGAATTCTTCGCTGATCGTTCAAGCTGTGGTGCAGGCGGGTTGGGTTTGCTGCTCCATCACACCTTCGATCTGCATCGCCCGCCAGCCATTCTGCAGTGGCGCACACATCCGCTTCTCTTTCGCCTGCCTCCGCCGCCTTTAGAGAGATTTTGTTTGATGTCCCAGTGCACACGACGCCAACTAACAAATGCTCTGAATTCTGAATGATGGTGGACATTAACCACGGATTGCTACCATAGAGTGGGATGAAGGCGACCGGAATCAAAGGCGGTGCGCGTCCGCTTTATGAGCCAATCAGCTCGTGGGCCGCACCGCATAGCAATCCGGTGCCCAGACCACACCTGAGCCGCAGAAGCCGTTCGCATTCGAGCCGGTCCGGACGGCCAGCAGAAGTTGTGGCGACGCATCGGGCAGCATATTTCGAGTTCGATACGCAGCTGAATTCGCCCGCCGGCTCGCGCGCGAACACGGTTGGTGTCCGGCTAGCGGCGCTTCGGCTTTCTCGCCGTCATCTGCCTGGCGCCGCAGCTTACGCTGGGCAGAAGCCCGCTTTTATGGCAGTGTCGATGTAGCCACAGAGCGCAACACAGTACCTCCTCGCCCGATATTGGTCACGCGGAGGCTTCGGGGTTGAACCCAGCGTTTTGGGTTGATGCGCATGGATAGCCGGTTCCAAGTGCTATGGGAGGACGATGACCGCATCTTTTGCCGGCCATTGCGTCCGGCTTCCGATGGCGCCTGCAGAACTGTATTGGCCGTACTTCCCAAGGCGAAACACGCTTCGTCCGGCCTCCTCGATCGTCTTGATCACGAGTTTGCGCTGAAAGACCAATTAGATGAGACTTGGGCAATGCGGCCGCTCGGGCTGGAGTGCGATGGTGACCGTCCAGTGCTGCTGCTCGAGGATCCTGGTGGCCAGCCGCTCGAACAGTTGCTTGGTGCGCCCATGGACATCGGACGCTTTCTGCAGCTCGCGATCGGCATCGCCGCAGCCCTGAACAAGGTGCACCAACGCGGCCTCGTCCACAAGGACGTGAAGCCGGCGCATATTATGGTGAACTGCGAGGACGGACGGGTCCGGTTCACCGGGTTCGGTATCGCCTCGCGCCTCGCCCGCGAGCGACGCGCCCCTGGGCCGCCGGAATTCATCGTGGGCACGCTGCCCTATATGGCTCCCGAACAGACCGGATGGATGAACCGGTCGATCGATTTCCGGAGTGACCTCTATTCACTTGGCGTTACGCTCTATCAGATGCTGACCGGCTCGTTGCCGTTCTCAGCGGCACATTCCATGGAGTGGGTGCATTGCCACATTGCGCGAAAGCCAGTGGCGCCCGGCGAGCGGGTAAGCACTGTACCGGCTGCAATCTCGACCATAGTCCTCAAGCTGCTCGCCAAATCCGCCGAGCAACGCTACCAGAGCGCTTCAGGCCTCGAACATGATCTACGCCGCTGCCTGATTGAATGGGAAACCGGAGGCCGCGTCGAAGAGTTCGCGCTCGCACAATACGACACGCCCGACCGACTGCGGATCCCTGAGAAGCTCTACGGACGGGACCGCGAGATTGAAGCCATGCTGGCCGCCTTTGACCGGATGATCAAGAGCGGCGCGCCGGAATTGATGCTGGTTACCGGCTATTCCGGCGTTGGTAAATCCTCGGTAGTCAATGAGCTCCATCGTCGCCTTGTTCCGTCCCACGGGCTGTTCGCATCAGGCAAGTTCGACCAGTACAAACGCGATATTCCCTATTCAACGGTAGTGGAGGCTTTTCAGAGTCTCGTGCGGTTCCTTCTGAGCAACAACGAAGCCGAGCTGACGCACTGGCGCCAAGCGCTTCGTGGTGCGCTGGGCGCCAATGGACGACTTGTTACCGATCTGATCCCTGAATTGCGGTTGATCATCGGAGAGCAGCCACCCGTCCCTGAGCTCCCTCCGCAGCAAGCACAGAACCGCTTCCGTCTCGTGCTCCGGCGCTTCATAGGGGTATTCGCACAGTCCGAGCATCCATTGGCGTTGTTCCTCGACGATCTCCAGTGGGTCGATGCCGCCACGCTCGATCTGATCGAGGACCTTTTAACCCGCTCCGAACTGCAATACCTGATGCTGATCGGCGCCTTTCGCGACAACGAGGTCACCGTCGCTCATCCATTGTGGTACAGGCTTGAGGCCATAAAGAGTGCTGGCGCTAACGTGCAGCAGATCATTCTAGCGCCGCTTGCCAGCTCACACATTTCGCGTTTGATTTCCGATGCTCTTCGCTGCGATTCGACGCGTGCCGCGCCACTCGCGAAGTTGATTCACGATAAGACGGCTGGCAACCCATTCTTTGTGATTCAATTCCTTCAGGCGCTTGCCGAAGAGGGATTGGTCCGCTTCGATCACGACGCACGGTGCTGGTGCTGGGATCTCGCTCGCATTCACGTCAAGGGCCACACCGACAATGTCGTGGATCTGATGATCGCAAAGCTGACCCGCCTGCCTGCCGAGACGCAGATCACGCTGCAGCGGCTGGCCTGTCTCGGCAACATCGCCGACACGAGGACAATTTCGATCGTCCTCGGTCGCTCCGAGCAGCGGGTACACGCGGATCTGTGGGAGGCCATTCGCCAGGAATTGGTCGAGCACCAGCCAGGAGTGTATCGGTTTGTCCACGATCGAGTGCACGAAGCCGCCTACTCGCTGATTGCGGATGATCAACGCGCGGCGCTGCATTTGCGAATCGGTCGGGAGCTGCTGGCGCAGACCCCCCGGGAGAAGTGGGAGAGGGCTATTTTCGAGATCGTCAACCAGCTCAACCGTGGCGAGCCCTTGATCACCTCGCGAGACGAACGCGAGCAACTCGCAGAGCTTAATCTGACAGCCAGCCTGCGCGCGTGGGGGGCGGCGGCCTACGCGGCATCGCTCAACTATGCCGCTGCCGGTGCCGCGTTGTTACCAGACGACTGCTGGGAGCAACGCCAGCAGCTTGCCTTTGCGTTCGAGTTGCATCGCGCCGAATGCGAGTTCGTGACTGGCTCGGTCCTGGAGGCAGAACAGCGCTTGCAGGAGCTGACGACGCGAACCGCGACCGCCGCCGACCTTGCTGTCGTCGCGCGCCGCCGGGTGGATCTGTATACGGCGCTCAGTGAGCCGGACCGCGCGGTTAGCGCCGGTCTCAGCTATCTGGAACAACTCGGGATTCGATGGGTAGTCCACCCAAGCGATGATGACGTCCGACGCGAATACGAGCACGTCCGATCTCGGCTCGGGAATCGGTCGGTCGAGGAGCTATTGGATCTGCCGTTGATGAGTGATGCACTCGCACTAGCGACCATAGATCTTTTGACGGCGCTCATGCCGCCGGCGTTTTTCACTGATGCGAACCTTCGCTCGCTGGTGGCCCTAAAAGCGGTGGAGATCAGCCTCGAGTGGGGGAACAACGATGCTTCATGCGTTCCTTACGTCATGTTCGGCGCCATTGCCGGCGCGCGCTTCGGCGACTATCAGGCGGGCCTTCGATTCAGCCGTATCGGCACTGAGCTGGTCGAGCGGCGCGGATTTTCGCGCGTGCACGCCAGGACCTACCTGAACTATGGCAACCTTGTCCTTTCATGGACCAAGCACCTCCAGCATGCCCGAGACGCCTTTCAGCGCGCATTTGAGGCCGCGAGCAGCAGTGGCGACGTCACGTTCGCGGCCTTCAGTTGCGCCAGCTTGAATACGAATTTCCTTGCGGCGGGCGATGCGCTTGCAGAAGCGCAGCGCGAAGCCGAGCACGGGTTGCAGTTGAGCAAGAAGGCGAAGTTTGCGTTGGTGGCCGACATCATAATGCCGCAGCTTGGGCTAATCCGTATGCTGCGCGGCCTGACGCGGCGTTTCGGCGCTCTGCACGACGACCCGTCCGACGAGCTTCGGTTCGAACGGAGTTTGGCCGCCGATCCGGCATTCGCGCTGCCCGAGAGCTGGTATTGGATCCGCAAGCTGCAAGCGTGCTTCTTTTCCGGCGACTATTCGCCGGCCGTCGACGCCGCATCGAAGGCGCGGAGACTGCCGTGGTCACCACCGCAGCTACTCGAGACGGTGGAATACGAGTTCTATGCAGCGCTATCACACGCTGCATGCTGGAATTCGGCACACCCCGAACAACGTCAAGGGCACCTTGAGGCCTTGACTGGGCACCACACGCAGCTCGATTTGTGGGCACAGAATTGCCCGGAGAATTTCGCGGACCGCGCTATTCTAACGGGCGCCGAGATCGCCCGTCTCCAAGGCAGAGAACTGGACGCGGAGCGTCTCTATGAACAAGCCATCCGCTCCGCTCGCGACAACGGCTTCGTCCACCACGAGGCGATCGCTTATGAATTGGCCGCGCGGTTTTACGGCGCGCGTGGTTTCGAAGAATTTGCTGGCATCTATTTGCGGAGAGCGCGCGACTGCTATGTTCGTTGGGGGGCAGACGGTAAAGTGCGGCAACTTGAGGATATGCACCCGCACCTCAGGGAGGCGAGATCAGAGCCAGGCCCGATGAGCACGATTGGAGCGCCGATCGAGCATCTCGACCTCGCCACTGTCATCAAGGTGTCGGAAGCGGTGTCAGGTGAGATGGTGCTGGAGACGCTTATCGAGACGCTCATGCGCACTGCCATCGAACAAGCAGGGGCTGAACGCGGTCTGCTGATCCTGTCGCACGACACCGAGCCGCGCATTGAAGCGGAAGCCACGACAACCGGCGATAAAGTTACTGTTGAACTGCGCAATACAGCGGTGACCGCGGATCTCCTTCCCGAATCCGTTCTCCATTACGTACTGCGAACCAGAGAGTGCGCGGTTCTCGGGGATGCCACGGTCCAGCCTCCCTTTGCCACGGACCCCTACGTTAATCAGCGCAACGCTCGTTCCATTCTCTGCATGCCCCTGATCAACCGTGCGAAAGTTATCGGCGTGCTTTACCTCGAGAATACACTGACGCCCTACGTTGTTGCACCGGCGCGAATTGCGGTGCTGAAGCTGCTCGCCTCACAGGCAGCAATCGCGCTGGAAAATGCGGCTTTGTACCGCGATCTCGGAGAACGGGAAGCGAAAATCCGACGCCTTGTCGATGCCAACATCATCGGAATCATCATCTGGGAGCTTGAAGGTTCGATTCTGGAGGCCAACGATGCGTTTCTCAGCATCGTGGGATACGACCGTGAGGATCTCGTCTCGGGCCGCCTGCGCTGGACTGACCTGACGCCGCCTGAATGGCTCGACCGCCACGAGCGATGGTGGATCCCGGAACTAAAAAAGATGGGTAGCGTGCAGCCGTTCGAGAAAGAGTATTTCCGCAAGGACGGAAGCCGCGTGTCGGTGTTGATCGGCATGGCTGCGTTCGACGAACAACGAGACCAGGGCGTCTCCTTTGTCGTTGACCTGACGGAGCGCAAACGATCGGAAGTGGCTCTGCAGGAGAGCGAGGAGCGTTTCCGGACTCTCGTACAGTTCTCTTTCGACGTGTACTGGGAATCCGATGCGCGGCATCGTTTCATTCGCCAGGAATTCGCCGAAGGCATGGTCGACGCACCCGCGTCGGGCTCTGAACTTGGTAAGACGCGCTGGGAAGTGCCCTACTTGGAGCCCGACGAGGAGGCTTGGCGCAAGCATCGGGAGACGCTCGATGCCCACCTTCCGTTCCGCGATTTCGAGCTCGCGCGCCCTACGCCCGATGGCGGCAAGCGCTACGTGTCCGTCTCCGGGCTGCCGGTGCTCGACAAGTCCGGGCACTTCATCGGTTATCGCGGCGTTGGACGGCACATCACCGAACAGAAGCGGGCCGCAGAGGCGCTGCGCGAGATACAGAAGGAGCTTGCGCACGCTAACCGCCTCGCCACCATGGGCGAACTCACGGCCTCGATCGCGCATGAAGTGAGCCAGCCGATTGCCGCGGCATCCATGAATGCTGGTGCGGCCGCGCGATTCCTGGAGAGAAATCCGCCGGATCTTGAGAGGGTCAGGGAATCACTGGACTGGCTTATGAACGATACCGCTCGGGCCAGCGACATCATCCAACGAATTCGCGATCTCGTCAAAAAAGCACCGCCCCGGAAGGATCGCTTGGACATCAATGAGGCGATCAGGGACGTTATTGAGCTTACCCGCGGCGAAGCGATGAAGAACGGCATCTCGGTGCAGACGGAATTTGCAGACAGCTTGCCGCTTGTCGAGGGCGACCGCGTCCAATTGCAACAAGTGGTTCTCAACCTGATTGTCAACGCTGTCCAGGCAATCGGCACGGTCGCGAATGGAGCCAACAAAGTGCTGATCACCACCGCGCAGGCTGCACCGAACGGTGTTCTCGTCGAGGTAAAGGACTCGGGACCGGGGATGAGCTCTGAAACCTTCGAGCACGCCTTCGCGCCCTTCTACACGACGAAGCCCAGCGGTTTGGGGGTGGGACTGTCGATCTGTCGTTCGATTATCGAAGCGCATGCCGGACGCTTGTGGGTGACGCGCAACCAGCCCCACGGCGCAATTTTTCACTTCACCGTACCGGCCCACCCTGCCGACGCTTCTTGATTGTGGCCGGATTGCCGGTTCCAACTTCGAGCACGCACCTCGCGCTTTGCGGTCGAGAAGATCAAGTCGATCACAGCCCTGCCGATCCCGGCTGCCGCGGCGGGGATTAAATCACCAAGCTGTCGCAGAACGGTCGAGGGATCACGAGGCGACTGGGCAAAACAGGTTGTCCGTTTTGCCCGCCCTAGTATCCTATTCTACGACGAGCGCGTAGTCGGCCTGTACCGTTGAATCTGCACACCGTATCGCATTGCGCGAAGATGCAGAAATAAACAAAAAAGCATAAGTCGCACTGCTATCCGGGGCACGATCGCAAAAAACGTCGCACGAGATCCGCCTTTTTCTCGTCGACCCCATCCGTCTTGGCGCACCAGGGCTCGAACCTGGGACCCGCCGATTAAGAGGCGTATGATTTGCTTGGAAGATCAATGCCCATTCCGACAACTTCACCGCCAGACCTACATTGGACCTACCGTGGGTTTTCTCTTCGTCGGAATGACGGGTCTCAGTTTAACCAGAGCGCGGCGGAACACGGATCTTGACTCGTCGGGGGCTCAAGTCGGGAAACCGCTATCGCTTTTCCCCAACATGACTCAAATCTGCGATATTTCCTGCGATCGTCCGCCCAAACTCAGAAGCATGTCGAACGGTAAGTTCAATGGTGCAAGCGCAACCGGAGACCGACTATTGCTGATGATGGCCATTTGAACCGCGATTGGCGCGCACGGGGCCTGAGAGGCTAGCTCTCCAAAATTGCGACCGCTCGCGTCCATCCTGCAGAGGCTCGCTCAATTTTCACGGGGAAGCATGACACCTTGAAGCCGGTCGACGGCAGCAATTCGAGATTGTGCAGCTTCTCGAGATGGCAATAGCCGATATGGCGGCCGGCCTTGTGACCTTCCCAGATCAGCCTGGCGTCCCTGGTTTCGGCGTATTTCTTCGCGGTATGAACGAACGGCGCGTCCCAGCTCCAGCCGTCGATACCGGTCAGGCGCACACCGCGCTCGAGCAGGTACATGGTTGCTTCATAGCCCATCCCGCAGCCCGACGTGACGTAGTCCTGCCGGCCATATTTGGCACCGGCGCTGGTGTTGACCACGACGATCTCCAACGGCTTCAGCTCATGGCCGATGCGCTTGAGCTCGGCCTCGACGTCTTTGGCCGTTGCGACATAGCCGTCGGGCAGGTGCCGGAAGTCGAGCTTCACGCCGGGCTGGAAGCACCATTCCAGCGGCACTTCGTCGATGGTCCAGGAACGCTCGCCGCGATTCATGGTCGGGTGAAAATGCCAGGGTGCGTCGAGATGCGTGCCGTTGTGGGTCGAGAGACTGACCTGTTCCACCGCCCAACCCTGCCCGTCGGGCAGATCCTCGGCCTTCAACCCGTCGAAGAACTGCAGCATGCGCGGCAGGCCCTGCTGGTGGTCGATATACTGGATCGTCGGATGATTGCCGGGCGGGTCGGCCGGCACGTCGTTCTGGAGGGGGACGGAAATGTCGATCAGCTTGGTCGTCATGGCGCTTCCTCGTTGATTGTTCTCGTTGGGGCCGTCAGGCGTCCCTTCAGACTTCTTGCCGCTCGACGCGGTTCTTCAAAATACCGATCTTCTCGACCGCGAGCTCGATCGTATCGCCATGCCCGAGAAACCAGCCGAGCTCGAGGCCGCAGCCATTGCCGACCGTGCCGGAGCCGATGAATTCGCCGGGCATCAGCGTCTCGTCCTGCGTGACATGGGCGATGATCTCCTCGAAGGAAAACAACATGCCCTCGCTCACGCCCTTCGAGCGGGTCTCGCCGTTGACGCGCGCTTCCATCTTCAAATGATAGGGATCACCGATCTCGTCCGGTGTCACGATCCAAGGACCCATCACGTTGCCGCCGTCGAAGCTCTTGCCCTTGGCCGGGCCGAGCCGTCCCTCCATCTCGATGCGCTGTGCGTCACGCGCGGAGAAATCGTTGAAGATCGTGTAGCCGAAGATGTGATCCTTCGCATTCGCGGCGGAGACGTTCGCACCCTTGTTCTTGGTGATGATTCCGAATTCGAGCTCGTAGTCCATGACCTTGCTGTAGCGCGGCCATTTCACCGTGGTGTTGGTGCCGCGGACGCTGAAGCGGTTGGTGATGTAGAAGATCGGCTGCTTGCGATAGACCTCGGGCAGCTCGCCGAGCGGCTCGGCGTCGATGCGGGCCAGTTCGGCCATGTCGCCCCTGGCGCGGGCGGCGAGCTTCCGCTGCCCGCGTGGCGCTTGCAGGATGTGCAGGGGAAACGACATGCCGTCGCGCATCTGCCGCGGCTCCGGCACCGGCGCGAGGATGTCGACGGCACTGACTGCCGCCGACAGCGTCGCGTCCGGGCCGTGCTTGTCGAGCAGGGCCCTGGCCCGATCGAGCGCGCGGGGCCCGGCGTCGATCAGCGCCAGCATCGAGCCGAAGGCCGGATCGGCCTGGCCGTCCCGCGCGGCGGCGGCGGCGAAGTCGAACAGCTGGCTGTCATTGTCATGGACGGCTCCGATCTTCTCCTGACCGGCAGATCTGAATGTTGCGAGCTTCATCTTGGGTACCCCTTGCTATCGTTTGAAATATATGATCAGATAAAATATCGATAAACAAGCCTGAAAAATACAAATTGGGGAGAGCGCTGTGAGGCGAACGCAGATCAAGGCGATGTTGGGTCTCGCGCTTGGAGTTGCAGGGTCCGTTGCCTGGACGGCACCCGCGCTGGCGCAGGCCAAGATCCAGATCGGCTGCACTGCGACCTCCGACTGCGCCTCGGCCATGGTGGCTGTCGATGAAGGCATTTTCAAAAAGCACGGGCTGGATGTCGAGATGACGCCGATTGCGATCAACTCCAACATCCCGGCGGCAATCCTGTCGAACTCGATTCAGGTCGGCGGCCCCACCTCCACCGTCTTCCTCCAGGCCGTCGACGGCGGCCTCGACCTTGTCGCGATCGCCGGCGCCTCGGTCATGAACCCGACCTCGAACACCGCGATCGCCGCCTTCGTCCGCAACGGCATCACCATCAAGGAGCCGAGGGATTTCATCGGCAAGAAGGTCGGCGCGCCCGGCCTCAACGCCTTTCTCCACGTGCTGTTCGTGAAATGGCTCGTGGAGAAAGGCGTCCCGCCCAGAAGCGTCAATTTCGTCGAAGTCACCTTCCCGACCATGGCTGACATCATCAAGTCAGGCGGCGTCGATGCGGTGCTCACTGCCGAGCCGTTCGTCACGCGCATGACCAATGCGGGGATCGGTTCGGTCGGCGCGCGGTACGGCGCCGAGCTCGGCCGCACCGACCCGATCATTTTCTATGCCGCGGGGCGCGACTGGGCCGAGAAGAATGTGGCGACGGTGAAGAAGTTCCGCGAAGCCATCGCGGAGGCCGCCGCAATCGTCAATAGCGATCGCGAGAAGGCCTCCGCCTCGATCGCCAAGTTCACCAAGCAGCCACTCGAGCTCGTCAAGGCGACACCGCCGAACCAGTCCGAGCCGAATCTCAAGCCGGAAAACCTCGCCTGGTGGATCGATGTGATGTCGTCGCAGAAGATGCTGCAGTCGAAACTCGACCCCGCCAAACTGGTGCTAAACTGAGGACATTGGCAATGCCTGCCCCCGAGCGCACTCTCGAACCTCCTCCGGCTGAGGCCGGCACTTTGAGCGAGCGCGCCGCAAACCTCATCGAGCAGGACATTCTTTCCGGGGATCTCGCACCGGGATCGCGGCTCGGCATCGTCGATCTCGTGCAGCGCTACGAGATCGGCGCCACCCCCCTGCGCGAAGGCCTGTCCCGGCTGATGTCGCGCGGCCTGATCGTCGGCATCGGCCAGCGTGGTTTTCGTGTCGCCGAGGTCAGCCATGACGATCTCGCCGACATCACCTGCATGCGGACGGCGGTCGAAATTGAGGCGGTCAGGCTCGCCATCCTCCGCGGCGACGTCGCCTGGGAGGCCGGCATCGTCAGCGCGCTGCATCAGATGCGCCGGCATATCGAGCGCACCGGCAATGAATTCCGCGAGGGTGCGGCCGATTTCGATCGGCTGCACAAGGGCTTTCACACCGCGCTGCTCGCGGCCTGCGGCTCGCGGCGCATGCTGACCGCCCATTCCGACCTCTACGATCAGGCCTATCGCTACCGCCGCATGATGATGCGCGCCATCGACAGCGGCGAGGAATTCATACGGAGCCACCAGATGCTCGCCGACCGCGTGCTCGCCCGCGATCTTGCCGCCGCGCAAGCGATGCTGGCCGCGCATCTGCACTCGACCATCAATTTCGTGTATCCGGCGACAAGCGGGGAGCAATTATGAGTGTCGTTGCCAGACTCGACGAGGCGCGCGCGGCGCGACGGCAAAAGGCGCTGATCGCGTTCAGCACCGCGACACTGCAGCTCGGCGGCAAGACCATCATCGAGAATCTTGATCTGGAGGTGCGGCCGGGCGAATTCCTCTGCATTGTCGGCGCCTCCGGCTGCGGCAAGACCACAGCGCTGCGGCTCGCCGCGGGCCTCTACAGCCCTAGGAGCGGCGTCGTGACCTTCGACGGCGAGCCGATCACCGGGCCGCGCCGCGAGGTCGCGATCGTATTCCAGGATTACGGCAAGGCGCTGCTGCCGTGGCGGACCGCGGCCGGCAACATCTCGTTGGCGCTCGAAGCCTCCGGTGTTCCGGCACGCGAGCGCAGCTCGCGCATCGCGGCGCTGCTGCGCAAGATCGGCTTGTCCGATCACGCTGACAAATATCCGACCGAAATGTCGGGCGGCATGCAGCAGCGCCTGCAGATCGCGCGCTGCCTTGCGCAGGAGCCGACGACGCTGCTGATGGACGAACCGTTCGGCGCGCTGGATGCGATGACGCGCCAGGGGCTGCAGGACGAGGTCCTGTCGCTGACGCAAATGAGCCAAACGACCGTGATCTTCGTAACCCACGATCTCGAGGAGGCGATCTACCTCGGCGACCGCGTCGTCGGCCTCCTGCCGCATCCGGGCCGGATCGGCATCGAGCTCGACGTCGACCTGCCGCGCCCTCGCGACCAGTTGGCCACGCGCGAGCATCCGGAATTCCTGCGGCTGCGCCGGCAATTGTTCGACTTCATCAAGGCGACCGAACATTGAGTCTCGACCGCGCCAGGCCCTTGCTGTTGCCGCTGACGCTGATGCTTGCGTTCGAGCTCTGGGCGCGCCTCACCCACCTGCAGAGCGACAGCCTCGCCCCGCCCAGCGCGATCCTCGCGGCGCTGGCCGCGGCGCTTACCGATCTCTCGATTCCGACCGCGACCCGCGACACACTGTTCGCCGCCTTTTCCGGACTGGCGATCGGCAGTGCCATCGGGCTTTCGCTCGGCATTGCCTTCGGAATGTCGCGGCCGCTTGACCGGTTGATGGAGGTAACGGTCGAGGCGATCCGCCCAATTCCCTCGATCGCGCTGCTGCCGATCACGCTGATTGCGCTCGGCTTCGGCTACCGGATGGAGATCGTGATCGTGGCGTTCGCCTGCATCTGGCCGATGCTGATCATGACGCGCAGCGCCGTGCGTGGCATCGAGCCGCGATTGATGGAAGTGTCACGGGCTTTGCGGCTGAGCGCGGCGCAACGGATCGCGAAGATCGTGATCCCGGCCGCGCTGCCGCGGATCTTCATCGCCTTTCGTCTGTCGGCCGGTATCGCCCTGATCGTCGCTGTCACGGTCGAGATCGCCATCAATCCGATCGGCCTGGGCGCCGGCATCATGCTGGCGCAGCAGGCGCTACGCGCCGACCTGATGCTCGCCTATCTGCTCTGGATCGGCGTGATCGGCTACGCGCTGAACCTCCTTTTGATTGCGGCCCAGCGCCGGCTGTTCGGCCGTGCCGCGCTCACCGGAGACAATCCATGAGCCGCGCTGCGATCCTCTGGCGTTTCGCAAGCATCCTCGTCGCGGCCGGTTTCATCGCGGCGTGGCAGCTCGTCGCCGATCTGCGGCTGGTCTCACCGGTGTTCCTGCCCGGTCCGGACCGAGCCTGGGCTGCCCTGGCGCGCGGCTTTTCGAGCGGCGATCTCGCAAGCAAGCTCATCGGCACGCTCGAACACATGGCCTATGGCTGGCTCGCCGCTTCGATCGCCGGCATTGCGCTCAGCGCGCTGATCGGATCGTCAAGGATGATGCGCGCCTATGTGGCGCCGTCCCTGGAATTTTTGCGGCCCCTGCCGGTCTCCGCGATCATCCCGGTCGCGATCGCGATGCTCGGGCTGACGCAAGGCATGGCGCTGTTCGTCATCGCCTTCGGCGCGATCTGGCCGATCATGCTCGCAACCATCCACGGCTTTGCCGTGGTCGAGCCGCGGCTCTACGAGGTCGCCCGCTCGCTGCAGATGTCGCGCGGCGCCGTCATCGGCAAGATCGCCCTGCCCTCGGCATTGCCCGACATCCTTGCGGGCATGCGGCTCAGCCTGACGGTCGCGCTGATCCTTTCGGTGGTCTGCGAGATCCTGGCCGGACTCGACGGCCTTGGCCAGTGGGTCTTGCTCTCGGCACGTGCGTTCCGATCCGCCGACCTGTTCGCCGGCGTCATTCTGCTCGGTGCGACCGGATATTTGACCTCAATTGCGGTGTCGCTCGTCGAGCAGCGAATGCTCGCTTGGCAGAGTACAGCCCGATAGCGTGGCGATCCATCGCCAGACAAGAATGGCCCGCGCGATGCGGGCCATTCCAACAATTGAGCCGCGAGGGCTGCATTGAACTTTCGATGGATTTTCTCTTGGGTAGGAACGACGAGGCTTAGTTTCGCGGGAGCGGAGTCGATAAGTCATTGTTTGTGATCAAAACCAAGCCGCGAGCTGAGATCAGACGCCCCACCGCAGAGCTGCCGTCTGCACCGGGGCATCCCATAATTTCGTCGACTTGCTATCGAGCACAGATACGGTGATCGAGACACCAGCCATGTCGAGGGATGTGACGTAGGAACCGGTCAGGTAGCGCGCCACTGCCACCCCCGCGCTGTCCAGAATCCGCTTTGCGGCATTGACCATCAGATAGAGTTCGATCAGAGGCGTCGCGCCAAACCCGTTGACGAGAAGCAGCACTTCACTCCCCTTGCCGGGCGCAAGATCGTTCAGGATCGCATCGAGCAGCTCGGCGGCAATCGCATCGGCGGACGCCAGCGTCACCCTGCGCCGGCCGGGCTCACCATGAATGCCGACGCCCATTTCCATTTCATTGTCGGCCAATGCGAAGTTTGGCCGCCCTACGGCCGGCACGGTGCATGGCAACAGCGCCACCCCCATCGAGCGCGTGCGCCGGTTGACCTCTTCGCCGAGCGCCGTGAGAGCGGCAAGCGGCATTCCGGTCTCGGCCGCAGCGCCGACCATTTTTTCCACGATCAATGTCCCCGCGACGCCGCGACGACCGGTCGTATAGGTCGATTTCTCCACAGCCACGTCGTCGTTAGTCACCACGCTCGCAACTTCCCGCGCGGCCATCTCGGCTGCCATGGTGAAGTTCATCACGTCACCTTCGTAGTTCTTGACGATGAAGAGCACGCCTGCGCCCGTGTCGACGGCCTCCGCGGCCTCGATCATCTGGTCTGGCGTCGGCGAGGTGAAGACTTGACCGGGGCAAGCGGCATCGAGCATGCCGAGGCCGACAAAGCCCGCATGCAGCGGCTCATGTCCCGCGCCGCCACCCGAAATCAGCGCGACCTTGCCTGGCTTCAACGTGCGGCGCCGGACGAATTTGCGCTCGGCACCAAGAAGCAGGATACCCGCATGAGCCGCCGCGAAACCGTCCAGACTTTCTTCGAGTATCGTATCGGTGCTGTTGATCAGCTTTTTCATGAACGTCCTCCCATCTCGTCTAAAGTTCAAATCAATGGCTCAACCCACACTTTCGGCATAGCGCGCGAGTTGCGCGGCGAAATCCACAATCAGCTGTTCGAGCGCACGGTTCTTCTTGTCGTCGCCGAGGTCGGGTACGGTCACCGAGACAATGCGGGTGCGCGCCTCGCGGTGGGGTGCGCGCAGCCGGCCGGGATGCGCGCGTCCATAGGCTTTGAGGAACGCCGCGCGCTCAGTGCCTGACAGATGGCAGACTTCGAAGATGATCGCGACATGCTTCGCCGGAATAGGAACCAGATAGGCCGGATTGGTGATCTGGGTCACGAAGGAGCGATTCTTGCCCAACGCCGCCGCCAGCTTCAGCCGCGTCCCCGAGGGCCTGTTGTCGAGCACCCGTCGCAGGATGGCCTTGTAGTCCGCCACATTGCTGTCACCAGGCGCGCGGGTATCCTCGCCTGCTTCATCCGTCATGAACGCACCTTTGCGATTGCGGCCTTGAGCCGCGCGACGGCAATCGGCGACACCGAGAGAATTGTCAACCCGGTGGCGATCAGCGCCGCGGTCAGGCGCGTATCGGCCGCGGCGTCACCACAGAGTGAGACCTCCACGCCACGCTTTCGTCCGGCCTCGACAGTCCGAGAGATCAGCGCCAGCACCGCCGGATTGCCGGTATCGTTGAGGTCCGCGACGGCACCGACGTCGCGCGCCGCCGCCATCGTGTACTGGGTCAGGTCGTTCGAGCCGATGGAATAGAACGCCGCGCCGAAATCCTCGGCGCGAAGCGCCGCCGCCGGGACCTCGACCATGATGCCGAGCGGCGGGTGGGCGCAGGCGATCCCTTCGGCCCTGAGCGCCGTGAACTCTGCATCCAGCAGGGCATTCGCACGATCGAGCTCCGAAGGGACCGCGATCATCGGCAGCATCACCTTCAGCACCCCGTGCACAGCCGCACGGCACAGTGCCCGCAGTTGCACCCGAAACACTTCCGGCCGCGCGAGCGAGAGACGGATGCCGCGCAGACCGAGGAACGGATTGCGCTCGTTATCGATCGTCAAGCCGGCGATTGGCTTGTCGCCGCCCGCATCGAGGGTGCGGATTGTCACCGGCCTTCCCTCGGCCCACTCGAGAATGCGCCGATAGACTGCATATTGCGCATCCTCATCCGGCAGGCCTTGGGCCGCCTCGAACAGAAATTCCGTACGCACGAGGCCGATGCCGTCGCAGATTGCAGGATCGAGGCCGGCGAGGTCCTCGGGCGCGGCGATATTGAGAAGGACCGCGATCCGCCGGCCGTCGGTCGTGCGTGCGGACTCAAGGCAGGCGGCATCGGCGGCGGCTTGGGCGGCATTCGCAACCGCCATGCGCTGTTCGAACAGGCGGCGCGTTTCCGGCTCGGGATCAAAGATCACGGTGCCGGCATCGCCGTCGACGAGCGCCAGCGCAGGTGGCTGTCCGTTCCACGACAGTGGGCCGAGCCCAACGACCATGGGCGCCCCGCGCGCCCGCGCCAACATCGCAACATGCGAGGAAGGTGAGCCCGCAGCCAGCGCGATGGCGCCGCCGTGCGACCAGTCGGCAGCAAGAAAAGCGGAAGGGGTGATGTCGTCAGCCGCCACGATCGAGCCGCTGGTAATCCTGGCGACCGTGTCCACGCCGCTCAGATGCGCAAGCACGCGGTCGCGGATGTCGACGATATCGGCCGCACGGGCACGGAAATATTCATCTTCAGCAGCGCGATAGCCAGCTATCTCCACGTCGAGTGCCAAGCGCCAGGCGTGGTCGGCAGTGATCCCGTCCGAGATGACCCCATATGCCGGCTCCGCCAGCGCATCATCCTCAAGCATGGCGACCTGGAATTCGAGAATGTCGGCTACATCGCCCCGCATCGTCTTGATCTGGTTGGCGATCTCCGCCCTCGCGCCCTCAATCGCTGCCCGCAGTGCCGCCGCCTCTTGCGCTGGATCGTCGCTCGCTGTCCGCCTGGCCACAGCCGCAGTCAGCATGGTGACCGGTCCGATCGCGAGACCCGGCGAGGCAGCACGGCCGGTGAGATGGATCTCTGACACTGCGATCAGGCCTCACCGAAACCATCATGCACAAGCGCCAGTACAGCAGCAAGTGCTGCCTTGCCATCGGAACCGGTAACGCGGAAATGCAGTGTTGCGCCCTGCGGCGCCTTCACACGCATGACCTTTACGGGGCTCTTGGCGTCCGTCCAGGGCCCGTCCGCCGAGAGGGCGAGCTCTATCTTCGCGGTAAAACCCTTTGCGCACTGCGTGAGCTTGACCGACGGTCGCGCATGGAGACCGACTTTGTTGACGAGAACCGCCGAGGCTGTCAGCGGCACCGTCGTTTCGCCCGGCCGGCTGGCGTGAGCATCATGCATAGAATTCCTCCGCGCTACGCTTGACAGCGGCAAGCGGCGAGCCACCCGAAGACTCGGTTGCCGCAATCACAGCTCCCTCGACCACCGGAGCATTGCAGACGACGACGCGCGCGCGTCGATCTTCAGGTAGCATTTCCACCGCCATCTCGGAATTTGTCTCCGCCCCGCCGAGATCAACCAGCACCGCCACGCCTGCGGGCGACCACGCCGCTTCAATCGCGTCGAGGATCCCGGCAACATTGGTGCCGAGCCCTCCATCGATGTCGCCGCCTGTCCAGGCGAGCGGCACGGCGCTGCCTACCATCTGGCGCACCATATCCGCCGCGCCTTCCGCGATCTTGGGGGAATGTGAAACGATAACGATCCCGACATTGCCGGAATTTGAACTGTTCATGAACTTGCCTCGAATTCCAGTACCTTGATTGCCGCGCCAATCAAAAGGGACGCCGAACGCGAACCGGGATCCATATGACCGATGGAACGTTCGCCGAGAAAGGACGCACGGCCGCGGATCGCAAGCATGGGCGTGGTGCGATCGGCCGCTTGCGCCGCTTCCGCTGCAATCGCCTCGGCATCGCCACCGCCCGCCAACACGACCTGCACCGGCACCAGGACATCCAGCAACGTTTTCTGCCCCGCCTCAGAACGCCCGCGCGCCTTGACGGCGTCGATCGCCTTCTCGGTCGCTGCGACGAGATCAGCGCGGCTCGGCTGCTCCGGAAGTGCCTTGCCCAGCTCCATGAAGAAAGTTCCGACCAGCGGCCCCGAAGCACCGCCGACCTTCATGACTAAAGTCATTCCGATCGCCTTCAGCATGTCCGGGAGCGCCTTGTCGGCAAGGCCCGGCAATGCCGCCAGCACTGCCTCGAAACCACGCTTCATGTTCAGTCCGTGATCCCCATCGCCAATCGCCTGGTCGAGGCTCGTCAATTCGTCGGCGTGCTCGATCATCGACCTCGCCAGCGCTCGCACCAGTCTTTCCCTGGCTACCCGATCAAGGCTCATGCCGCTACCCTCCAGCCCATCGCATCGAAGAACAGAGGTTTGTTCAGACAGAGCGACACCACATCACCGGCGCCGAAGCCCGCCTCGGGATCCGCCAGCGTCACCACCGGCCGGCCGGCGAGGTCGAGATGGAGATGGCTCTGATCGCCGAGATGTTCAACCCGCTTGACGGTCGCCGACACATCGCCACCGCCGCGCGCAATCGTCAGGTGCTCGGTCCGCGCACCGATCGTCTCGGCGCCATCAGGCGCGCCGCCGAACAGGGCCGCCGGCAGCAGATTGATCGTCGGCTGGCCCAGCCTTGCCGCGACATGCGCGTTGATCGGGTTCTCGTAGATTTCGCGCGGCGAGCCGACCTGCATCAGCCGCCCGCCTTCGATTACACCGATGCGCGACGCCATGGTCATCGCCTCGGTCTGATCGTGGGTGACATAGAGGATCGTGGCGCCGAGATCGACCTGGATCCGCTTGAGCTCGAGCCGCAGTTCGCCGCGCAGCTTGGCGTCCAGCGAGGAGAGCGGCTCGTCCATCAGGTAGATCGAGGGCGAACGGACCAGAGCCCGCCCGATCGCGACGCGCTGCATCTGCCCGCCCGACAGCTGCGTCGCCTTGTTGTCCAGCTTGGTCTCGATATGAAGAAGACGCGCGACCTCCTGCACCTTCGCGCGGATATCGGCTTCCGGCACGCGCCGGGTCGGCGCGCGCAACGCGAAGGCCATGTTCTCGAACACCGTCAGGTGCGGATACAGCGAATATTGCTGGAAGACAAAGGCGACGTCACGGTCCGCCGGTGCATCGCAGGTCACGTCGCGCCCGTCGATGCGGATCGAACCGCTGTCCGGCTGCTCCAATCCCGCGATCAAGCGCAAAGCCGTGCTCTTGCCGGCACCAGTCGGCCCAAGCAACGCGACGAACTCGCCATCGCCAATTGTCAGCGACAGATCGTTCACAGCTTGCGTCTTGCCGAAGGCCTTGGAAATGGCGTTGATCTCGACCTCAGCCATGCGCGCCTCCCTCATGCAACGCGGTACGAATGGCCCGGCCCGACACCTTGTCGAAGACTGACAGCGTATCGGGCCGGAAATCGAGCCCGACAGTCTCGCCCGTCCGGAAGGATCTGCTGCTGGGTGAGCGGGCCTTCAGTGCGCCGTAGTGCGTCGTCACGGTCACGATCTGCGTCGTGCCGAGATATTCCGTGCCATAGACCACCCCGCGGACCATGCCGCGATCGGTGAAGCGCACATGCTCGGGCCGCACCCCCAGCACGAACTCGCTTTCCGCCATCGCCTCGCGCAAGGGAGGAATTGCAACGTCGCGCTCACCGAGCCGGATCGCCTCCGCGCCCGTCTGCAGGTGACCACGGAACGGCAGAAGGTTCATCGGCGGCGAGCCGATGAAATCCGCGACGAAGAGCGAAGCAGGCCGGTCGTAGATGTCGCGCGGGCTCGCAACCTGCTCGACGACGCCATTGTTCATTACCGCGATCCTGTCGGCCATCGCCATGGCCTCGAGCTGGTCATGCGTGACATAGACGGTGGTTGCTCCCAGGCGGTCATGCAGGGCGCGTAGTTCATGAATCATGGCCTCGCGCATCTCGGTATCGAGCGCGCCGAGCGGTTCGTCCATCAGAAAACACTTCGGCTTGCGCACGATCGCTCGCCCCAGCGCGACGCGCTGACGGTCGCCGCCGGAAAGGCCCGACACCGATCGGTCGAGCAGATGGGAGATCCGCAGGATGCGCGCGGCCTCTACGACCCGCCGATCGCGCTCGGCCGCACTGATCCCTTCGCATTTCAGGGGAAAGCCGATGTTGCGCCGGACATCCATGTGCGGATAGAGCGCGAAGAGTTGGAACACGAAGGCGATGTCGCGCGCCGATGCGCGGTTCATCGTCACGTCCTCGCCATCGAGCCGGATGGTGCCGGATGTCGGCAGCTCCAGGCCCGCAATCATGCGGAGCGTCGTGGTCTTGCCGCAGCCGGACGGTCCAAGCAGGCAGAGGAACTGGCCGTCCTCGACCGTGAAGCTGGCGGACTTGACCGCATGGAACGTCCCGAAGGACTTGTCGAGTGCCTCGACCCTGATCTGTGCCATCGCGCCCTACTCCCGAACCTTCGACACGATGGTGAGCATCACCGTGCCGAACAGGGTCGTCGCAAACGACCAGGAATACAGCGTCAGGGAGAATGGCTGCATCAGCATCACGACGCCGGCGGCGATGATCGCGGTCGCGGCGGCTTCGAGCGGACCACGGCGCAGAACGCGATCGGCAACACCGCGACGCGCGACGGATCGGGTGGCATCGATACTCATTTGCGGACGGCTCCAAAGGTGATGCCCCGCAGCAGATGCTTGCGCAGCAGCACCGTGAACACCACGATCGGCACCAGGAACAGCGTCGTGCCCGCCGCCACCGCGGGCCAGTCCTGTCCGCCCTCGCCGATAATGATCGGAATGAAGGGCGGCGCGGTCTGCGCATTGCCCGAGGTGAGAAGCACCGCGAAGGCGTATTCGTTCCAGGCGAAGATCAGGCAGAAGATCGCCGTCGCCGCAATTCCCGTCGTAGCCTGCGGCAGCACCACCTTCACGAAGGCCCGAAAGCGGGTGTATCCGTCGATCATGGCCGCCTCCTCATACTCGCGCGGGATTTCGTCGATGAAGCCCTTGAGCAGCCAGACCGCAAGCGAGACGTTGACCGAGGTGTACAGCAGGATCATGCCGAGCCTGGTGTCGGACAATCCGATGCTGCGGTACATCAGATAGATCGGGATCGCGACCGCGATCGGCGGCATCATCCTGGTCGATAGGATGAAGAACATCAGGTCGTCCTTCAGGGGCACGCGGAACCGCGAAAAGCCGTAGGCCGACAAGGTGCCGAGCGCGACGGCGAGCACGGTCGAGCCGAACGCGATGATCAGCGAATTGACGAAGCGCGGCACATAGTTCGAGGGACCGGCGACCACCATGTTACGGCTGCGCGCGATGCTGTCGCAAAGCCCCTGCGGCGCCCCCAGCGAACGGATGAACTCCGGGGTCTGGCGCGAGCGGGTCGTGAAGACGTTACAGAAGCCTTCGAGCGATGGCTTGAACATCATCTTGGGCGGATAGGAGATTGCATCGTCCGGCGACTTGAACGCGGTGAGGATGATCCACACCAGCGGGATCATGGTGATGATGGCATAGAGCACGACGAGCGAGCCGGCAAAACGCCGCGTCGTGGTCGACGGCTCGACGACGGAATGGGCTGTGGTGGCTGAGATCATCGGCTTTTCACCCTGTTCAGCGCCTTCACATAGATGTTGGCGAGGCCGAAGACCGTCACGAACAGGATGATCGCGAAGGCCGAGGAATAGCCGGTGCGCCAGCTCTCGAACGCCGCACGCTTGAGCGTGATCGACGCAACTTCCGTGGTCGACCCCGGCCCACCGCCGGTCAGCAGGTTGACCATGTCGAACATCTTGAAGTTCTCGATACCGCGGAAGAGCACCGCCAGCATGATGAACGGCAGCGCCATTGGCAGCGTGATCGACCAGAACTGCCGCCATTTCGACGCGCGGTCGACCTCCGCCGCTTCATAGATGTAACCAGGGATCGAGCGCAGGCCCGCGAGACAAATCAGCATCACATAGGGCGTCCACATCCAGGCATCGACGATGACGATGGCCCAGGGGCTCAGCGTGACGTCGCCCAGCATCTGGAACGACGAGGCCGCGCGTCCGGTGAAGAAGGCGACGACGTAGTTGAACAATCCGATCTGCGGCTGATAGAGGAACGTCCAGAAATTGCCGACGACGGCAGGTGACAGCATCATCGGCAGCAGGATGATCGTGGTCCACATCCCGTGGCCGCGGAACTTCTTATCGATGAGGTAGGCAAGGCCAAATCCGAGCACGGTCTCGATCACCACCGTCCAGATCACGAAATGCGCCGTCACCTGCATCGCCGCCCAGATATCCGGATCGGTCAGTATCGACTGGTACCAGTCGGTGCCCAGCCATATCGTCGGCGCGTTCGCCCGATTGGCGCGGTAGTTGGTGAACGAGAGATAGATCGTCCACACCAGCGGGAAGATGTTGATCGCCAGCAGCAGCACGATCGTCGGCGTGATAAAGAGCCAGGCGAGCGCCTGGTCCGACAAACCCCGGATACGACGCGCCACGGCTGGCCGGGCCGGGACGGCCCGATAGGTGATCTGGGACGAAGCACTCAAATCGTTCATGGCTTTGGTCGATCCTCGCGCCGGGACCATCAGCTATGCGACAGCTGCCGAGATTGCCGAAGAGTGCCTGGAGCGCGCTCGCGTGCGCCCCAGGCGGTTGCCTTAGAACTTCTTGCCTTCTTCCTTGAAGATGGCCTTCCAGTCCTTCACCAGACCGTCGAGCGCTTCCTGCGCGGTGCCCTTGTCCGCCACCACGTAGTCATGCACGCGCTTCTGTTCGGCCTGCAGGAGTTGCGCATAGGAGGGCTCGGCCCAGAAGTCGACGACCATTCCCATCGACTTCAGAAACTCCCCGGCGAACGGCGCGCTGTTCGGGAAGCTCGGATCGTTCAACACGGATTTGGCGCAGGAATAACCGCCCAGCGCCCACCACTTCTTCTGCACATCCCCGCCGGAGAACCATCTGATGTATTGCAGCGCTTCGCCCTGGTTCTTCGAATAGGAAACAACCGAGATACCCTGTCCGCCGAGCTGCGTCGCCTGCGTCGCGGGGCCCGCGGGATTGCTGAAGAAGCCGATCTTGTCGCCGCCAACGTTCGGATCCTTGTAGAGGCCTGGGAAGAAGGCGAAGAAGTTCATCTGCAGCGCGACCTGGCCTGACTTGAACGCATCAAGTCCTTCGGACATGTAGGAGTTGGAGGCGCCGGGTGGCGTACAGCACTTGTAGAGCTCCTTGTAGGCCTCAAGCCCCTTGACGGCGCCGGGCGCGTTGACGAAGCCGTCCATCGCATAGGGCTTCTTGGGATCCTGATATTGGAAGCCGTAATCGTAGAGATAGTTCGACACGCCCATGGTGATGCCTTCCGAGCCGCGCTCGGTATAGATCGAAGCGCCATAGACCTTCTTGCCGTCGATCTCACGGCCCTGGAAGAATTTCGAGATGTCTCGCAGTTCGTCGAGCGTCTTCGGCGCAGCGAGATCGCGGCCGTACTTGGCCCTGAAGTCGTTCTGGATCTCTGGCCGCGCAAACCAGTCCTTGCGATAGGTCCAGCCAACCGCGTCACCCATGGCGGGCAGCGCCCAATAGTTTGGCGTATTCTTCGGCCACTCCGAATAGCCGACCACGGTGGCCGGCATGTAGTCGTCCATGCTGATTCCTTCCTTCTTGAAGAAATCGTTGAGCTTGACGTACTGGCCGTTCTCCGCGGCGCCGCCGATCCACTGAGAATCTCCGATGATGAGATCGCACAACGAGCCGTGCGAGTTAAGCTCGTTCAGGAAGCGATCGGCATAGTTGGTCCACGGCACGAACTCGAACTTCATACCGATGCCAGTCTTAGCGGTGAAGTCCTTCGACAGTTCGACTAGCGCGTTGGCAGGGTCCCAGGCGGCCCAGCACAGCGTGATGGTCTTCGCCTGCGCGTGCGCAGGGGTAGTCCCCACTCCGGCACTGAGCGCGGATGCGAGAACTCCGAAACTAGTAAGAAGCGCCTTTACTGTCTGTTTCATAACGCTTTCCCTCCCAGTGGGGCCGGCCATCGACATGGCGCGACTCTCCAACCCGCTCGAATGCTTCGAGCAGAGCGATACAGTCCTTCACGGGCTGAACGACTAACGGACGTTTCCTCGTGCCTGCCTAGATTCTTAGGGATTCAGCCAAGCTCGATTTGTTTAGTGAACCACGATATACTAAACATTGCAAGCAGGCTGTGCGGGCATGTATCGGCGGCCCCACGAGCCCGCGCTCGACATGATCTTGTCGGTCAGCGGCATTGACATTTTTGGGACGAGCAGAGAAGATTTCCGCCGCGATAGCGCGACGCCCGTTCAAGACCTTGGTCTCTCCCTCCAAGCATCATGGGCAAGTATGAGCTAGCTCCGGCAACCGATGTCCAATTGAGTGCAATCGGGGACGGTGTATTCTCACAGACGACAAAACAAGGACCGCTCTTTCCTCCTTGCTTCTCGATCCATGATCCTGCCGCAGCTCAAAATCGTGGAGACGCAGCCACCGATACTGGCATTCAGTTCGGCTTGCGATCTAACCGACGGTGCTCCCCTTTCGAGGGCGATCGGCGCCGTCGTCGGTGCGTTCATGCTGCCCTGGATGAAGGCGACCTTCGGACCCGACAGCGCTGAAGCGCGTGTCAACATTCTTCCGATTACGTTGCCAACTTGAGCTCTACGTTGCGTCGACGCCCTTGGCCTCATGCAACGCGCAAAGATTCGTAAGCGACTTAGGTGGTCAGCACCGGCCAAACGATGGTCCATCCTTAGAGCCACGAGCCGGGCAGCCGCACCAGTTTCGCCTCAGAAACGGCGTGAACGAACCGCAACGAACGCGATCGAGCCCGAACGAAACTGCAGCGAAATCAGCGAACCCGATCGATAGTCTGCCGCTCATAACGGTCTGGTTGCAGGTTCGAGGCCTGCCGGCCCGCCAGCTTTCGCTCGCTTCGCGAGCTGCGGCTCGGCAAAGCCGGTGCCGCAAAAGGCATGGGATTATAGTGACAGTGCACTCAATGGCTCCGGTCCCTTTTGCGAGTTCGAACGCTCACAGCTAAGTGCACCGTCACGTAATTCCTACAGTTTCGTGTCGTTCCATCAAACCTAGCTCGCCATTCGCTGCCTCAGGTTCTGGTAGAATGCCGTCTCGAAATTCATGAAGCCGATGAACGATGCCGGGTCCCCGAAGGGAAGAATTTGGGTGGCCCAGAACCCACCGACCCCGTTCTGCCGATCAATCCAATAGAACAGATTGGCAAGGCCGGCCCAGCCTAGAGCGCCGGCGGGACGCCCGGTAGGGGCTTGCTCATCATTGATCATGAAGCTCAGCGCCCAGGATTTTGACTGGCCCGGGAAGAACTCCGCGTCGTTGCACAGCGACGGGATGACGCCGGTAATCGGCGTCACCTTCTTGTCGCCCAGGTGGTTCTTTTCAGCCATGCGCACGGTCTCCGCCTTCAGCACGCGGCCGTGCTCGCCCGCGCCGTCGTTTAACCACATCCGGATAAAGCGCATGTAGTCGCCGACCGTGCCATAAAGGCCATGGCCGCCCATATGCACTTCGGGCTTGGCCGGCAGCTCGAAATCCATCGGGGTGAGCGAGCCATCGGCACCTCTCGCATGGATCCCGGCCAGCCGTCCGCGCATCGCATCGGTCAGCTCGAACGTCATGTCCACCGAGCCGCTCTGCGGACTCGATGTGATGAAGACCGAGTCGTTTGCACCATTGAACTGGAGTGTCACGGTCGCCCAACTGAGCGTGCCATTGCCCAACTGGATAGCGTAGGTGAATGTGTCAGTCAGCGTTTGCCCGATCGCCAGCGCCTGAAGCTGAACGTTGATGTCGCCCTTGTCGTAATGAACGGTGCCGTCCGCCTCGATCCAGATGCGTGCACCGAGGGCGCTGCGGTCACCGGTTGCGGCAATTCCGGCGGCATCGCTGCTGTACGCTACATCTTTGACCAGCAAGTCCGCCGGTGCGTAGTTCTTGGTGGACGCGGAGGCGCTCGTTCCATTGTCCAGGGAGAACAGCGTCTTGGCCGCGCCCCCAAGGTCATTTGCCAGCACGTTCAAGATGAGAATGTTGCTGGCGTCTTCCCCAAACGAGAAACTGTCCGTGTTGGCTTGCGGAGTATTGCCGAACGAAACCGTGCTGCCGCCGCCCGTTGCCTGCGTCGCCATAGCCTAAATCCTCTGGGTGATGCGCCGTCCGCATTCACGGACCGGCACAAATTGCACAATGGCGCGGGGATGATCGGCCGTTGCCTTGCCTATGCTGCTGAAGAAAGATGCCGAGCTACTCAGCATGCCTATCGTCCTGCTCAGCGCTTCGTGCCGCTCAAGCCTGATTAGGGCTAGAGCCGCTCCGAGCTTGCGAGCGAATGTCGTGTGCACGGTCGCGCACCTGACAGCCGCCATGTTTGCAAACCGCAAACTTGGCTGGATCGAAAAATCGAAGATTGACGGAGAATAATTCGAAATTTCCCGAGCCCGAGTGAACATTGCTACAAAATGCGTGCACGTCATTCGCAACCTCGCCTGCCAATGCAGAGCAGAGAGCGTCGCCGCGAAATCAATTCACGCAAATTGGTAGCGCTCGCTCGAACGGCGACAGGCCGCCCACCGCGGCAATCCACCAACTGCTGCCAAGTTACGCGAAAGATCTAGCGGTATCCCCCTTGCCCATCGTGGCCGGTGCTTGGCCGCCCACGTTTGGCAATTATTGATTTTGCAATATTCGCGACCTCAGAAGCGACAACCGCGACGAGGAAGCGTCACGATCATCCACTCCCGATTAAATCAAACCTATTTTAAATTAAAGCAGCAGTCCATTTATTTATTTATGAGCCGCATTTAATGATTAATGCATCAAAACCGATAAGAAGGAGGCTCTTGCGCCACTCCTTGCGAGGCGGATCCGGACTTTTACGGGTTTTACCCAGATGCACTCGGTCCGCAAGATGGTCATTGCTACGCGTAGATCGACAGTCGCAGGGAGCCAACTGGAGCCAAACTCAGCCCTATCTGCGAAGACGAGGCATGAAAGCAACAGCCTCGCAATGCGTTGCGCGTGATTATTAACTTGCGCACCCGACGCGATCCAGACCCGCCCGCTGTGACGCGGCGAACTTGGCTTTCAATGTGATGCTGGTCATCCTCATGGGGGAGGTAGCCGTCGTTGTCGCCGGGGTCCACGTTCCAGAGTGTGAGACCATCGCGGGACTCTAGGGTGGTGCGCTCCAAGAGCGAGGCGCGTAGCCAGACCGCTGACGCAACCCAACTGCTGGGTTATGGCTCAGTACCCGGGGCATGTGCCCTGGAGGGCGGAGAGAAGAGTCCTCGGTTGGGATTTCTGGCATTGCGATGCTCGCGCATGAAGCTTCGCATCTCGTGCTGGCGTCCCGCGCAGTTTCTCGTTCGCTTTACGGCGCAGCGGGGCCCGGCGAGCAAGCATTCGAAATCCATGTGAAGCTTAAACCGAAAGCAGTTCCCGGTCGGCTTACAAATGGAACCAAATTGACCGCCATTAAATGAGAAATTTGATTATCTCATATAATCATGATGACTCCATCGTAAAATTGAAAAATATGTTTGGGGAAAACATGGGAGGTTGAAATGGAAGCTGCCCGCCGCCTTCGTGCAATGGCGCTGCTTTGCCGACAGACTGCCGCACTCCAACCTGAGAGAAGCTGGAAACTGCTTGCAGAGGCAGAGTACTGGGAGCATCTGGCGGCTGCAGCTTCAGCTCATTGAGCTTCGGTCGAGTGTTCTTTCTTTCGCTTTCGTCGACTTCTTACTTCAAGTCATTTTCTGAGGCATGTGATGTCGAGTACGCGTCAGATTTTTTCTAGTGCTGTTCTGAACGAACGGCACCAGGCGCTTCTGGAGGAGCTTAGAGAGGTGGAGAAGCTTCGAAGTAAGCTCCGACATGTAGAAGCAAGAACAAGAAGGCGGCGTACCAAAGCGAGCGGCAGAGCAAGAGCCGTTTAGAGACCGCCGGGACCGAAGGTTGACCCACGTTGGCTCACTCGCGCGAGTCGATGGACGGATTGCCTGCGTTCCTCGCATCTGCCACTATTTTGAAAGAGGACTTGCGCCTTCATCGCCGCAGGAGCGAGCCTCGGTGACGACGTCGCTGCGACATGTCGGCAACCAGCCAGGCCGGGGTGCCTCACAATGCTCGAACTAACTCGGCGGCGAGACCGGCCGTCTATTCAGGATCGCGCGTTAACTCCGACCTTCATTCGACGTTGCACTTCGGAACACAGCAACGAGTCGATGGCCTTGCCAAAGCTCAACGTCGTGCTCGTCATGCATTTGCTCGGCTCGGCGTCTCGCCGCCTGCTCATCAATGCAGTCGAGCTTTGCAGCGCAGATCACTTGCCGGCTGCCGTCCAGCACGAACACCTTGTACCGCATAATGCAGTCCGATCCCAAAGGCGACCGTCATCGTACTCGAATGTCCGTCTAAGGCAGTGCCAAACTAGGTGTGGCGCACGGAATCTTTGTACGTGTGGCAGTTCGGCTATACCAGCTCGTGGAATCCATTGATTGCGCGGCGACTGTACCTCGCATCTAAGCTAACGTAATCTCCACGCATGCCGAAGCGTGCGGCTCGAGCTCAAGAGCGAGAGGCCACCAAGCGTCATCAGCAGCACACCGAACCAGGCCGTCCAGCTGCGCGCTTCGCCGTGCCCCTCTGCAGTGCGCGCGCCCAGCGGCATATCTTGAGGTGCGTCGGCGAGAAGCTGCCCAACGTCGACTTGGCCCGGCACGGAGTGTTCGGAGGTGAGCTGGTTGGGAAGATCGACAATGGGGGCCGCCGACCCCGTGCCGAGATTGGAAGCGGCATCAGCTACCTTCATTTCGGGTACAGGCGGCTGAGATTGCTCCGGCGGTGCGGCGCGTAGCAACTCCGCGCGCGCATCAACGACCGCGCTCCACCTCGTCCCGTTCTCGTCCAAACTGGCGCTGCGGTCTTTGGCCACGCGAGCCCGAATGGGCTTCTTCACCGTCGCGATGCTCTCGGTCAGGAACCAGCATTTGCGGCGACCGTCCATTCGGTAGACCCAATGCTGTCCACCAGTGGTCGAGGTACCGGGACGCGGCACGCATTCGGCTTGCGGCGGAGAGGTTACCGTGGGTTGGGGCGTAGCAGTATTGAAGAAGTCGGCAAGAGGGTTGGAAGACGCAGGCGCCGCCGATAAACCTTCGACAAGCACCAAACTGGCGAAGTACAATCGCAAATGACCGGACATCAAAAACTCCCGGGTGCGCCCCACCCACGCGCGAGCCTTAGCGGCGACAACGGCTCCCATGCGGCTTAAATCGGGCGGCGCGATGAATTAATTGTACTCTAGGCCACCTGATTAATGTGCTGGTCCGGCACTCCTGGGGTGCAACACGAGGCAGCGCGATCGATTCATCGAGCCACCCGAGTTGTGCCGGAACTCGCTCCCCGCGATCCGCGCCGCCGCCGCACGGCCGATCGCCATCGTGCGCTCGTCCCCGAACACGAAAGCGCCTGGCCGAGGGGGAGTTTGTGGATGTCACGAGACGTGGCTACCCCTTCGCAGCGAATTAAATACTCCGCCACGATATTACCACTGTCGCGCCTTTCTCCCTGCTTCCTCTGGCATTAAATATGGATTGCACGATCAATATTTAACTGAGGGCTTGTCTGCTCCCGGATTCCCGACTTGTCTGCCTGGGCCTTCTGCCCAAGATTAGGGATGGAGCCATGAACACCGCGCATTTCAATTCGCTCTCCGTTGACGAGCTCTGGAGACTTCACCAAGAGGTCGCCGCCAAACTCACTCAAAAAATGTTGGTGCAAAAAGCACATTTGGAGGAACGGCTCCACAGGATTGGACTAGCCAACGAGGCCACGCGGCTTAATCGCAAGCGCCGTCCATACCCGCCCGTTCGTCCCAAATATCGCAATCCGAAGAACCCAGCGGAGACATGGTCGGGTCGCGGCAGGCTGCCTCGATGGCTGCGGCCGCAGCTTCGAGGCGGCCGAGATTTGGACGATTTCCTGATCGGCTTCAGCCCAAAAGCGGCAGAACAATTGAGCGCCGATTGAGGCATTTTGGGATGGGAATGCTGGCGCCGGCTGCTACCCTTGGGCTCTGAGCTTTTCACATCATCGTTCAAACGCGGGTCCTGACCATGCTTGGAGGCATGGCCATAGCGAGCGCACTTGCAATCTGGCTGATGGTCTCGCTGAATCACTCGGGGGGCTCGCGGCGCAGTGAAGACATCGACGAGAATCTCAAGCGCGCGATGGCCCGCATCTAGTCGTGGTGCCTTCTGAAGTGCCGCCTAACCGCATTCCACGCTCGAAAGACTGGACGGAGGAGGACGACGAAAAGAACTCTGATTGCAACCGGCGTCATCCCGCGCTGCAGGAGAGGTGGGTCGTGATCGTCCGAGCGACCGGCCGTTGTGTTGATCGTCACCGGAGATGGAGTTCCTGCTCGCCGAGTAGGTGCCGGTCTGCGCGAGGGCAGGACAACTACAACGAACAGAACGTTCACCAGTAGCCATATTCCCACAATGAGAAGGGCAGTACGCACGAGGAACGACCATCGTTGGATCTAGAATCTGCGGAGGTTACTCCTGCCTCATACCCGGCACGCAACCGGCAACACTGCGTTCGCGGACGGAGCCGCTTCAGCGCAGCCGGCACATTTTCGCATCTCCCCGAGGCCGTTGGGCCCCGAGCGCTTTGCGAGCGTCCAGGATCAATCGCAGCCTAGTCCGGCGCAGCAGTCGCGTCTGTGCGCTTTCGAACATTCATGCCCCTTCAGGTATGCTAGTTCTATGCATCATCCGGCGAGAGCCGGACAGGGATGGCTCATCAGCCAAGACGGCCGTCCTCAGCCCGCAATCCCTGAACAGGGGCTGGGTCATGGAGCGTGGCCAAATATCGCAGCACGATGAGCGGCGAATTTGGCGGTCCGCATAGAACCAGTATCGAGTTTCGGCAGTTGACTCCGGGTGGATCCGAACAAGCAAACTGATTTGTTCGGGCCAAGGATAAGTTTAAAAGCTAAGCCGGCACACATGAAGGACCTCCGACGACGTTTGGAAAAGGTCCGCGCTGACGCCAGAGAGTTTATGCTGATGAGTCAGCAGGCGACGGACATAGAAAAGCGCGAGCTGTTTAAGCGCTTGGCGGATGAACTCGCCTTCGAGGCTCTCGAGCTTGAGCTAGTCGTCAAAAAAAATGAGCGAGCTAATCCGTGCGACCAGCACGAGGTCGTGGAGTTTAAGCCGTCCTCTCAGCGAACGCGTGGCTGATGCGGAAGAAGTCAAGCCGGCTAGATCGGCGTGCACAACGGAACTTTGCGCATGGCTCCGCCAGCGAACGCTGCTCCGCCTTCGCCGCATCTCATTGCGGTTGGGAGGGCCCAATCCGGAAGCGGTGATGTCATTATACGCCGCCAGCAGTTCATCCATATGGTCCTTCCGTCGATTTCGAAGAACAGCGGGTTTCAGGCAAGGCGCCCAGGCTACGGAACTGATCGACTATTTTTCGGCGAACCTCGATCGCAGCCCACGCGAAAGCTGAAGGGACCGGACCTGCCTCGGTAGAAGGAGGAAGCGTTCCCCTGCGTCCGAGCCGGTCGAACTCGGCCGCCCGTTCTTCGGGCCAGCTGTCCCGCAACGCCCGTTTGTGGTATCGACCTGACTTTCAGAAGGTTCGCCGCGCTTTCGCGGCTGAGACAATCCGTACGAGCGCTCGAACCGCTGCCGTCAGGCAGTACAACATCGTAGAAGATCGTACTTTAGCGCACAACGTCGTTGCCATGTTGGTGGCGATACGACTCGAATCCCGACCCGAACATTCTGGTTTTGGTTCTGCATCAACGGTATCTTTCTGCGACGGACAGAACAGATCATCCGTTTTGCCCGCTGCAATAGCCCCGCACGTCCGAACAATCCTTGTACCGCATGTAACGCTCCAACTCGTGGATCGGCGTCGTCTTCGTTCGCCGCACGACACCGAGGGCGACGGTCTGATGGGTGTCGCAGCCGAGGCACTTCACTTCGAGGTATTGGTACCCCGCGTTCAATGCGTCCGCGAGAGCTGGCGATGGCTGGGCCGGTCCTTGAAAGGCAAGCATGCGCTTATTCCAGGCTTCGCAGGCCAGCCGGTCAGCTATCTTGCGCGCCTCCGCCGCTCGCTCAGCCGATGCTTGGACTGAGGCGCCGTAAACCCTCTCTCGCGACTTGCTACCCCTGCGTACATGAAAGCGCGGGAGCGGCCGATACGCAAATTATCAATCTGTTGGGATGGGTCAGGGGGCGAGCTACCCGCAATGGTGGGTGTGGATAACGCCCACGTCGCAAGTCCTCGTCTGGCTGTGTGCGGACCCACCCGTAAATTTCCCAAGTGGTCGAAACGAGGCGCGCTGGTTAACTGGCGTGGGTGAGCACCGCAGCATGAAAACACCGAAACCAAAACAATGGACCGAACGCGAGGTCCAGCAATTGTCGAAGCTGGCACGGACAGGCGCTGGCGTATCGAAGATCGCAGCCGAGCTGGGCCGTCACGCAGGATCAGTGAGGCGAATGGCGCGAACGATAGGGGTATTGTTGAAGAAGTAGCCGTCGAGGAGCTCGCGCATGCCCCGCCCGAAGGAGCGCAGCACGGCTGACCTACAGGCCGAAACCACGACTAATGTCCCGCACAAGCCTGAGCGCGGCGTCAGTATTTCGACCATGGAAGAGCGTCTGATCGAGCTGCGAAAGAATGGTCAGCCCAAATAGCGTGATGGCAATGCCTCTAAACATTGTCGTGGACCGGGTTGAACGGTGCAGCGCAAGTTCAAACGGCCCCAGCCGCAGGTTGGGAGGAACAGCCGGGGCCGGTATTCCCATTCCATGTGCCGCAATCGGCGGTAATCGGCACGCACCTAGCTAGCCAAATAAAAGCTAACGAATTGTTTCGTAAGTCCGAATTCGGAGCGAAGCGCCGCTTTGGTGCAACGGCTCGTGCTTCGCAACGCAACATAGCGCGAGCGCCGCCCGTACTTGTACGGAGGTTGAACAAACTTCTTGCTGTTGCGTGTCGTCCATATTCAACGCCTACTTCAGATTGATTTTGTGACGATCCGATTTTTCAGACGAGGCCGGTCCATGAGCGTCAAAGCCATGATGGCGACTATCCTCCAGAACCAACTGACATCGCGCGGAGTGCATTCGCTGACGCATTCGGACTGCGCGGAGATCGTGGGGCACTTGATCGAAAAGCTCACTGAGCTTGAGCTTAGTTTGGCGCGAGAAGTAGCCAACAACCAGAAACTGCAGTAGCGCCACGCATGATGAGTAATCGAGACTGACGGGCCTCTTCCCTCATCAACCAATCGTCTTCCCGGTCATGATGATGGTGTTCGTGGTGGTGCTCATCGTGATGGTGCTCTGCCCCACCTCCGTTCACACCTTTTGCCCCAGACGCAGCGATGGCGTTTGACGTGAGTGAGGTCGATAGAAGCAAGGTCATGGCGGGCGGCGTCACGCCCGCAAATCTACCGCAAGTCTTCAAAAATTCACGTCGATCGTCATCTTCTGTCGTAGGCATGACATCCACGTCATGGACGTTCGGACCGGCGCGACGCCATATTATGCCGGCCCTTATCAGCATTTAAATAAGTTAAACAGATTAAATCAGTCGCCCACGACGTGCAACGAATGCAGCTAATATTCAGGGTTGCGTGAATCCGAGCGTGTACTTCCTCAGCGGCGGTGGCGCTCTTGAGTATGTCCAGAGCAGTGATCCGTTGGGAACTGATGGGAGTATCGTCCTAATTAAATGGACAGCTTCTTGATGTTATTGTAACTTTCTCCGGTTTCAGCTTCGGAACTAATGTTTTGGAGCACACTCATGCCGGAGTATCGAGCCTACATTCTTGGATCGGACGGCCACATACAGCTTCGCCTTGAACTTGATTGCGCCGACGAACCAACGGCGAGCGAACGAGCCAAGCAGCTCGTTAACGGCCAAGACGTCGAGCTTTGGGAAGGCGCGCGCAAAATCGCGACATATAGGCCAGAAGAGTAAGGTCGCCGACACCGGCGCGCTGGACCAACCCACATTTCGATTGTCGCGACGAGGATCTTGCTCATAGGGGCATAAGCGCACACTGCGCGTCATTCGTGGTCGCCGTTGCTTCGGGGGCAATCGTCTCCCGGCGCGAGTAGCCATTCGCCTCTGTGCGTGCTTGAGGCTCTGTTCTTTCATTTGCACAAGCGGCGTTGCATTCTTGGAAATGGGACGACAGCTCAAGCTCAGCCAAGTGCTCCCAGTATTCTGCTTCCGCGAGGAGCTTCCATTTATTCATGCCATTGTACGCGGCTTGTTGACGACACAGCGAACCCATCGCGCGTAAGCGTCGCACCTTCTCCACTGCGGACCCCCTTCGGCTTGTTTTTCACAAACCTGTTATTTCCGAGTGTCAGAGTTAAAGTCTCGCAGATTGAAATGACAAGCCCGGTGTTTGACTGGTTTTATGACAGCGCATTAGTCTGACTTTTGCCGCTAGCTGAGTGCAATGTCGAATGTCAGCGCCAGAGCGTCGTCCGCCTGCGCTCTGCGCAGGCATGCAATAAGGTTCGCACCAGCAGCAGTGAACTTTTGAGCGATCCTTCTTCGATTATGGTTAGCTTTTCATCACTCCGACGTTTGGTCCTTCCTTTGTCTCGCCGCATTGGACTACGAACCTGCTCGACGACCGATGCAAATTGATCAACACGACCGCTATTGCGCGAGCCTCCGAGGGCTGTCAGTTACTGCAACGTGGACACTATGAGCCCGACACACGCAACGAGCGGTGCCGTACTCAGGGTCAAGAGCTTGCTCGGTGCGGGCTTGCAGATCGCGGTTAACAACAGCTGGTTCAGTTGGTTTCGAAGTCCCTCAGATCGAATTTGCTGGAATGCCAGTTCGCAGTGCGCTCACACCGTCTAATGGGACGTAAGCTCTGACAGATTACGACGCGCGCAAGCAGGAGCCAGCGTGCAGCTTTAAACGTTTATGGGCGTGGATCGATCTGGAAGATGATCGACATGGATCGAACCGAGCGCTTCTTTGCCGGAATGACTGTCGTGGGCACGATCTGCCTCTGCGCCGCGTTTACGATGTGGATGCTCGTTTGAGCCGCCACTCATGCCGCCAACGGAGGCGCCCTATTTCGGTGGCTGCCATCTTGGCAAGGTCAGCCACTCGGTTATCTGAGACGTGATTTCGTTCTGCCGGGCCTTCCTAAGCAGACTGTCTCGTTTGTCCTGGCGGAAATGACCGGGCTCATCACGTAGCTGTTGAGCTTCTAGGTCAAGTCGAGCCACACACTTGCGAGATCGCCGCGGCGTTTGCCGCGCCCCGGAAAGTGGAACTCCCTATGGTATTACCCATGCGCATTTCGCAATTGTGCAGCGGGGCGCTGGCACCTAACTCCTCAATCAGAGACAACAATTCGCCTCCGAGGCGCGTGTGGTTGGAGTTTTTTCTTTTGAGATTGAGAGCTTCCGCAGCTGAAATGGACTTCGGGGCGCGGGGCGTAGGCGGATTCAAACAAAGTTCGAGTTGGCCGCCCTATGACGCTCGAAATGCGATGCGGCGGATCGTTCGAGGTAGGCCGCAGTGACGCTTCCCGGCGAAATTGGTAACCGACTTCTGGCAGCACTACCGGCGCCGGACCTCGATCTGCTGGCGCCCGAGCTAGAGATGGTAGCGCTCGATCGGGATGCGGTCGTCTCGCAGGCGGGTGACCAGACCGAGCACGTCCTCTTTCCTCATAGTGGCGCCATTTCTGTGATGATCGACATGGCCAACGGACAGACGGTCGCCAGCGCCGCAATAGGGCGCGAGGGAGCAGTAGGCACTCTTTCCGTGCTAGGGCCGTCCCCTTCGGCCGTTACCGCCGTCGTTCGTGCCGCGGGCATCGCCTCGCGGATCCCTGCATCGCGATTCCACGCCGCCTTTAGCCGAAGCCCCGCGATCCGCCACGCAGTCCAGATTCATTTCAAAGCGATGCTGATACAGCTACAAATCGGCGGCGCCTGCAATGCGCTGCATCCGGCCCAAGCCCGCATGGCACGCTGGCTGCTCCATCTTCGCGACCGCGCCGACCACGACGTCCTTGCACTCACCCAAGAGGCGCTTTCGCAAATACTGGGTGTGCGACGGACGACAGTGACGCTCCTGATGCGCAACCTGCGCGCTTCCGGAGCGATCAGATCTGAACGGCGAGGAGAAATCGAGATTGACCCATCGCGGCTCGCAGCTGTGGCGTGCGAATGCCACGATACCATGCGTCTCGAAATCGAGGGGATCTTCTCTATGAATGCAGCCCGATCTCGCGCTTTGGTTCTGCCGACGCAGTAACTGAAACGGGAGATGCCGCAAACCATCGCGCCTTTCGGCGTGATAGCCCGTTATCCCGGACATGGACGATGTGGCCAATGTGCAACGGGCGCCTAGCTTCTCCACGGCAATGTCCGCAACCGAACAATCCCGCTCATGAGGTACGCGGTACTATCGCCGCGCCATGTACTGGGGGCCTGTGGATGAACTTTTCAAACGAAAGATCAGACCTTATTGTCTCTTTGGGAAAGCGTGCGGCGACAGGTGTTGGCTGATCGCGCAAATGGCGGATGCTCCCGCGTTGTTGGTGACAATCTGCGCACCTATGCTGAATCGCTCCGTTCGGAAATGGATCGGCGGGAGCTCAAGTACGCCTCAATCAATTCAACTGAATGAAGCAGAGGGTGCCTTTTGGGCACACGGACGATGAGAGACATGCAGGAGCAGCTGGAGAACCTCCTCAAAGACGCAGCCGACTGCAAATCGATCAGCGGTCTGGCCACCGACCTGCAAAAGCGAGAGTTGTTCGCGAGGCTTGCCGATGATCTGAGCGTGTTGGCTTCTGAGGTCGAGCGTGCAATCGCTGCGACAGCCTTTGGCACCGAATCGGAGCGATAAGAGGATATGCCCCGGCACCGATGATTGGGAACCAGCATGCGATGAGCGGAGGAGGCCATGACTGCGGAGCGGCCTCGCGTCCGAGTGTGCAATCGCGCGCTCGCCTGGCCACTAGTCGGAACGCCTATCTGCCCGTGCAAGGCAATCAGCTAACTTCGATCGTCAGCTGCGACCGCGGGTAGGCGTACAGCCCTGACCTTGCAGGATATCCCCGGCCAGCGCGCTTTATCACGAAGGCTGCGTCATACTCATTCGCTATAGGACCGGCGTTGCCCTGTTTCAGCAGCCTCATTCGAAGCCAAGCAACGCCGCGCCCGCTCGATCTGGGCGCCGGTGGCCCCGTGGTTACGGGCATACATCTCAGCCAGGGCCGCCGAATACTTACCAACGTAGTATTTGACCTCTGAGCAAGAAATCCGCTCTCCCGGTCTGTGCTGGCGCGCAGCATAGGCTTCAGAGCTCAGCGTCATCAGAAACAAGGCAGCAGCGCCAATCGCACGCGTGACAGTCATTGTCATCCCCCACAGCTACTAGGTTCGTTGCAGAGAGCAGGCCTGAATCGTCCCGATCGCGCAAATTAACACTGGGGCGCTAGTGCAACGTGTTGTGGACTGTTGCTTTCATGCCCCAGCTTCGTGAGCACCGGCCCGCCTATGCTGGCGAACCCCGTACAAATCCAGACTCGTCGACACAGATGCGCGGCAATTGACGTCCCCATGTAAGCTGCATTGCGCAACGGGACACGCCGCTCTGGTCATCTCAGGAACCCAAGGGCGCGACACGCCGGCCGGCGCCGCCGCGATCCTAACGGGCACAAACCTCTCCCGCGTCGCCTGGGGAGGACCTCACGATGCCGACCAGCAATTCAATCCTCTGCGCGGATGACTACCGGTACGATCATCCTCTCTCGCTCCAGTCCATCATGGGCGAGTTTGAGCGAACTACAGCAACCGAGGGCCAACCAGACCCAATCATGGCCCCGAAGCGCTTGGATTGATGGATCGGGCGGCGGGATTTGATGTCCTGTTCGTCGACGCGATCATGCCGGTCGGCATCAACGGACGGCTGCTTGCCGTCGAGATCGACAATCGCCGGCCCGGTACTTTACACGTGGGGATATTCGGAGAACGCGATCATTCACCATGGCATGCTCGATCCGGGGCTTCCTTGCTCAGCAAGCCGTCCCGGTAGGTCCCTGCTTCCTCCGCTTTGGCGCTTCCGTTCGCGCACCGCGCTTCCAATGCGTCGATGAACGAACGATCCCACCGGCCGTCACGCATGGCCTGCATCGTGGCTTCTTCACGGGCACGCTGAGTCTCGGCATTCGCGATCAACGAGCGAGCCGCATCGGGCGCGAATGCGAGCAGGCCATCCTGATCGCCAACGAGCAGATCACCTGGCCGCACGACCATCCCACCGACCGTGACCGGCACATTGATCGCGCCAGGACCATCCTTGTAGCGGCCGCGGTGATTGACGCCGCGTGCATAGATCGGAAACGTCCGCTCCCGGATTTCCGCCACGTCGCGGATAGCTCCATCGATCACCCCAGCAAGACCTATCGTTGCCCGGTAAAAGGATAGAATACCGCCGATCACCGCATTCGTGATGTCGCCACCCGCGTCGATCACCATGACATCGCCCGGCCGGCAAAATTCGAAGGCGCGCAGGATTGCGAGGTTGTCTCCCCCCTCGAGTGAGCACTGTGACCGCCGTTCCGGCGAGCGGGGCGGGCTTGTGGTAGGGCGCGAGCCCGACGGAGCCGCTGTTCCGCTGCATATTGTCACTCAAGAGCGCCACGGGGATGTCGCGAAGCGCAGTAATGATGTCGGCCGATATCTGCGGTGCGGAAGCATTCTTCGTGAGACCGGAGGTCTGCATGGCTTCGAATCCTGTGTGGAGTATTAGCGCAAATCGAACACGGCCCGCGCGATGCGCGCGACGCCGTCGGTCAATGTTTCAATGTCGTTGGCGATCGAAGACCTGAAGTAGGGCGAAAGTCCATAGGCCGTTCCGCAACCAACGCGACGCCGGCGCTGTCGAGAAAATACAAAACCACGTCGCCGTCGGCGTCGAGCCGTTTGCCGTCGGGCGTGGTCTTGCCGATCAAGCCACCGCAATTGACATAGAGGTAGAACGCACCATCCGGCGCCATGCAACTCAGGCCGGGGATCGCGTTGACGAGCGTGCAAGCACACATGCCTCGGCGCCGGTAAAACGGAATATCACCCGGATTCGTACCTTCACGAACCTTATCGATGATAGAGCGAGGCGGCGAAAGGGTGTCCGGTAGGTCAATCGAATAAGCCATCAGTCCGCCAACTTGGACGAAGTCCCCATAAGCATACATTGTGGGAATTTGGGCTTCAGCCGTCAGTTCGGCAATCATCGCACGATTGGTGAAATGCTCGGCTTTCATCAGATACCATTAGCGCATCCAAGTGATCTTGTTGCATCGATCTGAAGACGCGCTCTGCCTCGTTAAAGCCCTTGCCCAGCAGCTGCTCTTTTTGCCGCTTCTCGCGCTGCCGCACCCTCTTGGGTCTTGCCAGTACGATCGCGAGTGCGGGCCCGGGTGCCCACCAACAACCAATTTAGTTTTCCAGATTGCGCGAGCCTCAGCAGAAGCTTCGGTCCACCGGAAGCCCCGGACCATGCGAATAGTGCACCGCTGAACACGCGACGTTAAACTTCAGCGATTTCCTCCAAGAGTGCTTTGGCAGAACGAAGGTCTGATGTTTCCAACCCTTCCGTAAACCAGCCGTAGACGGGACCAAGGAGGCCTCTCGCGTCGGCCTTCCTGCCCTGGTCGCGCCAAAGCCGAGCCAGACTCATGGCCGCACGTAATTCAAAGGATTTCGCGCTTTGGCTTTGAGCAATCTTGAGCGCAGCTTGCAAGTAGTTCTCGACCTCCTCAGCTGGAGCACCACGAGTGCGATGCAGTTCGCCCTCCATGCATGCAAGCTCCGCCTCCCACATATGTTCTTCGTTGCGCGCAGCAATGGCCTTCGCCTCGGCCAGGGTGGCCAGCCCGTTTTCGTCGTCACCTAACTGGTGGTGCATCGCCGCGAGCATCCACAAGTACCGGACCTGGTACCAACTGGCTCCGAGCCTGGCCCTCTCGTTCAGACTGAGGCGCATGAGCGCCAAGCCGCCCTCCACGTCACCTTCTTGGGCCATTGCCCAACCCCGCAGGATGAGACCGCTCAAGCGCCAATAATTCAAACTGTGCTGATCGGCGAGATCGATGATGGCTTCAGCGTGCGCATGCACACCCGCCACGTCACCCATCAGCTCCGCAGGCCCCGCTCCGCCATAGACCTGCACGTGCGCCGTAAGGTTCGTTTGATTTAACTCCGCAGCGTATTCAAACGCCGCGCGGCTGGCCCTCTGCGCCTGTTCGGAATAGCCAAGTATCCAAAGTACGATCGCCAGGTAGGGTAACGCCGAGGCCTTCGGATCATGTACATAGTGGACAGGTGGCGGCCGATGCGTATCCGGCTGATAGCGCCTCACGATCGCTTCGAGCTCTAAGCGCGCCGTAAGAAAGTCGCCGGCGTGCATGGCGGTGAGCGCCGCCAAACGATGCGTAGCTAGTTTGAGCGCCGTGTCCCCGGTGCGCTCGGCAGCGCGCTGGGCCTCGGCGACAAGGCTCTGCATGGCACCAAAGTCGCCTCGCACGAAGTGGAAAACAAACTTGCCGCTAAGGGTGGCGAACAAGGCATCCGTGTCATCGAGTTCATAGCAGAGCGAATGGGCCCTGCTGAAGGCCGTGCCAAGCTGCGGCGCCGTGTATCCGTGAATGGCAATCAGCGGACCTCCGATCGCCGTTTGCAGGGCGAGTTCCTGGCGATCGCGCTCCGGCCCTTCTGGATTCGACTTGAGTGCATCCAGCCCTCTTGTGAGATGAGCGATCGCCTCGAGATTGGCGGAACGCCCCGCGGCAATCCGGCCCGCCCGCAGCCAATAGCCGACCGCCTTTCCCGCCAGTCCCCCCTGCGTGAGGTGCAAAGCGATCGTCTCCGGCTCAGCTTCTGCACGGGCAGGATAATGTTCCTCGAGAGCGGCAGCGATGCGAGCATGGATCTGCTGCCGCTTGCTCTTTAAGAGGCTCTCATGCGCGATGTCTTGGACCAGCGCATGTTTGAAGCTGTAGCCCGTATCCGGAGGTGCTCCACGGCGGAATATGAGTTCCGCTGTCATTAGATCATTGAGAGCACGCTGCAGCGCGTGTTCGTCGAGCGCCGTTACCGATCTTAGAAGCTCGTGTCCGAATTCGCGCCCAATGCATGCCGCGATCTGGGCGACTTCCTTTACCGGCGCCAATCGATCGAGGCGCGCCATCAACGAGTCCTGGAGCGTCGTCGGGATCGCTAGGGGCGGCAAAGGACCAATCAACTCATAGTAGCCGCCCCGGTCTTTGAGCAGCCCGGATTCGAGGACGGCCTTGGTGAGTTCCTCGACAAACAGCGGCACGCCATCAGTTTTAGCCAGAATCTGCTCAAGCACCTCTTGTGGAAGTATTTTGCCGCCAGTGATCCGGTCAACGACAGTCGCCCCTTGCCTGCGGCCTAGTCGGCTTAAAGAGAGCGCCGTCACGTGCCCATGACCTGCCCAGCGCGGAACGAACTCAGGCCGGAAGGTGATGATGATCAGAATCGGGAGTTGCTGCACTTCGTCAACGGCCCGGTCGAGGAGTTCGAGCATGGTAGGGTCTGCCCAGTGAACATCCTCGTAGACGGCGAGCAGCGGCTGCCTTGCCGCCAGGCCTTGTATCTGCTCCAGGAGAGCCTGGAACGTTCGCTCCTTCTTCTGGTGTGGGCTAAGTGCGAGTGGCGAGTATCTCTCCCCCGTCGGGATTGCCAGGAGGTCCGCAAGAACCGGCGCGCTCTCATGCACGTCGTTTGTGGCAAGAGCGAGCATGGCCTCGAGTTTATCGAGCTGTTCTTCGGGAGCATCCTCCCGTCGTATTCCTGCTGCCCGCTCAAGGAGCCCAATGACAGGATACAAGGCGGTGCTGGTATGGAACGGAGAACAGAAATGGCTCAATGGCGTGTGCGGCGCACCTGCGAGGTGGTCGCGTAGCGCCCGCACGAGCCGGGACTTGCCAATGCCTGCTTCGCCGCCGAGCAGGACAATCTGTCCCTCTCGCTCTTTCGCGTGCTCCCAGCGCTCCAGGAGCAATGCAAGTTCTTGGTCTCGTCCGACGAGCGCGGTCGTTGCCATGCCGTGCTGGGCGTCGAATCGACTCTCGGCTGCGCCCTCACCACTGACAAGCCAGGCCTGCACCGGCTCCGGGAAACCTTTGAGCGGCACTGTGCCGAGGTCCTGGTAAATGAAGGCTTCGGCCAGCAGGCGGCGCGTTGACTCGGCGATCACCACATCACCGGGCTCGGCCAGACTCTGCAGTCGGGCAGCCAGGTTCGGGGTTTCGCCGATCACGGCGCGCTCGCGAGCCTCTCCCTCGCCTATCAGTTCGCCGACCACGACGAGACCGGTTGCAATGCCGACGCGCGCGGCAAGCCCTACACCGCCCGGCTCGGTAAGGGAGGCGACCGCCTTGGTCACTCGAAGCCCGGCGCGGACGGCACGCTCCGCCTCATCTTCATGCGCCCGCGGCCAACCGAAATACGCGAGAACGCCGTCGCCCAGGAGCTTGGCTATGTGGCCTTCGAACCGGGCGATCTCGCCCGCCACGGCGTTGTGGTAGGCCTGCATGAGGTCACTCAGCTCCTCGGGGTCGCGCCCTGAGGCGAGCGCGGTGGAACCGACCAAGTCGACGAACATGACCGTAAGCTGCCGACGGTCCGCCTCTGAGGGCAGTGACGGCCTTGTACGTTCAGTTGGCTCACCAGCATCAGTGGCGACGGAAGCGATCGATGACATGCGCGCCTGAATCGCTTTCAATACGGTCTTGCGCGGCCCGAGCGGCAAGCCGAGTTCTCGCAGATCGGCTTCAGTCAGGTCGTGCAGTACATCAGGCGTGACTTCGGCTTCCTGGAAAGCGCGAGTGTAGCGCTCCAGCCCAAGACTGCGAAGCCATTCGGCTATATCCACGCGACGTCTCCTCGCGCGGCGCCAAGCGATACGACGGCGAGTTCAGTTGAAGGTATGTAACCTCAGCTTCAGTGAGCCATCCGCTTGACGCTCGAACACATGGGTGGCAATGCCGCCGGCACTTTGGCGGCTCCCATCCGGTCCCTTGCCGTTGGCCGTCCATTTTGCGGTACTGTAGACGACCTTCTCGTCTCCACCCGCATCTATGATTGTTAGTTTGTGATCAGTGAATCCGCCTGAAAACAGCCCAGCAAAGAATTTTTCGATTTCTTCCGGACCCGATATAACCTGATGCGTTGGTGGTAGCACTTTCGCGTTTGAAACGTACGCTGTGGCGACCCCTTTGGCGTCAGCTTTGTTGAACGCCGTATCCCACGCGGCATAAGCTCCGGTAACTTCGGCTCTCACGTCGGAGTTCGTCGAGGAGGCCAGGTTCGGCATGATTCCCTCCCTCAGAATTGGCTTAGTGACCTCCATCATACTACTGCTGGCCAGTCCGCGAAATCGGAACTCGCGGGAACAGGGCGTGCTATTAGGCCGCGGACGAAACGAGGGCACATCCATACTTCCGCTGAGGGCTACGAGCGCCTTTTTCCGACTTCTAGATTTCACAATGGCAGGGAGCACCTGCTTCCTGCTTCATCCCGGACAGGAGGACGACATGCCTGATAGCGTCTACAAGGTCATTGAACTGGTCGGTACGAGCAACGACTCGTGGGAGAAGGCCGCCGCGAATGCGGTCGAGCAAGCTGCAAAATCTCTCCGAGATCTTCGCATTGCAGAGGTCGTCAAGCTGGATATGCAGCTGGATGAAAAGGGAAAAGTCGAAGCCTATCGCGCCAAGCTCAACGTATCGTTCAAGTTCGAGGGCTCCTGAGCCTCAGCACCTCGCCCCATGCGCAGGGCGAGGAGGACTCATTGGAGTAGGCGCGTTGCCCGGTTCGCCTAGCCGGACACTGTGGCCTCGTCTCGGAAGTTGGCCCTAGTCCGACCGGGACCGATATGCTTTGATGCGTCGGGGCGTGTGGCGCGTGGTGGCCTTATGTACATGGTCATTCGCAAGTACACCAAGGTTCGTTCGGTAGCGGACGCCGCTCGCCGCGCCAAGAGCGGCGTCGGCCAGATCCTAAGGCAATCGCACGGATTCAGATCTTACTATGTGCTGGATGCGGGCGACGGCGTTGGTATCGCCGTGATGATATTTGACGATCGCGAAAGCGCCAATGCAGCGAACGCCAAGATACTCGCGTTTGTTCAAGCAAGTCTACATGACCTCGATCTTGGAGTTCCCGAAATCACCACCGGCGACGTTTTGGTGAACATAGAGCCGAATGAATTCTCGGGCATAAAGTAGCTGAAAACGCCGCCATTTGCGTGGCGGTTGGCCTCCTTTGCTCCTGTCGTCGACTTGATGTTCCCATCTCGTTTGCACCGGTCGCGCCCTGGACGCGCGTGCCGTCCGCCATGAATATGCGACTACGCGTGTTTTCGAGGAGTAGAGCCACATGAAGCAACATACCTTCGAAGCATTTTCCACCACCGCGATCTACTGGACACCGCTTGTGCTTATGGGCACCGCGATGCCGCCAAGAGATCCCGATGAAGACGACGAGGACGACGAAGAGGAAGATGACGCTGACGACCCGCCGGTCGTGCGCGAGCCGGACGAAGACTAGGCTGGCGTGTTCGGCAGTCGGCGCTATAATATCTCTCATGGGCTGGGATGCGAAAGACATAGCGCTCCTCAACAGACTCTGGTCCGCAGGACAGAGCGCGGCGCAGATTGCGCGTCGTCTCGGGTGCAGTCGTAACGCGGTCTGCGGCATGCTGACCCGTCTGGGCTTGAAGCGCGGCCACAAGCCGCCCACAGCAAGGCCCAAGATAAGGCCGCGCCCGAAGCTGAGGCCGACCTCGTCGGCGGCCTGCGCCCGTCCAGTCGCACGGAAGGTGTCGCGGAACACAGTGCAGAGGCAGCCGCCCAAGGAATTCAGCAAGCAGCAGCTCTACTCCATGCTGGCAGAGGCGGTCAGAAACACTGGATAAGAGCTCACCAAGAATGTGGTTGTGCTCCCGCAAGTCCCTGGCCAAGTTCGACGGGTTCGGCAGTCGTATACCCATCCCAAGGCTTCATCTGCTTGGATCACGGACTGACGCGCTCGCACCAAACCCCTGCCCTACTGGGCTTGATCGTAGGCCTGCAGGATCCGGACAAAATCAGCCATGCTGGATCGATCTTGGTTTTCAGCCATAGCTGCAACCTGAGTATTGGACACGCGTTGGCTTCCCCGTCTGAACCGCATCAGGAGGTCGGCGATGTTTCTCATGGCGGACTCTCTGCACTAACTACGGCCGTAAGCGTCAGTTGAGCGGCGAAGCGCCGCTAGATCGGGAGAAGGGCCGGCGGGCGCTACGCCGCCGGTCTCGTCCCGCAACTGCCGGCTCGCAGGGCCGGTTCCGTTGCTTTTCAGTCTGGATGTATCGGTAACATTAGCTCTTGGTCGGCGCCATCGCGCGCAGGTATGAAGTGACCATACTTAGGTAGACTTGGTTAGTGAATCGGGATCGGGAGCCATCCCGATCGGCACCGTTCGAATTGGAGGCTGCCGCTGACCAGGCCATCGCTGCCTGCGGTCGAGACACCCGGGAGGCGGTCAAGGCGCTCATTGTCGCGAACGGGCTCCTCGAGGCGCAGGTCGAGGATTGCGAGCCTCGGTTTCCGCTGGCTACTCGCGCGGCCCGTTCGTCGTCCGCGCAACCGTCCCCCCGAATTGACCAAGTAGGCACTTCGAAACCGCCGTCGAAAAGGCGTCCTCGGTCAAGCTGCAGATCCGAGCTTCATCCTCCACGACCAGAACACGAATGGCATTACTCGCCTCGGCGACCGATGCGGTCGTCTCGCGTGACGGTAAGTGCGTCGGCCCGCGAATGTCGTGCGCCTCAGCCCACCGGCACACCGTAGTAAGCATTCACGGAGCGCGTGGTCGCGGGGTCACTCCAATTCCAGCTGCTCTCGTCGGCGTATTTCGGGGCGCCGCGGAGCTGGTCCTGGGTGATGCCGGTGACGTAGCCGCCGAGGTTGATGTCGTATCTCAGCGCCTGCCATGGCAACGGATAGTGATCGTCGCCAATGCCGAGCAGCCCCCCGGAAGCTGAGCACCGCGTACGACACTTTGCCGCTGACCTTGTCGATCATGACCCGCTCGATGTAGCCCACCTTTTCCCCGTCGGTCCCGTACACGTTCGTGCCTTCGACCTTGTCGCTTCCGATCAAGCTGAAGGTTTCGCGATCTTCCATGGCCATGTTGAGCTCCCGGATGCGATCTTCCGGAGTCAACCGGGCGAGAATGGCTCCGTTCCTGGCTGAAAAGCCCTGGTAACGTTGTTCTCGCCATCGTCAGCGATGGGGCCACCCCGGACGGCGCGGCCCGCGCTGCCCGTGGGGGGCAAGCAGGTCCAAGGTTCCTGCGGGCAGCGGAATGGCGGAGGGACGCGGCCTTGCTGGCCTGATTACACCTCTGTGATAAAGGCCGAGGCGCTTTCGCGAAAGCTCTCAGCGCGGTCGCCTTCAGCCGCAGCGGGGATGCGGCGATGGGCCACTTCGGAGACGCAACCGTGATACGGAAGTTTGGCGAGGTCCTGGACGACCTGAGTACGCGTGAAGCCGCTGGTTCAGCTTTTTCAAGTCGTACTCGGTGCGCAGCCGGCCCACGATCGCTCCGATCACCTCCCCGCATCTTGCTGCCCGTCCGACATGATTGCGACCTTCCAGGTGTCGTGACAGGGCAAGATGAGATGGCGATATAGGTCGGCAACTCGCTGCTGTCTTCCATTGTTGGACCTTCGGCCCTTCTAAGCTCCGGAACACGTGGTCCATACTTCTTGTTTGGCGGCGCAAACCATCGATGGACTGCCCGACCTTCGTTCAGCCGTCGGAACCGGAAAAAAGGCTCGAACGATGTGAGGCGGCTCACATCACCGGGACCAATTAGAGCCTACGCCGTCTTGGCGGATACAACACCGGACGGAGATGTCGAATGAAACGCCTTATGCTTTCGCTCGTCACGGCCCTGCTCGTCATCGGTGCGGCGACCAGCGTGCTCAGACCGCATGCACTTCTTCACTCTGCACAGAGCGGCATGCCAAACATTCAAGAGCTGCAGACAGCCCAGGCGAGCACGCTGGCCGAGCAGGAGATCGAGGACCGGTCCGTTCTGTTTGCCAGAGGGCGCACGCAATAGAGCACACCTGACCGGCCCTCTTCAGCCGCTCCCCCTCATTCCGCCGCAGCGGTCACTGGTTGCGGTTTTTGATCGTTCGGCCCGGTTCGCCCACTCTGTTCGTCGAGCCAGAGGCTATGATGTTCGCGTGCCCAGTTGAGGTCGACCTCACCCGAACCCATGGCCTCGAAAGCCCCCTCCATCCCGATCGTGCCGATGTAGATATGCGCTATCATTGCGGCCACGAATAGCACGGCAACCACGGAGTGGATGATCTGGGCCATCTGCATGCCTTCAATGCCGCTGACGTAGAACGGGAACATCAGCTCGTATCCCGTCGCTGCAACGAGGCCGCCCCCGATTACGACGATCCAGTAAATCATCTTCTGGCCGGCGTTGAAGCGATAGGCCGGTGGATGATCATGGCCGACAATGCCCCCTCCCCGCTTGATCCAGGCGACGTCCACCTTGTTCGGGAGATTTCCCGCGATCCACATCAGGAAGATCAGGACGACGCCGACGGTGAACGGGAAACTCAGATAGTTGTGGGCATACTTCGCCCATTGTGACCATTCGGAGAACGCTTCAAAACCGATCAACGGCAATAACAACGGCCGCCCGAAGGTGATGTTCAGACCCGAGATGGCGAGGATGATGAAGCAGGTCGCTGTCATCCAATGCACGAAGCGCTCAAACAGCGTGAAGCGCACAATGGTGCGGCCCGATCGCCCGCTTTCAAGCCGCACCATGCCGCGGGTGAGATAGAAGATCACGAGCAAAGCCAGCATGCCGATAATCGCGACGCCCCCGATCCAGCGCAGCGTGACATTGCGAAACTCCCGCCATTCGCGTCCCTGTGGCTGCTCAAGCACGCCCGATCTCTGATCCGGAATGCTGACACGGCCCTGGATTCGGTTCAGCTCCTGCAGCAACTGCTGCTCCTTGACGGAGCTTGCGGTCGGATTGACCTGCTGGGTGCTCGCTGGAGCCGCCATGATCACCAGAAGCAGCGCGCATGCGCCAAATGCCAGGCGAACGAGTTTTCCAAATGACGCCATCTGCGCCTCCCGGTATCGCGTCCTTGACTGTCGTCCGCGTCAGGACTCGATCGTCTCGCGATACGCGGTCTTCCAGCCCCACGCGCCGGAGCCGTAGCCGCGCTTCATCACGCGTTCCTTGTAGATCTGGGCGATGATCTCCCCGTCGCCGGCGAGCAATGACTTCGTCGAGCACATTTCGGCACACAGCGGCAACTTGCCCTCCGCCAGCCGGTTCGCGCCGTACTTCTCGTATTCCTCCTTGCTGCCATCGGCCTCGGGGCCGCCGGCGCAGTAGGTGCATTTGTCCATCTTGCCGCGTGAGCCGAAGTTCCCGACCTTGGGATATTGCGGCGCGCCGAACGGACAGGCGTAGAAGCAATAGCCGCAGCCGATGCAGAGGTCCTTGGAGTGCAGCACCACGCCATCGGCGGTGGTGTAGAAACAGTTCACGGGGCACACGGCTGCGCAGGGCGCGTCGGTGCAGTGCATACAGGCCATCGAGATCGAACGCTCGCCTGGCTTGCCATCATTTATGGTGACCACGCGGCGCCGGTTGATACCCCAGGGCACCTCATGCTCGTTCTTGCAGGCGGTGACGCAGGCATTGCACTCGATGCAACGGTCGGCGTCGCAGAGGAATTTCATACGGGCCATCGTCGTTGCTCCTTATGCCGCCGCGATTTGGCAAAGAGTGACCTTCGGTTCCTGCATGCCCGTCGCGGGATCATATCCGTAGGTCGTGATGGTGTTCGCGCTTTCGCCGAGAACGATCGGATCTGTCCCCTTCGGATAGGCGCTGCGAAGATCCTTCCCTGCCAGCCAGCCGCCGAAATGGAAGGGCATCCAGGCGACGCCCTTGCCGACACGCTCGGTGACGAGCGCTTTCATCCTCGCTCTGGAATTGTTCTCTGCGCCGGTGACCCAGACCCAGCCGCCATCCTTGACGCCGCGATCAGCAGCATCGGCCGGGTTGATTTCGATGAACATCTCCTGCTGTAGTTCGGCAAGCCACGGATTGGTACGCGTCTCCTCCCCACCCCCCTCATACTCGACCAGACGGCCCGACGAGAGGATGAGCGGGAACTGCTTGGCAATCCCCTTCTCCACAGCAGCCTTCTGCACCGAGAAGCCGATGTTGGGCATGCGAAACTGCTTGGCATTGGGCAGCGTCGGATATTTCTCGACAAGATCGACACGTGGCGTGTAGATCGGCTCGCGATGGACCGGAATCGGATCGGGCAGGCCGAAGGCGTTCATGCGTGCCTTGCCGTTGCCGTACGGCACGCAGCCGTGTTTGAGCGCGACCCGCTGGATGCCCCCTGAGAGATCGAGCGACCAGGACACCGAATCCGGATTGGTCGGATTGATCTTCATGATCGTGGCCATCTCCGCTTCGGTGAGATCCGTGTCCCAGCCAAGCTTCTTCAGGCTCGCCAGCGTGAATTCGGGATAGCCGTCCTGGATCTCGGAATCCTTAGAGTACGATTTGTCGGCCAGCAGGCTGACCTTGCGCGTGGACCCGTCTGGCAGCTTCTCCTCGCGTTCGATACCGAAGCGCGGCCGGAACGTGCCGCCGCCATCCATCACCGCGAGATTGGTGTTGTAGAGCAGCGGCGTGCCCGGATGCCGGACGTCCGGTGAGCCCCAGCACGGCCACGGCAGGCCGTAGTAGTCACCGCCGACCTCGGGATCGTCCTTTGGGGCACGCATCGTCAGCATGTCGAACTTCGCCTGGTGCTTCATGTGCGCCTTGAGCCGCTCAGGCGATTGCCCGCAATAGCCGGTCGACCAGCTGCCGCGATTCATTTCGCGCAGCACATCCTCTGCTTCAGGCAGATTGTTCTCGACCTTGATTTTCTTGAACATCTGGTCTGCGAATCCGAGCTTCTTGGCCACAAGATAAATGACCTCGAGATCATCCTTGGATTCGAAGATCGGTTTGACGATCTGCTCGCCCCATTGCAGCGAGCGGTTCGAGGCGACGCGCGATCCCTTGCACTCGAATTGCGTGGCCACGGGAAGAATGTAGACGCCATCCTTGCGGCCGGCCTCGACCGCCAATGACGCCCACGTCGTGGGATGCGGGTCGGCAATGACAAGCAGGTCTAGCGCCTTCAGGCCGTTGAGAGACTCCGGAATGCGCGTGATGCTGTTGCTGGCGTGCCCCTGAACGAACACTGCCCGTACGTTGTCCTTCTGAGCGACCTGATCTTTCGGCAGCGTTACTGCCTCGAACCAGCGGGTCAGAGGAATGCCGGGAGTCTCCATGATCTGCTTGGAATCGAAGCGCGACTTCAGGAATTCGTAGTCAACGTCCCAGACCCGCGACCAGTGCTTCCACGCGCCCTCGGCGAGACCGTAGTAGAACGGCAACGTCACAATATCGAGCCCAACATCGGTCGCCCCCTGCACGTTGTCGTGGCCGCGGAAGATGTTGGCACCCATGCCCGGTCCGCCCACATTGCCGGTCAAGAGCAGCAGGATGCAGCTCGCCCTCACATTGGCGGTGCCGACGGTCTTCTGGGTCTGGCCCATGGCCCAGATCAAGGTCGACGGCTTCTCGGTGGCGAACAGCTTGGCGACCCGCTTGAGCTGTTCGCCTGGAATGCCGGTGACGCGCTCCACCTCATTCGGATTCCATTTCTCCACTTCCTTGCGGAGATCGTCGAAGCCGTAGACGCGCTGCCTGATGAATTCCTTGTCCTCCCAACCGTTCTGAAGGATGTGCCACATGATGCCGTAGAGCACCGGAATGTCGGTGCCCGGACGCATCCGCACATATTCCGTGGCGTGCGCAGCGGTGCGTGTCATGCGCGGGTCGATGACGATGAAGTTGGCCTTTTGCAGTTCCTTGCCCTCGAGCAGATGCTGCAACGAAACCGGATGCGCTTCGGCCGGATTGCCGCCCATGATCATCTGGGTCTTGGCGTTGCGGATATCGTTGTAGCTATTGGTCATCGCGCCATAGCCCCAAGTATTGGCGACGCCGGTGACAGTGGTCGAATGGCAGATGCGTGCCTGATGGTCGGTGTTGTTGGTGCCCCAGAACGCCCCGAGCTTGCGGAACAGATAAGCGCCTTCATTGGTCATCTTGGCCGAGCCGAGCCAATAAACGGAATCGGGACCCGATTTTTCGCGAACTTCGATGATCTTGTCGCCGATCTCGTTGATCGCAGTCTCCCAGGAGACGCGCGTCCATTGCCCGTTTAAGAGCTTCATCGGATAGCGCAAACGCCGCTCGCTGTGCACCAACTCGCGTACGGAAGCTCCCTTCGCGCAATGAGATCCTCGATTGATGGGGGAATCCCAGCTCGGCTCCTGGCCGATCCAGACCCCGTTCAACACCTCCGCGGTCACGGTGCATCCGACCGAACAATGCGTACAGATGCTTTTCTTGACGGTGGCCCCGGCGGTCAGCGGACCCGCCACGGCCGCTTCCGCCTTGCGCACGCCGGAAATCGGCATGGTCCCGAGTGCCGCGAGCGCGCCACCCGCAAGACCGGACCGGCGCAGGAAGGCGCGGCGATCGAGACCGCCGGTCTGCCTTGCCATGGTGTCCGCGACCGAGCCGCGGCGGTCGGATCCGGAATGCTCTTGTGTTCGCTTGATAAGCACGGGCGGACTCCCTCAGGCGGGATAGCGGTTGACGCGGTAATAGGCCTTCACGTGATCGGATTCCTTGTAGCGCGACTTGCGCTTCTCATCGTCATTCTCGCTGTCGGCCTGCGCGGAACCGACGAGTGGCGTCGTCAGCATGGCCCCAGCGCCTACCGTGCCGATGCCAACCCTGCGGAGGAAGTCGCGCCGTCCGACGATCGCTTTCTTTTCATCGCTCATCGCACCTCTCCCGGACCAGCCTCGCATGGCCACTTCGCGAACGAAAATCCTTGCCTCTCGATCTCGATAAACAGGCGGCCGAACGTGCCGACCGCGCGGTAGAACCTTGCGCTCGCCGCCTGCTCCATGTCGCCAAACAGACGTCCCATCCAGGACGAAACGTGTTTCTCGAACAGCGCACGCTGCGCAACGAACGGCGCTTCCCAGCGGCCATCAGCCATTCCGGCCATGATCGCGCAGAGAATGGCGGCATGATCCTCAGGCTCGGAATTGCCCTCGGCGCGCGCGATGCCGAGCTCCGCGAGATCCGTCCGCAAACGTGACAACGGCCGCTCGTTGAGGAAGCCGGTCAAATAGTAGGAGGCGTAGGGCAGCAACTCACCGCGGCCGAGACCGACAAAAAGGTCGAAATATTCACGTTCGACCTGAGCTGCGGTCGTGTGCGAAGCGGCTTCCGCCAAGCCGGCGTGAGCCTGACCGAGTGGCGTGCCGTCTCCGCTCAAACCCGTAAGCCGATCGAGCAAGCGCTTGGACGGCGCAGCTGCGAGCAAGGCGGCGAGAAGGACATATTCCTGCGCTCGCGCGACATCGATCGGATCGATGCTGTCTTGCGATGCCGTGTGTTCGTGATGGTGATCGGGATAGAGATCAGGCCGCAGCTCGGCCCGAGGAACACCTGTTGCAGCTTCGACCGCAATCACCCGCTGAGCGGGTACCTTGCTCCAGTTCGAAATCGAGGGCTGGCTGATGTGGATTTTGCGCGCAAGCTGGGCCACGCCGCCTGCGGCGTCAATGGCGCGATAGAGCCCGGCGTCACGCACATGGACCTCCGTTGCCTGAGACCCTCGAGCGACCAATTTTACTTGCGCAACAAAGCGCTAGCAAACCTAGACCTAGTTCCGCAGACGGTCAATCGCCGCTCAATAGGTTGAGGCTATAGCGCCTTTGGTAGCAACACTATTGAGGCAGGGCACTACCATGTACGCGGCGCGGAACAGTATCGGGCTCCATGGCCGATTGCGATGCAACGGGAGTCGCGATCTCTGTGGGACCGGTTTCATCAGGCGTCTCGGTAAGCCCAACGGAGTGCACAATATCGCCATTCGGAACGGCCGAGGACTCCTGCAATTGCGTCGGCGTGTCAGGCTGAGTCTCTGCGGCGTCACGCAGACCCCCGACGATCCGGTCGACCCAGGCTGCCAGCTCCGCCTGCGAGCAATCGAGTGGTCCGAAGCCGGGCATGGCATTCGGATCGTTGAAGTCCCAGGCGTTCTCGGCGAGCCCCACGAAATCGCGGATCGCCGGATCGGCCGTCCAGGCGCGGCGAAGGGCCGCTTGCATCAATTCGGGCGGAATACCTTTGCGCAGGAAGGCGGTGATGTCGGTTCCCGCCGCGATCGCGTCGATCGACGGCAAGCTGCCAAGATCCACGTCCGGTTCGGGCTCGGCCGCGGCGGATGGCACCGCGGCTGCACCGGCCGGCCCGGCTGTTTCCGCTGGCGGAGCATTCGAATTCGACTCGCGCTTGCGACGCGACCAACGTGCGAGAAACTCTTCCTCGGTCATTCTTGCCCGCCTTCATGCTGCCGACGCGCCAAAGCCTCGGGGTCGGCGCGCCGGCGCTCGCGTTTGACGAACTCTCGCTCGACGTGGTGTTCGGCAATGAAGCTTTCAATCAGCTCGCGCACTACCTCGGGCATCGGTACGGCTTCAACCAGATTGTCAGCGGCCCCGGTAAACCCCTCTCCTTCGGCGGGATCAGCGGTCGTGGCGGCGATCGCATAAGGCCAAGCTCCCTCGGATGGGCTCAGGACCACCCAGAGGCTCGGCGTGCCGGAGGCAATATTGTCGCGGTAACGCGCAGTTTCCGACACGTACAGATCAACCGTTGCGCTGCCGGCATAGAACCAGGTGGTGCCGCCCTGTTCGCGCAAGATTGTCCAGGGCTCCGTGTCCGGTATGTCAGGCAACACGGCGGCGCTCCGCCAGATAAAATCGCCCCACGGCGAATCCGCCTTGCGCAGTTCGACGACGATACCGACGGGAATACGCTGGAGTGGCAGGGCAACACTCATGAGATCGCCTCCAGGCGCCTGATCGGGAGTCCCCTCAACAGGTTCTGCGGTTTCATGCGGAGCTTCCGATCGGCTGTCATCGCTAGGATCAGATAGACCGGCTCGCCCCGCAGGGTCTCTAGGGCGAGTTGAGGATCCGCAAAGGTGAGGCGAAACAGCGAAAGAACTCGCCCTGCGCTGAGCCCGTCGAGCTCCTCGCCATGCCAAAGCCGATCGCCCATCTTGGTGGCGTCAGCGTCCAACCCGATATACCAGGCCAGCTTTACCTCGCGTAGTTCCGTCAGCGGTTCAATGCGAACATCGATCCCGAGCAGATGGGAGACCCAGCGCGTCATCGCCTGTGCCAGCGCGCGAGGGCCTCGCCCACCCGCGGTGAGATCGAGGGCCATATCGAACTGGTTGCTGCGTTGCCAATAACTCTCGGCATTTTCCTCGCTCAGCACATCGAGCTGGGCGTCAGTCTTGGTGCCCAGCATCGAGATCAGCGACAAGATAGGCGTCGGGCTGCGATCGCCGACAACCTCTTCGTCGCCAAGCAGCAAGGCCTGTTCATGTGGAAGGATCCGCTGCGGCCGGAAGAACAGCTCGGCGGCGCGCAGCACGAACACATCGTCGTTGGCGTCAAGCGCATTGCGCAAGATCACATGCACGAGCTGATTGATGAACAGCGGCGGCAGGACGTTTGACGACGAACTCAGAACTGCGAGATACGCAGCTTCGAGCGTCGGGTGCCGCAACATAAGATCGCGAAACTCCACCACGAAGCGCCAGTTCTCCCGCGCGTCCTCATCGGCGATCGCAGCGACCTCGTCGGCTGCGACCGCCCGGCGCGGATCAGCAAGCATCTCACGATGCAGTCTTCGTTCGACCGGGCACGCGTCCTTCGGCGGCATCAGCTCGGGACGGGCAAAATAAGCCTTCAAGAATTCGTCGGTGACACGAAGCCCGCCGCTCTCGTCGCGATCGAGCAGATGATGGCCGCATGCGATCCAGAAATCACTCATCGGAGGAGCCGCTCCTGGCCCCCATCAGAATAGTTAAGATCGCTGTCGGCTTTGACATCATCCTCGATTTCCATGAACGAGAATGCCTTGCCATGACGCTGCCCTTCCCGCAGTTGCAGCTTACGGAAGCTCTCGTGGACGTCGCCGTCGCCGCCCGAGCGGTGGACCGCAATGAGCGAGCTGACCGGGTGCGAGCAGAGCGACTGTGCAAAGGTGACTTCCTCTTCCGCAGCGGCCCTCGCAATTGCCATGTCCGGTGCGCCGAACCGATCGACAAGTTGTCTGGCAAGGAGCTCGATCAGCACCTGGCAATCGTCCTCGGTTGCCGGAACGATCTGCGCGAGCGTCGACCATCCCCAGGATTGCACGCCAAGAAAGCCGCTGCGGAAGGCGGCACGTGCCTTTCGGCTCAGCTCCGCCGGATCCTGACCGCAGAAGCGGAAGGCGCCGGAGACGGCCCATTCGCCTGGCATTGCCGGCACGTCGAACACGAAGGTGTCGGAGGGATCCAGGGCGATCGTGCGTAGAAGTTTGATAGTCTTTTTCACCGCCTCGGCCCTCCAAGCGTCGGATCGAGCCAGGATGGCGAGGCCAGCGCGTCGACGAGAGCTGCCCGCTCGGTCGTATCACGACCCGTGTGGCGCGTGAGCAGATCGCCGCGATCATCGATGCGTCGGAGCGTTTGCCGCTCGCGAGGGATACGGCTGAGATATTCGCGCGCGACGCTGTCAAATCCATCGACCTGCCAACTGTCGATCGCCCGCATCAGGTGCCGCGCAAAGCTCTCTGTCATCTGTACTGCGCCGGCCTCGCCGAACCCTTCCTCATCGAGGGCGGAGGCAAGCGGGCGAACACCGGGATCATGATCGTTGATCATGACTGTTCGAATCATGGCCCCAAATACGAGCCAATCCGGCGGCTCATCCTCGTCCGCGGATGCAGGCCAGCCAAGCCGTCCCCCTCCGACGAGTCCACCGTCGATCCTCACCGCATCGGGCCAACCGATCGCAACTTCCTTGGCCGGCGGCGCATAGGCGCGCAGGGCGTCGGTAAGGGCGACCATGCCGGCGTAAAAGGCGCGGCGTGCGGTGATCAGCGGCTCCGTGGGCTCCAGCACCACCGCGAACTCGGCGACGTCGAACCGCCCTACATAGACCAGCGTGCCGGCACCGCTTTCGGGTGCAATGCAGCATGCATGGGCGAACGCGTCTCCGCTCTCGCGCAACCGGACCAAGGCAAAGGGCGGCGGCAATTGGATCCATTCCGCCGTGGAAGCGAGGCTGGTTGGGATCGACCGCAGGCCTTCCTCCAATTTCTCCTTTTCCCCAATTGACAATATCTATACGAAGCGAAGGATCGGAGCGAGCCCGTCATTCGTCGCCTTCTCGGAGGGATGAACCTGGAGCAGCCAGCGAAGACCATCCTGATTTGCTCGTGTGAAGACACGATGCGGCTTGACGTGGCCGCGATCAAGCGCGGATGCGACAATGGCGACATCAGGAGTTTTCGTCACCTGTGCGGCGCCGAGCTCGACCACTTTGGCGCATGCGCAAAGGCAGAGGGCCCTCTGACCGTTGCCTGCACGTATCAGCAATCCTTGTTTGCGGAGCAAGCCGGCGATCGTTCCGCGCCGATTGCTTTCGTGAACATTCGCGAGACGGCAGGCTGGTCGACCGAAGGCACGCATGCGGGCCCCAAAATGGCAGCGCTGCTCGCAGCCAGCGCCGTGCAGGCGCCCGATTATCCACTTGTCACGCTTGCCAGCGACGGCGTCGTCCTGATCTATGGCCGGGACGAGGCGGCGATCGAAGCCGGGCTGCTCCTTTCGGATCACCTCGATGTGACCGTGATGCTGAGGGAGCCGGGCGCGATCATCTCGCCTGTGGCAACGCCCTTCCCGGTCGTTAAAGGAACCATCCGTAACGCCAGAGGACATTTTGGCGCTTTCGAGCTCACCGTCAACGACTACGCTCCCCCGCGCCCCTCCTCGCGCGACCACTACGTCTTTGAAACTCCACGCAACGGCGCCACCTCGCGTTGCGACATCGTCATTGACCTATCGGGAGAGAGACCGCTGTTTCAGGCGCATGATCTGCGCGACGGTTACCTGCGGGCCGATCCCAAGGAGCCGGGCGCCATGCTCCGCGCCGTCCTGAGCGCGCGTGAACTTGTCGGGCGTTTCGATAAGCCTAAATATGTCGAGTTCACGCCCGATCTTTGCGCCCATTCGCGCTCGAATCTGACCGGCTGTCATCGCTGTCTTGATCTATGCCCCACGAATGCGATCACGCCAGCCGGCAATCATGTTGCTATCGATGCCGAGATTTGCGCCGGCTGCGGCCAATGTGCCGCCGCCTGTCCGACGGGCGCCGCGTCCTACGCGTTGCCGCCCGCGGACACCCAGCTTCAGACCATCCGCGCCGTGCTGCTCGCCTATCATCAGGCGGGCGGATCGAACCCCGTCCTGTTGCTACACGACCGCCAACACGGCACGCCGTTGATCGACGCGCTGGCGCGGCACGGCGATGGCCTGCCTGCCCACGTCATCCCTCTGGCCGTCAACGAGGTGACGCAGATCGGGATTGAGGCTGTCATCGGCGCATTTGCCTACGGAGCGACCGCGTTCCGGCTTTTGCTCCGCGGCAAGCCGCGGCATGACGTGGCCGGACTGACCCAAACGATCAACATGGCAGAGACCATCCTTGCGGGCCTCGGATTTGAAGGGCGCCGGGTCACTGTGATCGAAACTGACGATCCGGAGTCAATGCTGGAGCACCTGAGGGGCACCGAGCGACTTGCCGCGGTGAACACGCCTGCGACCTTCAAGACCGTCGGCAAGCGGCGCGACCTGCTTCGCTTCGCGTTGAGCGAACTGCATCGGCTCGCACCGAAGCAGGTCGACGTCATTGCCTTGCCTCAGGGCGCTCCGATTGGCGCGGTGAGTGTTGATACCGGTGGATGCACGCTGTGCCTGTCCTGCGTTTCCGTTTGCCCGACGGGCGCGCTCCGCGACGATCCCGACCGTCCAGTGCTCAAATTCGTCGAGGATGCCTGCGTGCAATGCGGTCTCTGCCAGAGCACCTGTCCCGAGAAGGTCATAACGCTGAAGCCGCAGATCGATTTCCGCGCAGGCCGCGCGCCCGCGATTGTGATCAAAGAGGAAGAGCCTGCCCTTTGCATCCGCTGCGGCACGGCATTCGGCGTGAAGAGCACGATTGATCGCATCGCGGTCAAGCTCGAGGGCAATCATTGGATGTATCCGGCGGGCGACCAGCGCCTCGACGCCATCAGGATGTGCGCGGATTGCCGCGTGATCGTGATGAGCGAACAGCGGTTCAATCCGTTTGAGGGCGTGCCAGAACGCGCGCCGCCCCGAACCACCGAGGATTATTTGCGCCGGCCGGACAGCAAGACGTAGGCGCGACGTCCCTCGTCCAGGTTAGGGCCTCGCCTATTGCGAGGTCGCCCGGGCCAGGAAGTCGGTCAACGCGCGGCGGTCTTCGGCCGATCCGATGCGCTGCTCCGGCATCTTCGTTCCCGGCGTGTAGGCGTTGGGCCCGACTTCAAACAGCTTTGCGACGGTCTCGGGGCTCCAGACGATATCCATCGTCTTGAGCGCCTCGGAAAACCGATAGCCCGAGAGCGAGGCGATTTTCCGTCCGAACAATCCGGCAAGCGTTGGCCCTGCACGTTGCGGCTCCTTGTCCGACAGCGTGTGGCAGGCAACGCAAGCGCGAAAAATATCGGCACCATGATCGCCCGCATAAGCGGCCAGCGGATCCGCTGATGTCCCGAACAGGTTCGAATCGACGGGCTCACCGGTATACACGTTCCAGCGCCGGATCTTTCCGTCCGCACCTCCGGTCACGAGCGTTGCTGCATCATGCAGAAACACGACCGACCAGATCGGGAAACCGGGGCCCACGAGCGTCCGCAATACTCTCCGCGGCTTGCGCTGCACAATGGCAACCGTGCCGTCGATGCCTGCGGCGGCGATCAGCATCCCATCATCGGAAAGCGCCAAAGCGACGATCGGTGCCAAGCCCGCGGCCACCTGGCCCTCCAGCTCCCCGTCCCTCGTCAACATGCGCAGCTTGCCGTCAGCCCCTGCCGCGACGATCTCGCCATCGGGCGCGATGGCGACGGCGTTCAATGGCGCTGGCAATTCCACCGTCTCAGGCCGGCCCTCGGGCAAGCGCCAGATGCGCAACGCACGATCATAGCCGACGCTAACGAGCGACATGCCGTCTGGAGCGAAGGCCACACCATTCACATTCTGCGCGTGACCTTCGAACACCCGGGCGGCGCCATCAGCCAACGACCAAAGGCGCACACTATGGTCCCAAGAGGCCGAGGCGAGGCTCGATCCGTCCGACGCCACGGCGATTGCCACGACGGGAGCGGTATGCCCCTCGAGGACTTGATCAGGCTGTTGGCGGCCGGCTGTCCATACCGCCAGCCGGGCGTCGGACCCCGCGGTGACCATGCGGCCGTCCTGCAGGAAAGCAACGGCGTTAACGGCGTCCGCATGATACCTTAGCACCTCGCCCGCCGCGTTGGTCTTAAGCGACCAGCGGATGACGGAAGTGTCGAAGCTGCCCGACAACAGGCTGTCGCCATCAGCCGAAACGGCGAGCGCACGGACGGGGCCGCCGTGACCCGCAAGCTGCGCGTGCGCCGCTGACGCAGCAACAATCTCCAGGAGGGTTGCGGCAACCCGGGCGCACGAAGCCCATCGCATCAATCACTGCCAGCCATGGTCACTCTATGCCGTCAAGAATGCCCGAAATAAGTGTCCGCGGCACCGCGCTTACTTCTTCGGCGCCACGACTTTCTTGGACGAGCCCTCGGGCGCCGCCTGCATCCCGGGCGGGCTCTGGCCCTGCGGACTCTCGGCGGGCGCGCCGCCCGAACCCGTATTAACCGGGCCGGTCCAGCCCTGTGGCTGCGGCTGGCCCCTCTCTTCGGGAACCGTCTGTGGCGCAGGCGCCCCCGTCTGACGGGATTGGGCGAGCGCACTATCGAAGGCCACGACCGCTGCCAGGCATAGTATGGATGTCAGTGCCTTCACGGCCAGATCCTCCTTCTGGGGCGCAAGCTTCAACGAGGAAGGATCGGTATCCGTTCCTCGACGCGCACTGCGTCAGTTCGCCCGCCGCCCGCAATCTTCCCTTGAATCGCGGCAGCGCGAGTCCTAGCCTTGGTTTTTGCTCGTCATGTCAAGGAAGAAGGCATGCTGGGGCAATCGAGGCCATTGCTGCGGATGATCTCATGGCTTCGCGCCATGCGCGTGTTCTTGATCGTTCCAGAGCCAGCTACCCGAAAAGCCTCGCCTCTGCTCGCTTTTACGGTTGTCGTGCTCATGCTGCTCCTCGTCATATTGGAAGTGGACTTGCAAAGCGCCGACCTTCAATCGCTGGGGTTGATGAGCGATGCATTTTCGATCGACCCGGTTTTTAAGAGCCCCTAGACCCGGCAGCAACTGCGGGCGAGCTTGAGATCGTTCGCCACAGTTACTCACAGGAAGCGGCATCGTAAGATGAGTACGGCTTGTAAATGATGGAGTTCGCGCATGAAGGCTTTTCTGCTCGGTTGCGCTGCTGCCGTTGTGATCGCAATTGCAGCAATGGCGCTCTTGGATCAGGTGCAGAAACCAGTTGCCCAAGCGTTTGCTACAACCGGTGTCCGCCTGTAAGACTGCCCGCCACAAGACGCGCCGGGGTGGCCGCTTGATGCTCGGCTACTAATCTCCACGAGGTGAGGCGCGGGCTTCCATGACATCGCTACAAAGCGATCCCTTGTCGGAGTATCGACCGCGCCTCAAGGGCAGAATGCGATCAGGCACATCAAGAGTGGCACTTCTCCCTTCTCAGTCGAAGTACGACGTTCAGCAACATGGGAACGCTCTTTGTTGGACCGGTGGCTTGCGGCCTGTCACTCTATCGGTGAACCTTCGATAACGAGCAATCAACCTCGTCGCTCGATCGCACCCGGTGCGGCCTTGTTCTTACCTGTCAATGTTGTTGACGGTAGTCCTCCGGAGTTGCTGTTGCGCCAAACGCGGTCTGGGATGCGGCGTTCAGCGCATCCACTCGACGTCAGGACAATTGCCGCTCGCATTCGTATCTACATCAGAATTGGAGATGATCATGCGCAGCATAGCACTGGTGATCGCATTCGTGATTTCGTTGACCGGCCTAGCATCGGCTCAGAAGGCCGAAATTGAAGTGATCAACGCCAAATGGATTGAAATGTTCAACAAGGGCGACTTCTCTGGAATTGGGTCACTCTACAGCACGGATGCGACTGCATTCCCGCCCGGCTCTGCGATGGTGCAGGGCCGAGCAGCCATCGAGACAATGTGGAAAGGCATGGCGGAGCAAGTTGGCGATCCGAAACTTACCACCGTTGACGTTAAGCCGCTTGGCCCTATGGCGGCACGCGAGATCGGCACCTTCGTGCTGAAGACCAAGGGACCGACACCACAGGAAGTGACTGGAAAATATGTCGTGGTTTGGGAAAAGGTCGGAAATGATTGGAAGCTCGCCACCGATATCTGGAACGAAGGCAAGTAGCATCGTTCGCAGGCCTGCTTCGCGTCAAAAGCTTCCGAACGTCAAGGCTGTTCCATTGGCATGAAAGGGCGGGCCCTGCAGGCTTGCGCCTAATGGATTTTTCTGGATCTCCCGGTGCACACGTCGTGCACACGAAAGCCGGAGTGCACACGCGTGGCGACCTACACAAATTGCATCCGGAAACCGGCGCGTCCAAGTCCGGCGCAAGACCCGTTATGTGGCCGAGACGTTCCGAAGACGCAAGGATGGCGAAGGAAGAATGGGCGCTCGAAATGGAGCGCAACATTGACCGTAATGGATCGTCGAAGCCACGCGTGGTCCGGAACGTTCGCACGTTTGGCGATCTGATTGACTTGCACGACCAAGACATGCGCGAGGTCGGTAAGCCCCCTCGCCGATCAAAAGCTGCTGTGATGGCCTAGCTCAAGACCGAACTCGGCAGTGTGAAGCTGCCCGCTCTCAACAGAGAGTCGCTGATCGAGTTCGGAAGAAAGCGCGCCAAGCTGGGCGCTGGCCCCCGCGACACTGGCAATCGATTTGTCCTTCTCCGTACAATCATAACGCACGCCGCCGCCGTGCACGGTGTCGAGGTTTCAGCCGAGGAAGCCCGCCTCGCACGCGTCGCGTTAAGTCACCTCAATTTGGTTGGAAAGAGCAAAGAGCGTAACCGACAGCCCACGCAAGACGAACTCGACGAGCTAATCAAATACTTTGAGACGAACCGCCGGCAATTCATCCCGATGGGACGGATTGTCAGACTGTTCCAGACGTTGCGCATTCGGTAGATTCGGCCTGTAAATTTGTGTCAGAAGCATACGCGACAGGCAATCATTGGACCACGTCTGACAGGTGAAAGCCTTTGCGACACGGGCCAGGCGCCCAGCTATGTGACGGGTGAAAGCCTGCGAAAACGAGGATGCGGAGTCACAACCAAGAGCGCGGCTGATTTCGTCGTTGATCTGGTTGCTTTCTCGCAAGGCCTTGGCGACGAGATTGACGCGCCAGCGCGTCGCGCGTCTCCAGCAGGCGCTGAAGCGCCGCACCCGAAAGCCGCTGACGTCACCGCTTGGGAGGCAGGATTCAAACTTTGTTGCGATATCACGGACGCTCACGATCTTTCCCGCGGGCGAAATGCCGCTTCGCCGCCTCCCGAAGATATGTTCAAGCACGTGCAGGATCTCACCCTGTGGATGGATTCCCTCCGTGAACGTCACAAGCAATTCGCCTAAAATAGGAAGCCGCACCAAGGGCCGATCTGCTCAATAGCAGGGTCGTTCGAACTTGCGGCACACTCGTTCGGCAAATGGTGACTTAATGGGGAAGCCGCTCGGCGAGCCGCTTTGTCACCGGCACCGCCGATCACGTTGTCGGGAGCAACCGTCCGGTGGGATCCAAAAAGCACCGTTTGAAAAACCGTTTTAGTTCGGTCTTCTCAAACCGTGGATCGGCCTAAGGCTTTGCGAGGTGCGGTGGGCGGGGCCCAAACCTGGGACCCGCTGATTAAGAGTCAGCCACGAGTTAAGAACGTTCAATGATTAGGCGGTCGCCGCCTGAGCATATTCGGCCGAAAATTGGCATCCGTCGCACAGGCATAGAGCGTCCGCTTCGATGACACTCTTTCCGGTTCCCGAGAAGGCGGACGAGCGATAGGCTTGGCCGACATCAACTGCAATGCCCGCGAGCCTGCCGGTCTCCAGTTGGAGCCAATCGCAGGATCTAGCGGGATCGTGCGTGGCGGTGCCGTCGCACACGCACGACTCCCAATTGGAACCATATCTCCGGTGACCGATTGGAGCGCTGTTGAGTAGTGCAGACCAGCCGGCACCAGCCGGCAGGAGACCTAGCGCCGGACCTCCGTGGGGGACGAATCCCATGATGGACCACGCGACAAGAGTTGGTAATCGATTGTTAGCAGCGTTGCCGGCGGCGGATTTCGCTTTGCTTGCGCCTCACCTGCGGAAAGTCGTACTCAAGCGCGACGCCGTACTGGTCCGATCGGGAGATCGAATCGAGCACCTTCTCTTCCCCTGTGGCGGCGCGATTTCCTACATCGTGGACTTGCCGAACGGGCAGACTGCCGCCATAGCGGTGATCGGTCGTGAAGGTGCGATCGGTCTAACGTTGGCGCTTGGCACATCCCACTCATCCGTGACGGTAGTCGTCCGCGTACCGGGGCCCGTGCTGCAGATTCCGGCGGCGCAATTTTTGTCAGCTCTGGGGCGCAGCGCCGCGATCGCATCCATGGTGCAGATTTTCACGAGATCGCTGCTGACGCAGGTTCAGCACGTCGCGGCTTGCAATGCACTGCATTCCGTCGAAGCCCGGATGGCCTGCTGGCTGCTTCAAATTCACGACCGGGCGAATGGCAGCAATCTCCTCCCCTTGACCCAGGAGACTATGTCGGAGCTACTGGGCGTCCGACGCACCACGGTCACGCATGTTGTGAGGGCGTTGCGCGCGTCAAGAGCGTTGAAATCCAACCGCCGCGGTCAGCTCGAGATTGACCGGCCGCGGCTCGAAGCCGTGGCATGCGAGTGCTACAAGGTGATGAGCCGCAGGATCGATCGGATAATTTCGCGTGGCGGAGCAGGACTTATTCAAGCCGCGCCGGCGCGAGACGCCCGCCAGCCGCCCGGCGACCGACTATCCAGGGCAGGCTCGTAGACCCAGGCCTCTCGCGCGAACCACTCGTGTGTAGCCGCGCAGACCCGACAATAGGTGCGCGAGAAGAATACCGCGCTGCAGCGAAACCTTTCGCGATCAGTCTCGATACCCGTCGAAATAGCGTCGCCCGTTTCCGGGCATTTGATCATTACCACACCCATCTTCGTTTCCTGCAATCTGTTGCGGACCCTGAGCACGCTGGCCCGCCATCGACTGGACCGAGCGTCCCCTCGTCGCGGAAACGCCTGTCCAGTCGATCCGCGCGGCCGGTAGCCTCGGTTCAGACAGTCTTGTGCAGCACTCTGTTGAAGCTGGTCTTGATGGGCTCGGTCGTCTCGATCGCAACTTTCTGCGCGAGCTCCCAAAGCTCCCGATTCTGTGCGGAGACAACTTCGAAAGCCTCGCGGCTTCGGGCGGTCGAAAGATGCACGATATCCAGCAGCGACCTGGTCTCAGCGAGCCGGGATAAAAACTCCAGGGTGGCGCTGGTATTGTCTTTGGAAATCTCGATGACCTTGGCGCCGTAATCAACGGCCCCTCTGGCGTTCATAGAGCAGGCTTCACGGAGAATGTCGCTGATCTCCTCGGAAGTCGCTTTCATGCTCGCGATATTTTTCTTGGTCTGTGCGGCGCCCTGCTCGGCGAAGCCACGGAGGAGTTCCTGGAAATTCAAAAGCGGGAAATCGAACCTTGGTTTTGCACCATTCGCGTTCTCATTCACCGGATCGGCCTGCGTTTCGACTTTCACATTGGCATCATTCACGAGCTTTCATCCTTTCAAGCGAAACTAGTTAGTAGATTGAAGACCCCCCGCTCCCCGCACGTACTGCGCCAGAAAACTAGCGCCCCTGTTCTCGGCGTGACGGGATGCTGCTGCGGATGAACCGCTCGCCCCCCGCCGAGCCAAATATGATCGATTAAATTCGAATCATCCGTTCGCTTTCGGACTCTCGCTGAATAATTTGATGGGTTGCGACCAGGCGGAGCAGGCATAAGCTTTAAATCTGCGACGTTGCAGGGTTGCGCTCTGAGCTCGCGCGCCGTCCGAGATAGCCCGACCGGCGCAGCTCGCGCTGATGGTTCTCTTCTCGATCCACTCGGTCCCTGAGACTCTCAAGTTCCGCGAGTTGGGAGGCAAGCGCTTCGAGACGCTGGCGAAGAACAGCAGCGGGGTTGTCCACTCGAGCGCAGATTTTCATGTGAGGTCTCCTGGCAATATGTCCGCGAGAATTCCGCCAGCTTCGATGGTGGGCAAAAAAATATGCAATCAGAGAAAAACGCGACTAACATTCGGATGCTGCGTTGCCGATAACGATGCGGCGGCGCGTTAATAGAGTACTCATGTGCCCAGGCGCGGCACGCTCCATTGGGCCAGGCTGCTCAGCATGCAACAACAGCGGGTCGAACCGTTGTTAATGCTCGGAGCGGGTTGCGCTCGAAAGTCGAGTGGCGGCTCGCTCGCACTCGGGCTTGTGCCTCCGCTCGTCGTCTTCTTCATCTGCACAATCGACCCCTCCATATGCGGTCGGATCTCCGGAGTTCCCTCCCGTCGCGAAAGGTCCTTTGCCACCGGCCGCTCCGCCGGATCCGCCGCCACTGCCGGATGGCCCTCCAGCAGCAGATGCCCCACGGTCGCTTATACACATCTCCGCGCCCACGCGACATCGCCGGAGCGGGGGG